>CAYRLE010000064.1:0-14843 GCA_964425105.1 uncultured Gammaproteobacteria bacterium | reverse complement strand
CGCCCATGGTGGGCAGCAGGGCATCGGGGCGTTCCTGCTCGATGATCTTCGCCACCGTCTCCCAGCGCAGCGGCTCGATATAGGTGGCATCCGCCATGGCCGGGTCGGTCATGATGGTGGCAGGGTTGGAGTTCACCAGAATGATGCGATAGCCCTCCTCCCGCAAAGTCTTGCAGGCCTGGGCACCGGAATAGTCGAACTCGCAGGCCTGGCCAATGACGATGGGGCCGGCGCCGATGATCAGGATGCTTTCGATGTCAGTGCGTTTGGGCATATCAAATCAGATACAAGGGCAAAGGGAAAAGATACAAGTATTCATGCTCAGTCCTCAGTCCTTTTTTGCTTCATGAGTTCGATAAAACGGTCGAACAGGGGCGCAGCATCGTGGGGGCCGGGGCTGGCCTCGGGGTGGCCCTGGAAGCCGAAGGCCGGCTTATCGCTGCGCTCGATGCCCTGCAGGGTGCCATCGAACAAAGAACGGTGGGAGGGGCGCAAAGTGCCCGGCAGGGAGGCCTCGTCCACCGCGAAGCCGTGATTCTGGCTGGTGATCATGACCTGCTGCGAGGCCAGGTCCTGCACCGGGTGATTGGCGCCGTGGTGGCCGAACTTCATCTTCACGGTGCGCGCGCCGCTGGCCAGGGCCAGCAGCTGGTGCCCCAGGCAGATGCCGAACAACGGCAGCTGCGCCGCCAGCAGTTCGCGGATGGCGGCAATGGCGTAGCCACAGGGCTCGGGATCTCCCGGCCCGTTGGAGAGAAACACCCCGTCGGGACGCAGCGCCAGCACCTCGGCCGCCGGCATGGCGGCCGGCACCACGGTGATGCGGCAGCCGCGGTCCACCAGCATGCGCAGGATATTGCGCTTCACGCCGTAGTCATAGGCCACCACATGCCAGGGCAGGTGTTCCTCCAGGGGATGGGGGGCCGGAGGCACGCCGCCCTCGAAGCGCCAGCTGCCCTGGGCCCATTCGTAAGGCATGTCAGTGGATACTTCCGCCGCCAGGTCCATGCCCTGGAGACCGGCAAAACCGCGCGCGGCGGCCACGGCGGCGGCCTCGTCGACCTGATCCCCGGCCATGATGCAGCCGCCCTGGGCGCCCTCCTCCCGCAGCATGCGGGTCAGGCGCCGGGTGTCGATGTCGCCGATCCCCACCACTTGGTGGCGGTGCAGGAAATCGCCGAAGCTTTCCTGGGAACGCCAGTTGCTGGCCAGCAGCGGCAGATCGCGGATCACCACCCCCGCGGCATGGACCCGCGAGGACTCGTCGTCGTCCTCGTTGGCGCCGGTGTTGCCGATATGGGGATAGGTGAAGGTGATCAGCTGACGCGCATAGGAGGGATCGGTAAGGATCTCCTGATAGCCGGTCATGGCGGTGTTGAACACCACCTCCCCCACCGCCTGCCCTGCCACGCCCACGGCCGTGCCCCGAAAGACACTGCCATTGGCCAGCGCCAGCACGGCCTGTCCTTGCGGCGCCCTCAGCATATCAGACATAGAAAACGGGAGAAGCCATTCCGCTTCTCCCGCCCTCGAAAATACCGGTTTTTGATGTCTTCATTGACCATGATTATCAACCGGGAGGGATTCTAACCCATGGAGCGGGCAGGTGTCTATTTGGGGAGGATTGAGGACTGAGCCCATGGCAGGGTGGGCACCGCCCACCAAAAATCCCGGGCGGGCGCGAATGCGCCCCTCAACCCCTTGTATCTTGTAACTTGTATCTTGCTTCTTTTCTCAAAGAAAACGCCGGCTGATTAGCCGGCGTCTCTGCTCCACAATGAGTTTTCAGGCTCAAAAGCTGGCATAGAGCCCCGCATAGGGGCCCGAGAACTCGATGTTGGCGTAGGAATTGTCGAAATCGTCCAGGTCCAGCTTCAGCTTCCGGTAACCCACGTCCACGCCCACCACCCAGGGGGTGGTATAGGTGGCACGCAGCGAGTAGTCATAGAACTTGCTGCCGCTGTAACCGACGTAGCTGCCGTCGGCGCTCAGCGCCAGCCCGGAGAAGGGCAGGTCCACACCCACGCCGGCATAGACCATAGGCACCCAGCCGGAGACATCGGCCTGCTCATTGAGCGTGGGATTGCTCAGGCTGCGAATGGCGGCCTCACTGTCGATGTACTTGGCGTTGAGCCCCAGATCGAGATTGACCACGTTGTCCAGGATCTGGTAGTAGAGGGTGATATCCACCTGGTCCAGCTTGATATCACTGTCCACGTTGTCGCTGGCTGAAAAGGTCACGTTGCCATAGTTGAATTGGGCGGACAGCACGCCGCGGGCACTGCTGTCGATAGAGGTCTTGCTGATCTTGACATTGGGCAACAGCGGTATGGGATGCTCCAGGACGATGTAACCGAACACTAGGGAATCATCGTTGTAGCCCAGATCGTCCTGGACATCGATGTTGTCAGCGGGATCCTTGCTCTTGTAGCGGGCAAAACCCTCGATGTCATAACCCCAGTAAGCGGCACCCACGCGCACGCCGAGGGTATCTGCAGCTGCCGTCCCACAAATCAAGATCAGCAGCAGCAATAATGGAAAAACAGCAGACAGTCTCAGTTTCATCGCTCATTTCACCTCTTGTTGGACATGGTGGCAACGGCAGGCAGGCGCTGCTGCATCCACCAGGCAGACGTCAGAAGTCGTAGGCCACGGTCACTGCGGACCTGACGTCGGTTTTGTCGGTGTCGGGCGGCACATCGGTGTTGTGGGTCACCCTGACTGCCATTTTAACGGCCAGATGACCGATAACCTTAACCTTCAGTTCGCTCAGGGAATTGGTGACGGTATTGTCGCCGCCCAATTCGCTATAGAGTTCCTCGCTGAATTCGCTGGTCTCACTGATCTGCCACTTGAAATTGCCGGCCAGACGGCCAATGCCCTCCCTGGAATCCGGCTTGTCGATGAATGCCGTCTGGCGGCCACCGACACCGACCTCCAGATCCAGGTGGTAGGATTCCGCCTTCAGCACCTTACGGCCGATGCCCACCACACCCACGATGCGGTAGTCGTAACCGGCAAAATCATCCTTCTCATAGCGCCCCGATGCAAAAGCATACTGGCGCTGTGACCACTTATAACGCGTCAGCCCCTGGAGAAGATAGTTCTTTGCTGTGGTATTGCCCGAGTCCTCGGTGCGGATGCCGCTGAAGCGCAGTTCGTGAAACCACTGGGGGCGGTCATTCTCCAGCTTGGCCTTGAGTACGATATTCTCGATATCGGTATTGCCCGAGGTCTTCACATAGCCGAATTCCACCTCCCCGCCCCATTTGACGGCCGCCTCTTCCGCGTCGGCTGCCCCGTCTTCGGCCGCTGCAGCCGCTATCGTCAGCAGAAACATGGCTGCAACGATGCCCCTGGCATGGCCGATGCTGAACCCTATCATATTGCCCCCTTTTCTTTTTCTTATTGGCAGACGAAACGCAGGCCTAGACCGCCGCCCGAAAAAATGAAGGCAAAGACTACGCGATAGTGCGTGGCCCAGTCAAACCGCGCAGCCGCAGATGGCAAGGATCAGGGCGAGGGTGAATCGGCAAGATCTTCAAACTGGCAGCCGTAGCGCAGGCAGAAGCGCAGCCATTCGCTGAGGAACAGGTTGACCTGGCGCTTTTCATAGGGCTGATACATGCGCCGGTTGGGATAGGAATAGACCGGCAGAAAACGTGACTGGCGCTGATAGTCGCTCACCTCGGCCAGGCGCGCATCATGATAGACGCGCACCTTCATGAGCATGTCGGCCACCTGGCGGCTGTCGACACTGAGATAATGGGTAATGGCCAGCAGAGACGTGTATTTGCACTGTTCCACCATATCGACAAACAGCACCGGGCGGCCGTGCAACTCCGACACCACACTGCCGCGGATCTCCCTGAGGCGGGGCAGGACGCCCATCAGGCGGCGGTAATTGCCCTCATACACCTGCATCATATTGTACAGATCCGGTTTTTTCCTGATCAACTGCATTATGACTCCATGGCGGATACGAAATAATCCCGATGATTATACCAATACATCGGCCGCCATGGACGCAGGATTACGGTTTGCCAGAGGGAGCTCTGCCCACCGTGCATACTGAAATCGTCACGATGGCTCTACCGCGCCCTTCTTCCTGAGCACCTGCTGCAGAGGCTCCAGCAGATCCATGGGCAAGGGGAAGACGATAGTGGAACTCTTGTCGCCGGCGATCTCGGTGAGGGTCTGCAAGTAACGAAGCTGTATGGCCTGGGGCTGCTTGGAAAGAATCTGCGAGGCCTCCAGCAGCTTATAGGAGGCCTGCAGTTCGCCCTCGGCATGAATGACCTTGGCACGCCGTTCGCGTTCCGCCTCCGCCTGGCGGGCAATGGCGCGGATCATGCTCTCGTCGATGTCCACATGCTTGATCTCCACATTGGCCACCTTGATGCCCCAGGCATCGGTCTGCTGATCGAGGATCTTCTGGATGTCACGGTTGAGCTTGTCCCGCTCCGAGAGCATCTCGTCCAGTTCATGCTGCCCCAGCACCGAACGCAGGGTGGTCTGAGCCAGCTGGCTGGTGGCCACCTCGAACTGCTCCACCTGGATGATAGCCTTCTGGGGATCGATCACCCGGTAGTAGAGCACCGCGTTCACCTTCACGGAAACATTGTCCTTGGAAATCACATCCTGGCTGGGCACGTCCATGACGATGGTGCGCAGATCCACACGGCGCATCTGCTGGATGTAGGGAATCACCAGGCGGATACCAGGTCCCTTCACCTTCCAGAAATGACCGAAGGTGAACACCACACCGCGCTCGTACTCGAAAACGATGCGGATAGCAGCGACGAAAAAGGCGATCACCACGCCCACGATGACGTATATAGCTGTGACAGTAATCATGTCAGGTTTCCTCCTGTTCCACGGGCTCCACCACCAGGGTCAGCCCCTCCACATCGAGCACCCGCACCTGCTGGCCAACTTGCAGGGGGCTGCGGCTGCGGGCGGCCCAGGATTCGCTGTGCACCCGCACCCGCCCTTCATGGCCGTGGGCCTCCGCCACCTCACCCACACTGCCCAGCAGCGCCTCCCGGCCGGTCACCACCGGGCGGCGCCGCGCCTTTACCACCATGGCGATCACCAGCATGAAAAAAGCGGCGCTGAGCCCGGCAAAGACCGCGATCAGGGGAATGGAAACCCCGTAGCCCGGCACCCCGGTATCCAGCAGCATGATGGAACCGATGACGAAGGCGATCACCCCGCCAATGCCCAGGGCGCCGAAACTGGGCACGAACACCTCGGCGATCATGAAGGCGATGCCCAGCAGCATCAGGGCCAGGCCGGCATAGTTGATGGGCAGCACCTGGAAAGCGAACAGGGCCAGCAGCAGAGAGATGGTGCCCACCACCCCCGGCAGGATCATGCCGGGGCTGGCGAATTCATAGATCAGGCCATAGATCCCGACGAGCATCAGGATATAGGCCACGTTGGGATCGGTGATCAGGGCCAGCAGCCGCGAGCGCCAGTCGGGGGCCTCGCGCACCAGCGCCGCCCCGCGGGTAGCCAGCACCTGCTCCTGGCCCAGCACCTGCACGGTGCGGCCGTCCAGTTGCGCCAGCAGATCCGCCAGGTCGCTGGCCATGAGATCGATGACCCCCGCCGCCAGGGCCTCATCGGCGGACAGGCTGACGCCCTCGCGCACCGCCTGCTCCGCCCAGTCGGCGTTGCGGCCGCGCATCTGGGCCAGGCCGCGGATATAGGCCACGGCATCGTTGACGATCTTCTTGCCCATGGCGTCGTGGGGCGGCGCCCGCTTCCCCTCCGGCCCCTCTTCCCCGTCCTGGCCGCCCCCCGGCAAGCCGCCGATCTGCACCGGCGTGGCGGCACCGAGATTGGTGGCCGGCGCCATGGCCGCCACATGGCTGGCATAGAGGATATAGGTGCCGGCGCTGGCCGCGCGCGCCCCGCTGGGGGCCACGAAGCTCACCACGGGGATGGGCGAGGCGATGATGTCCTGGATGATGTCACGCATGGCGCTATCCAGCCCGCCGGGGGTATCCAGGCGCAGAATGACCAGCTGCGCCCCCCGCTCCCGGGCCCGCACCAGGCCGCGCCCAATATAATCAGAGGTGGCAGGACCGATGGCTCCCTCCACCTCCAGCACCACCACCAGCGGCTGCCCGCCAGCCTGCCCCTCGGCCAGCGCAGGCCACGCCATAACACAGGCAAGCACCATCACCAGGATACGGAACACCAGCCACCCCCTCGTTGTGGCAATCGTTATCCGTCATGATACTCCACTTGGTGGCAAGGGGTGAGTCTCGTAGGAGGGTCGGCGTCCCCGCTGACCGCATCGGCATCTACTATGGGTCACGGACACTTGAGACGGCCATTCGCGAGACCGCCTACCACAAGGAACGCTATGCCAGAGAGCGCGGCATCCGTGCCCAGGATTTCCACATGCAGGCCTGGGTGGGGGAAATCCTGAAAGCCTGCTATGACGTTCGCGCCCCCCTATACAGCAGGCTCCATGACCCGGATGACTATCTGCCCTCTCAGCAATTCACCAGACACTTGCTGGCTGCCGATGCACAGGCCTACGGCAACGTCTACCGGAGCGTCCGCCATCCCGGCGGCGATTGCCTGGCGGCGCTACGCCCGGTCACGGTATTGCTTCACCGACAGGGTGCCCACCTCGTCTACCGTTGGGACGGCACGCGCATCATCGACATTGTAGAGCAAAGCACCCCACTGGTGGTCTTCACGCAAGAAAAAATAAGCCATGCCAAATAAAAACCGCCAAACAAGCGGATAGCAGTGTAGTTGATGACCTCTTAGTTGATCTGCTGTTTAGCCAAGGCCACCTGGGTGGAGTCCCCGTCTTGGTTGAGGATATCCAATCCGCTATTCGGCATATAATTGGTTCATGCGAATTTTACTGATTGAGGACGACCGGGAAGCGGCCGCATATCTGGTCAAGGGGCTGACTGAAAGCGGCTATGACGTAGACCACGCCACGGATGGCGAAAAGGGTTTGCGGATGTCCTTGTCCAAAGACTATGACGTTTTGGTGATAGACCGCATGCTGCCCGGGCGGGACGGACTCTCCATTATCCAGGCGTTGCGGGCCCAAGGCTGGGGTACACCGGCGTTGATCTTGAGTGCACTGGGCGAGGTGGATGACCGGGTGGAAGGTCTGCGTGCCGGTGGAGACGATTATCTGGTCAAGCCCTACGCCTTTTCCGAACTGCTCGCCCGTCTTGAGGCGCTGGTCCGGCGGGTACAGCCCACAGAGATCCGAAACCGGCTGAAAGTGGCAGACCTGGAGCTTGATCTGCTCACCCACAAGATCACCCGTGAGGGACGTACGATTCGCTTGCAGCCCCGTGAATTGTGCTTGTTGGAATATCTCATGCGCCATGCGGGTCAGTTGGTGACCCGCAGCATGTTGTTGGAGCATGTATGGGATATCCATTTCGATCCGGAAACCAATGTGATTGACACCCAGATTTCGAGATTGCGCAGCAAGATAGACAAGGGTTTCGATACGCCGCTGTTGCACACGATGCGCGGCAGAGGATATCGCCTTGGTTGACCTGTCCAGACTATTCCATACCAGCGCGATCCGGGTGGCGCTGAGATATGCGCTGCTTTATGCGCTGCTCACGGGCTTGGCCCTGGGCTTTCTGTACTGGACCACCAGCCGATATATCGACGCACAGATGGTGGCGAGTCTTGAGCAAGAGATGCATCAGCTGCAACGGCTTGTACATGACCGGGGTAGCACCGCCGTAAAGAGGGTGATACAGGCGCGGAGCCAGGGGCCGAAGGAAAACCGGCGTTACTATTTGCTGCTATCACAGAATGGGCAGCGTCTGGCCGGTGACTTGAAAGCCTGGCCGCCGTCACTGCAAGCGGATGACGAAGTACACAATATCTGGATCGAGCATGATCTCATCCCTGGCAAAGTGGAAGATTACGACGGCTACTGGCCCATGATCGCCGTGACTCTGCCGCAAGGTGAACGCCTGCTTGTCGCCCAGAGTGTCCGCCATGCCGAGGATCTGCAAGAGTACAGTCTTACGGCGATGGCGCTGATTCTCGCCATTTCGGTGATACTGGCGCTGGCGATGGGTATCTTTCTCGGTCGTAGCGTATTGCAGCGGATCGACACCATTAATGCAACTGCCCGCGCCGTTGCTGGGGGAGGCCTGACTCAGCGGGTCCCCATTGTCGGGCGTAACGATGAATTCGATGAGCTCGCGCAACACCTCAATGCCATGCTGGACCGGATAGAGGCGCTGATGGCCGGTATGCGCCAGGTCACGGACAATGTGGCCCATGATCTGCGCCGCCCCCTCTCCAGGTTGCGCAACCGACTGGAGGTGACCTTGCTGGAGGCGCGAGAGAAAGCGGAATACGAGGAGGCCATGAGCCGGGCGGTCGCAGACGCCGACGAATTGTTGCATACATTCAATGCACTGTTGGAGATTGCCCAGGCCGAAGGCGGGGTCCGGCGAGGAGACTGGGGCAAAGTGGATCTATCCAAACTTGCTGTCAGCTTGGGAGGGCTTTACCGGGACCAAGCCGAGGAGAAGGGACTGCGCTTCATGCTCGATATCAAACCGGATGTACACATCGGTGGAAACCGCCATCTCGTTGGTCAAACATTGAGCAATCTTCTGGAAAACGCCCTCAAGTACACACCGACAGGTGGCCATATCGCCCTGCGCGTGGATCGACACGGAGGCAGGCCGCGATTGCAGGTGTGTGACAATGGCCCTGGCATTGCGCCCCAGTGTCGGGAAAAAGTATTGGAGCGCTTCGTGCGCCTGGACAGCGCCCGCAGTACGCGGGGTAATGGTCTTGGACTTAGCCTGGTCAAGGCGGTGGCCGAACTGCACGGAGCGCAACTGGTCCTGGAAGACAACAAGCCGGGGTTGCGGGTCTCGCTGGTATTTCCGGGAACCTTGCCAAACGGTAAGGGATAATTAGCCGTAGCTCTGTAAAAATTGGATATGGGAGAATTTGAAGGGCACGGCATTGTTGACGATGTGATCGGGGACGATGCATTCGTGATAAAGGGACCATGCCATGTCGGCGATCAGCATTTTCAAGGGGCTTCCAACGATCAAGACGCTGGGGATGACAGTCCTCATTTTTTCGTTAAGTGCCTGTGCATCCTACCAGCCCAAGCCGTTACCCAAGGCCGTGGATCTTGCCACGGACATTGCCGCCCTGAAGGTCGATGTGGAATCTTTTCCCTTGCCACAACTCAAAGACCATCCCTTCGATGCATCCGACGGCCTGGACTGGATAGAAGTCGCTATGCTGGCGGTGGCCAACAATCCAGCGCTCAAGGCCGGTCGCACGCGCCGTGGCGAGGTAGCGGCGCAGGTCTACGCCGCCGGCCTGCTGCCAGATCCGCAATTGTCAGCCAGCCTGGATCACCCCACCAATGGAGGTCCCAGCCGGGTCGACGGGTTCGGCGTGGGGCTCGGGTACGATGTCCAGTCGTTGGTCACGCGCAGTGCCGGGCTGGGCGCCAAGGAAGCGGCCCGGCATCAGGTCGATCTGGAACTGCTGTGGCAGGAATGGCAAGTGATCCAGCAGGCGCGCCTGCTCACGGTACGGCTGGAGAGCGCTGCACGCAGATTGGGTGTACTGAAAGAGGCACAGGTCCGTTATGAAGATCGCTACCGTCGAGCCCGGCAGCTCCTGGCGCGGGGCGACCTGACCCTGGATGCGGCCGGTGCGGTGGCGACCGCCTGGTTCGAGACCTCCAGCCGTCTCAACCGGGCGCGACAGGTGTACAACCGGCGGCGACACGAACTGCATGCCCTGTTGGGATTGGCACCTGAAGTGATGTTGTCGTTGGCGCCCATCGACGCCCCACCGACCGTGCTGGCAACGGTCAGCGACCAGGTCTGGTCGGCATTGCCGCAACGGCGACCTGACCTACGGGCCCTGCAGGCGGGTTATCAGAGCCAGGAGCAGCGAGTGCGCAAGACGATACTGGCCCAGTTCCCCGCTCTCGACATCGGCTTTACCCGTGCCCGTGACACCGACGGCATCTACACCACCGGTTTCGGCATCACGATCAATCTACCGTTGTTCTCCGGCAACCGGGGCCGGATCACCATGGAGCGCGCCACCCGGGAGCGCTTGCATACCGAGTATCAGGCGCGTCTGGATCGGGCCCGCAGCGATATATCGCGCCTGCTGCAGCGGCAGCGGATCCTGCAGCGGCAGCGAACAATCCTGCAGCAACATCTGCCGGAACTCGAATCACTGGTGATAACGGCTCGCCATGCCTACCTAGGTGGCGACCTGGCCGCATTGGATCTGCTCAACCTGGAGACCACTTGGCTGGACAAACGCGTGGAACTCATCGATCTGGAACAGGCCTTGTGGCAGGTGCGGATCGCCCTCGATACCTTGCTGGCCTGGCCCGCAGAGGAGGAATGAACCGTGCTCACCGATGCTGTCGTTAAGCGTTGTCTGATCGTCGTCATGCTGTCGTTGTGGATACCTGCGGCACTGGCCGGCCCACCCCCCACGACACCGGCCGTGGCCGGTACCTGGCAACCCCGCGCGACGGCCTTTGCCCGTGTCAGCGCCCGCCAGCAGGCCGTACTCAATCTGCCATTTTCCGCACGCATCACCGTCCTGCTCGTAGAACCGGGAACGCGGGTGCAGGCGGGCGAAGAACTGGCGCGCTTCGAAGCCCCACTGTTCAGACGACACCTGGCGGTCTGGCAGCAGGCCCGGCGGGAACAGGCCCTGGCGCTTGAACGCCTGCAGGTGTTGCGCGAAGGGGAAAAGGAGCACGCCATTACCCGGCGCGACCTGGCACGGGGCGAGCAGGCCGTGGCCGAGACAGAGGGCAAGGCCCGTCTGGCCTGGGAAACCTTGGCCGCCGACCTGGATCTCATCCATGTAACGATCGATACCGGGACACTCGCGCGACGGATCGGCAAGCAGGGATTGCAGGCGGTCGCACGCAGCCTGGGCAGATTGCGGGCACCCTTTGCCGGTGTGGTGACCGACCGCCAGGCCGCACTGGGCGAACAGCTTGCCGCCGGCGAGCCGGTGCTGGAACTGGAAGCATTGGATTCCGTGTATGTGGATGTGGGGGTGACAGAGACGTCACTCCCTGTCTGGCAGGACGGAGAAACCCATTGGCAGGCAGGGGAGGAAAAGATCGGACTCCAGCCCCTCGAGGGTGTCCCTCTCTATGATGCAGGCACAGGGCTCTGGCAGCTTCGTTTCAAAACCGTCAACCCGGGGCTGGTACTGCGCGATGGCGCCTGGATAGAGGTTGAACATGTTGCTGCGCCACAAGCCGTGGTGTGGGTGCCCGCGGCGGCCGTGGTGGCGCGTAGTGCCAAGACCTGGTGCATCGTGCGGGACGGCGATCGCTTCAGGCCGGTCGAAGTGCGGATCGGCACGGCGACCGGTGAACGGATCCCGATTCTGTCGGGGATCGAGGCGGGAAGTCGCGTGGTCAGCGAAGGCGCCTATGAGTTGCTTTATCGCGACCTCAAAGACCTGATCAAGTTTGTGGACTAGCAACGCTGATGCTTGAACGACTCCTTCGCCGGCCGGTTGCCGTTATCTTCGGCACAATCCTGCTCGGCCTCGGCGGGCTGGCCAGTCTGCACGTCTTGCCGGTGGATCTGTTTCCCCGTCTGGACTATCCGCTCATCAATGTCGTCACACACTACCCGGCCGGTACGGCAGAAGACATGGAACAACTGATCACCCGGCCCATCGAGAACGCCATGCTAGGTCTCACCCACCTGCGCCGGGTGCGCTCCGTCTCGGCGCCGGGTTTTTCACAGGTGACAGTGGAATTCACCTGGGGCGTGGATGTGTTGCAGGCCCGGCAACTGGTTAGTAATCGGCTGGCGACGGCCAGTCTTCCCGCCGCTACCCGGCCGGAACTGGAAAACATCGGCACGTCGCTGGCGATGTTGTCCACCTACACGCTGAGCGGGGGCGATCCGGTGGCGCTACGTGCCTTCGCGCAGTATCGTCTGGCGCCGCGCCTGGCCGCGCTGCCGGGTATCGCCCGGGTACAGGTCATGGGCGGGGGAGAGCGGGCCTGGCGTATCGATGTGGAGCCCCTGGCGCTCAAGCGCCACCAGCTGTCCACACAAGCGATTGCTGCGGCCGTCAGGGCAGCCAATATCCTTGATACCGGGGGCTACCTGGAACGCCACGGTCGTGACCTGTTGATTCGCAGCGAGGGGCGACTGCTGCAACTGGATGACCTGAAACAGGTGATAGTAGGCCATGGCACGGATAACCGCCCCGTGCGACTGAGCGACGTGGCCACCGTGTATGCCGGCATCAAACCGCAGCGTTATGTGATCACCAGCAACCGTCTTCCCGCCGTTGCCTTTACGATTCAGAAGCAGCCGGGCGCCAGTACCCTGGCGGTTTCAGAGGCAGTGGACCGAGCGTTGGCACAACAGCACCTGCCGGCGGATGTACAGCTGGACAAGTTCTATGACCAAGCCGAAATCATCGGCTTGGCCTACCGCAACATGCGCAATAATCTGCTCTTGGGTGCACTGCTGGCTATCATGGCGGTGATCTTTATCCTTGGCCGTAACCGCAGCAGTGTGGTGATTGCGGTCACCTTCCCGCTCACCGTACTGGGCACATTCTGGGTAATGAACGGTCTCAGCCTAGGGCTCAACCTGATGACACTGGGCGCCCTGACGGTGGCCATCGGCATGGTGGCCGACGACGCCATCGTGGTACTGGAAAATATCGACCGGCATCGTAACCTGGGACAGCCCCCCGCCCAGGCGGCGCTCACCGGTACGCGGGAAATTCTCGGTGCCGATGTGACCGGTACACTCACGGTGCTGGCGGCGTTCGCGCCACTGGTGACAGTGGGCGGACTGGCCGGCCGCTTGTTCCATCCTTTCGGCATCAGCTTCAGTATTCTGCTGCTGTTCTCCCTGCTGCTGTCAGTGACATTGATCCCGCTGGCGGCGGCCCACTGGATGCGCCCACTGGATGCACTCAAGGTGGGTACGGAGGGGCCGGGTGCAGCCATCGTGCGGGCTTTCGAACGTTTTAATCTGTACTGGCTCGATCGCCTGTTGCGGCACCGGGCCAAAACGCTGTGGATCACGGGGTTACTGCTGGTGGGCTGCCTGGCCCTGCTGGCCTTTAACCCGGCGCGCCTGCTGCCGTTGCTGGATGAAGACAGCCTGTTGTTGAGCTACGGCCTGGCGCCGGGCAGTTCGCTGACGGAGAGTAATCGCGTGGGCGACGAACTGGAACACCGATTGCTGGCCTTGCCGGGCGTGCAGGCGGTCTATCGTCGTACCGGCTCGCCACAGTCCAGTTTTTATATCGAAGGCTCCAACGAAGGTGAACTGGTGGTGCGCGTTGACCACCGCAAGGCCGGTGATGTGCGCCAGCTCCAGGCTAGTATCGAAGCCCTGCTGGATGCCATGCCCGGTGTGATCGGCCGGGTCAATGAGCCGACCACTGAGAAACTGGACGAGTCCTTCTCCGGCCTGCCGGCGCTGTTCGGAATCACCCTCTATGGCACCAACCTGAAGCAACTTTACGCCAGTGCGGCGCAGGTGGAAGCAGCCGCGCGGCAGGTGGATGGGCTGGCCAACGTGGTCAACAACACCAAAATTCCGGTCGACCAGGTGCGGGTGCGCATCGACCGCACGGCGCTGGCCCGCTTTCATGTCAGTGCCCGGGCCGTGGCGCAGGCGGTCCACACCGCAACCCAGGGTGAGACGTTGACCCAGGCGGTCATTGAACAACAGCCTATCGCAATCTTCCTGCGTTATCCCCGCGCCAGCCGCAACAGCCTCGATGCGCTGCGGCAGATACAGGTGCCGGCCAGCGACGGACACCTGGTCCCCTTGTCGCAGCTCGCGCACCTCGAAACCCTGTCGAGTTACCCGACTATTGAACACCAGCATGGATTGCGTGCCCTGACACTGACGGCCGAAATTGAAGGCAACCCGTTTGCCGTGATGCAGCGCCTGAACCGAACCCTGACCCGACTGCACCTGCCCCGGGATATCCAGTGGAGCTATACGGGTGAATACGGCCAACTGTTGAAAACCGGCGGCCAGGTTCTGTGGGTATTGCTGGCCTCGGCGCTGCTGGTGTACGGCATCATCACCATCCAGCTCGGCAACTTACTTGATCCAGCGGTGGTGTTGACCAAGCTGCCGCTGGACTTCATGGGTGCGGCGCTGGCGCTGTTCATCACCCACCAGCACCTCGATCTCACCGTGGCCATCGGCTTCATTACCCTCATCGGCGTGGCGACCAACAATGGCATCATGCTGCTCACCTTCACCCGGAATTTCCGGCGCCAGGGTCTGGATGCCGTAGCGGCCGTGCGCGCAGCGGTGCGCCTGCGTACCCGGCCCATGCTGCTGACCCACCTCACCACCCTGCTGGCCCTGATCCCGGCCGCATTGGGGCTCGGAGAGGGCCCACAACTGCTGCAAGCGCTGGGCATCATGCTGTTCGGCGGCCTCACCGCCGGCACCCTGTTGACCCTCAACCTGCTGCCGGTGATCTATGTGGCGAGCGAACGCTGGCGCAGGCCATTGTCCACTGAGGGGGTGGGCTCGTGATGAGCCTCTGCGTCCTCATGCGCCTGCTGGAATCCGCCCGTCTCGTTATGATGCCGGGTTAATAGCACGTCAGCATCACGAAAGAGGGGAAATTGGGTAATACTGCAAACAGCGATTTTGCTATTCCAATCGATCCCTGCTCTCCGTTTCCGGAAAAAACACCCTCACCCGGGCGCCGCCACCGGCGGCGGCACCCACTTGGCAATCACCGCCATAGGCAGCGACGATGTCCTGCACCATGGCCAGGCCGATGCC
>CAYRLE010000063.1:8634-14913 GCA_964425105.1 uncultured Gammaproteobacteria bacterium | reverse complement strand
GGCCGGTGAGCACCACCAGGGGAATGGAATCCATATAGGCGGTGGCGATGCCGGTCACGGCATTGGTGGCGCCGGGGCCGGAAGTCACCAGGGCGACGCCGGCCTTGCCGGTGGAGCGCGCATAGCCATCGGCCGCATGGGTGGCGCCCTGCTCGTGGCGCACCAGCACATGCTCCACATCCTTCTGTTTATAGAAGGCATCGTAGATATGCAGCACCGCGCCGCCGGGATACCCGAACACATATTTAACGCCCTCGTCCTTCAGGAAACGGACGACGATTTCAGCACCAGTCAACTCCACGCGATCACACCTCAAGCCCTATGTTGCCAATGACCTCTCTCCGACACAGAACATAGCATTGTAATAAGAACTCTGGCTAAAAGATAGGTGGGATAAGGACTGATGCGTAATGAGTGATGGGTACTGCGCAGCAAGTAATTACGGCCGGGCGCGAACGCGTCCCTCAACCCCTTTTCTCTTGTATCTTGTATCTTGTATCTTTCCCCCACATTCCCAGACATTCCATGTTGCTATAATGGCGAAGATTCACTCTCTACAACACGAAAAAAGGTGACCCGCCATGCCCTACCTGAAAATCCAGACCAATGCCGAGATCCCCGCAGACAAGCAGCAGGCCATCATGAAACGGCTGTCCACCACCGTGGCCGAGGCGCTGGGCAAATCGGAACGCTATGTGATGGTGGCGCTGGAAGCCGCTGCACCCATGCTGTTCGGTGGAGAGGCGGCGCCCTGCGCCTATCTGGAATTGAAGAGCATCGGCCTGCCCGAGGAACTCACGCCACAGCTGTCACAAACGCTGTGCGAGACCATCACGGCGGAACTGAATATTCCCGGCGAGCGCATCTATATCGAATTCGCCAATGCCACGCGCCATCTGTGGGGCTGGAATGGCGGCACATTCTAAGAGGAGGATGCCGACCTGTTGCTCATTGAAAGTTCGACTTGAGAAAATCGACCGTGGCCCGCCAAGTGTCCTCGGCGGCCCTGCCGGGCTGCCCGCCCACGTGCAACAGGCTCTTTTCCGTCACCACTTCCAGCACCGGCACCGCCAGTTCAGCCACGGCACCCAAGCCTTCGCCGCGGCGCTCGTGATAGAACACCAGGGCCGAGATATCGCCTGGCACGCGCCGCGCCAGGCGGGCAGCATACTCGCCTCCCTCGCCCCAGGTTACGGCCACGATGCGGCGCGGCCTCAGATGCAGATAGGCCAGCGCACTGTCCAGATCCGCCTCGATCCATACCGGGTCGATGGACTTGATGACCTCGCGGGCCATGGTCTCATTCACCACCTGGCGGCCATCGAAATAGTCCACGGCCACCACCCGGTAGCCGAGGGACGCCAGGCGATCGGCCCAGTCCAGCACCTTTTTGTTGAGACCCCAGCGGTCCGGCACCAGCAGCGCACCGTAGGGGGCATCCTCCGGGCCGGCCACATAGACATTGAAAGTGGTGTGATAGGCGGTCTTCAGGGCAAGCATGGCGCCCTGCCTTCCTTCCGCCACCACGGCGGGGGCCGCCGCCAGCAACAGCATCAGCCAGCACAGCAGCGCCCAGCGATACCCCTGCTCCCCGGCGCCATTATGCGCCATCGCTCTGCTCTCGTTGCTCATGCCCATAGCGGCCATTCTACGCCCTTTCCAGCAATGTTTGCAGGGGCGGCCGCCGCAGGACGCTGCGGGTCCCCAGGTAACCGGCCGCCCCGATGCCCATTGCCGCCAGCAGGGCGCTGCCCAGCAGCAAATGCCAGCTGAGCCGGAAAGGCACTTCGAAAACCGCCTCCGCCAGCACATAGCCCAGCGCCGCAGCCGCCAGGACCGCGATCAAGCCCGCCAGCAAGCCCAGCAGGGCAAACTCCGCCAGCAGGCTGCGCAGCAACAGTCCACGCCCGGCACCCAGGGTGCGCATCACCGCGAATTCCCGCAGCCGCTCATCCAGGGTGGACTGGATGGCGGCATACAGCACCAGCAAGCCCGCCACCAGGGTGAAGAAGAACACGTACTCCACCGCCAGGCTCACCCGCTCCATCACCAGGCGCACCTGATCCATGATGGCGGCCACATCGATCACCGTGATATTGGCGAAGCGCTGCACCAGCTGCACCAGCAGGTCCGCCCGGTCCGGTGGCAGATAGATGCTGCAGATATAGCTCGTCGGCAGGCCCTGCAGCAGCGCAGGCGGCGCCACCACGAAGAAGTTCACCTGGAAGCTGTCCCAGTCCACTTCGCGCAGATTGATCACCCGCCCGTGGATCTCTTGTCCCGCCACCTGATAATGCAGTTCATCGCCCAGCTGGATACCCAGAGTCCGGGCCAGGCCCGCCTCCACTGAGAACAGGGGGCTGGCGGCCTCGTCGGCAGTCCACCAGCGCCCTGCCGCCAGGCGGTTGTGGGACGGCAACGCCGCCATCCAGGAAAGATTGAATTCCCGCGCCACCAGACGCCGCGCCTGTTCATCCCGAAAGCTGTCCGGCGCCACCCGCCGCCCGCCGATGGCCGTCAGCCGGCCGCGCACCACAGGATAGAGCACCGGACCGGGCACCCCCTGACGGCGAAAAAATGCCTGCACCTCCGCCACCTGTTGCGGCCGGATATTGATGAGAAAACGATTGGGGGTGTCCACCGGCAGGCTGGCGCGCCAGCCTGCCAGGAGATCGCCGCGCACCACCATCAGCAACAGCAGCACGGCGATACCGATGCCGAAGGCGGCCACCTGCAGTACGCTGCCCGCTAACTGGCGCCGCAGACTGCGCACGGCAAAGCGCAGCGTGCGCGGCAGGCGCTCCCGCCAGCGAGCCAGGGCCAGGAGGAACAACAGTGCCGCCGCCATCAGCAGCAACAGGGTCAGCAACACGCCACCCAGCATATAGCCCGCCAGGCGCCAGTCCCCAGCCTGCCACAGGACCAGGGCGGCAAAGGCCGCCAGTCCCGCCACGGCTGCCAGCCACCCCAGGGGCGGTGGCTGGCCCAGTTCCCGGCGCAGCACGCGCAGCGCCGGCACTCGCGGCAGGTGCAGCAGCAGAGGCAGGGAGAAGCCCGCCACCATCACCAGGGCCGCCAGCATACCCACACCCAGCGGTAGCCAGGAAGGGGGCGGCAAATCCAGGGCCACCAGGGAACCCAGGACTGCCACCAGGCCGTACTGAGCCAGCCAGCCAAGCAGGCAGCCGGCCAGGCCGCCAGCCAGGGCCAGGACCGTCAACTGCAGCAGATAGAGCGCCAATAGCTCTCCCCTGCCGCAGCCCAGGCAGCGCAGCAGACCGCAGGCATCCAGATGGCGCAACAGGAAACGGCGCGTGGCCATGGCCATGGCGATACCCGCCAGGATGACGCTGATCAATGCAGCCAGGCCCAGAAAATGGCGGGCCCGCTGCAGGGCCATGCGGATCTCGGGACGGCCGTCCTCGCTGCCCGCCAGCCGTTCACCCGGCCGCAAGGCCTGTTGCGCCTCGGCCCTGAAGGCCGCCAGCCCCGCAGGTGGACCGGCCACCAGGAGGCGGTAATGGATCCGGCTGGCAGGCTGCACCAGCCCTGTGCCAGGCAGATCCGCCAGCGACAGCAGCAGGCGCGGGGCAATGCTGAACAAGGTCCCGGAGACCCGCGCCGGCTCGCTCACCAGCACCGCCGCCACCCGCAGGCGGGCCTCACCCAGCTGCAGCTGATCGCCGACGGCGATGCCCAGCGCCGTCAACAGCCCGGATTCCACCCAGACGCTGCCTGCTGGTGGCGCACCCCGCACCGGCCGCGGCGCTGCAAAGGGCCGGGGAGCGATGAGCAGCGCACCGCGCAGGGGGTAGGCGTCGCTGACCGCCTCCACGGCGACCAACTGACTGCGCCCGGCAGCAAGGGCCATGGAGGGGAATTCCAGCACCTGCGCCACGCCAAGGCCCAGTGCCGCGGCCCGCTGCTGCAGCGCTGGAGGGAGGCTGCGGGAAGTGGCAATCACCAGATCGGCGCCCAGCAACTCCGCGGCCTGACGACCCAGGGCCTGCTGGATGCGGTCGGTGAAAAAGCCCACTGCGGTCATGCTGCCCACCGCCAGCACCAGGGCGGCCGCCAGCAGGCGCAGCTCCCCCGCCCGCCACTCGCGGTATAAGAGGCGCAGCGCCAGCAGGGGAATTCTCATTGCAGGCGTCCGCCGTCCAGGCGCAGGATGCGGTCGCAACGCGCCGCTAGGGCCTCGTCATGGGTCACCATCACCAGGGTGGTGGCCTGTTCGCGGTTGATCTCGAACAGCAGATCGATGATGCGCCGCCCCGTGGCACTGTCCAGGTTGCCGGTGGGCTCGTCCGCGAACAACAGCCGGGGGCCGCCCACGAAGGCGCGCGCGATGGCCACGCGTTGTTGCTCGCCACCCGACAGCTGGCGGGGATAGTGCTTCAGCCGCGCCCCCAGCCCCACCCGGCCCAGGATCTCGGCGGCGCGCACGCGGGGCCGGGGGGAGCCGGCCAACTCCAGGGGCAGCATGACGTTTTCCAGGGCGGTGAGGCTGGCCAGCAACTGAAAGGACTGAAACACGAAGCCCAGCAAACGCCGCCGCAGGGCGGCACGTCCCTCCTCGTCGAGATCCGCCAGGGCCACGCCGTCGAGCATTATCCGCCCGCCGCTGGGTAGATCCAAGCCCGCCAATAGCCCCAGCAGGGTGGACTTGCCCGACCCGGAAGGACCGGTGATGGCCACCGCCGCACCGCCCGGGATGCTAAACTGCACATCATCCAGGAGCAGCAGTTCCTCGCCCGCAGGGTTTAAGACGCGCTTGCTCAGGCCAATGACCTCGATGATGGGAATGGCTGGCTGTGTCATGGGCGTGGGTCCATTTTGTATTGCGTAAGGAGTGAGGAGTAAGACGTGAGTATGCCCAAGAGGCCCCCCTCCTCACACCTCACCAAATTAAACAACGATATTTACCGGCTCACCATATGAAACGAATACTGCTGGCATTGCTGCTGTGGACGGCACAGACCGTTGCCGCCGAGCCAGTGATCCTGGTGCTGGGTGACAGTTTAAGCGCGGCCTATGGCATGGCGCAAAGCGAGGGCTGGGTAGATCTGCTGCAACAGCGGCTGCGCCAGACCGGCCACCCCCACCGGGTGGCCAATGCCAGCATCAGCGGCGAGACCAGCGACGGCGCCCTGAGCCGCATAGAAAACGAACTGGCGCGCTGGCGACCGAACATCGTGATCATCGAAGTGGGCGCCAATGACGGCTTGCGGGGCCTGCCGCTGGCGCGGCTGCGAGACAACCTGGCGGCACTGATCGAGAAATCCCGGCGTCACGGCGCGCGTGTCCTGCTGCTGGGCATGCGCCTGCCACCCAACTATGGCAGCGCCTACAGCCAGGCCTTCAGCGCTGTCTACCAGGAACTGGCGCAACGCTACCAGCTGTCCTTCCTACCCTTTCTACTGCAGGGCATGGCCAGCGACCTGGCGCTATTCCAGGATGACGGCATCCACCCTACAGGCCGTGCCCAGCCCCTGATCCTGAACAATGTCTGGGCGGCACTGACCCCTTTGCTGGCAGCAACTACACCGCTCAGCGACGCTGGGCATCCATCACCTCCTTGACGAAGGGGATAGTCAGCCGGCGTTGGGCTGCCAGGGAGGCCCGGTCAAGGGACTCCAGGAGGCGGAACAGCGTGGACATGTCCCGCGGGCAACGCTGCAGCAGGTAACGGCCCACCTTTTCCGGCAGTTCCAGGCCGCGGGCCCGGGCGCGTTGGCACAGGCCCGCCAGTTTCTCCTCATCGTCCAGCGGCTGCAACTGGAACACCATGCCCCAGGCCAGGCGCGAGCGCAGGTCGGGCAGCGCCAGGGGCAGGGAAGGAGGCGGCAGAGTGCCGGATACCAGCAGGTTGCCGCCGACATCGCGCAGGCGGTTATAGAGATGAAAAAGGGCGGCCTCCCAAGGCGCCTGCCCGGCGATGGCGGCCACATCGTCGATGCACACCAAGTCCGCAGCCTCCAAGCCCTCCAGCAGTTCCACAGCCAGTTCCCGCCAGCAGGCGAGGGGCACATAGGCGGTGCGCAAGCCCGCCATGCCCGCCTCGTGACAGGCTGCCTGCAGCAGATGGGTCTTACCGGTGTCGCCAGCGCCCCACAGGTAGACGGCCGCCCCACCGCGCAGCTGAGTCTGCAGAAAGGCCAGCACCTCGCCGTTGGGACCGCTCACGAAATTGCCGAAGGTATTGCTATCCTTGAGGCGGATGCCCAGGGGCAGCTGCATGCTGATGGATTCAGTCATAACCGCCCCGCCCCGCCACAC
>CAYRLE010000063.1:0-8534 GCA_964425105.1 uncultured Gammaproteobacteria bacterium | reverse complement strand
CACTCCTCACTCCTCACTCCTTTGACGACACCGCCTCTCCTCCAGGGCCCGCCGTCCCCAGATCCAGACATAGTCCGCGCCGCTGACGATGGTGGTGCCCAGCACCACGAAGACCATCCAGTCCAGCAGCCAGGCAGGCAAGGGGATGAGGCTCTGGGACATGACCACCGCCAGCCCCAGAGCGATCTGGACCAAGGTGTTGAGCTTGCTGATGAGGGTCGGCTCCATCTCGTAGCGACCGATGAATACATGGTAGGCCGCCGCGCCCATCACGATGAGCACATCGCGCAGCACTACTGCCAGGACCAGCCACCAGGGCAGCAGTTCCAACCAGGCCAGGGCCACAAAGGTCCCCACCAGCAACAGCTTGTCCGCCAGGGGATCGAGAATAGAGCCCAGGCGGGTGACATAGTGGTAACGTTTGGCGATATAGCCGTCCAGGCCATCGGAGATCCCCGCCACCAGATACAACAGCAAGGCCAGGGAAAACTCCTGATTGAGCAGTGCGGCAATCACCAGCGGCACCAGACAGATGCGCAAAAAAGTGATGATATTGGGGATATCGGAACGATTCACGGCAACAGGCGATAGCTCAACGCGGCCTTCACGGCCAGCGTTCCCGGCGTAGCCTCAGAGGAGTAGAACACGCCCTCCCGCTGCGGCGGCGCCAGCGTGCCGCCGAAGCCGATAGTCTGCGCCAAGCCGTCCCGGCTGCCATTGATCCCCGCCTGAAAGACCACGGTTTCATCCTCCACCGCCAGCACCCGAAGGTGGGTGACAGGGTCCAGCGACTCCAGATAATGCATGGCGCGGGCATAATCCTCCAGGGAGCGGACATCATGCACCGCGATGGTTACGCTATTGGCGGCATCCATGTTCAGGCGCTGGGCATAACGCAGCGCCAGGCGGTCCGCGGCACCATCCACACCCGCGATCAGCACCGCCGCCGGTTCATCTGCGGAAGATGTCCAGAATGCCGGGCGCCCGTCCAGATAGAGCGTCCAACGGCCCTCCCAGGCGCTGCCCGCCCGATGGTAGAGTCTACCCACCAGTACCGCGGCGCTCTGATAGCGCCGCGAGGCGGCGAGAATGGCATCCTGGAAATTACCCCACACATCAGTAAAACGCAGCGCTCTCTGATCCTGCAGGTCCAGCAGCGGGAAGAACAGCGGCAGGCCACGGTGCCGCGCCTCGGCCTGCAACTGCGCCTGCAATTTCTGGCCCTGGCCGGAGCCCAACAGAAAGCGGTGGCCACCGTCCTCCACCGCCAACCATAGCAGGGTAGCCGGCCGGGCCCGGCCCCACACCGACAGATCCGCCTCCGACAGCAGGCGGTTGACCGCCTGGGGATCGAAACTGACCCACAACTCCTGCCCGCCGGCCTGCTCCCCTGCCTCGCTGGGCACCGTGTCCCGCGCACTCAGCGGCCGGTAACGGAACTGCTGCACATAGAGCATGGGGCGCTTCAACGCCTGCTTCAGGGGCGCCAGGGAGGGCGCCTCCCGGCTGCCGGTCACCCGCACCAGCACCTCCGCAAAGGCACGGCGCAGCGCCATGCGCCGCTCACTGTCCCCCTGGTCACTGACCGGGATGGCCACCTCATAAAGATCAGCCACTTCCACGGCCGCCGCCGGAGGCGGGGCCGCCGCCAACCACAAGGCACACCCCAACAACACCGCCGCAAATCCTGCCCGCCCCCATTGTGTCCTGTCTGGCATGGATGGAAACACCTCTTTAGAGATCGCTGTACAATTGTGCCGATAATCGAGCGGCACCTGTCCGCCACGCTGTGAATTGTAGCGCCTTCCCGACCGCTTTGCCGGATTTTCAGGCGGGCACTCCTGCTCCGATTGCGTTAGAATTGGTGCCCGGTCCTGCCTGGCCAGCGCCGTAGAACCCTGAAGCAAAGATCAGTTAATGATGAAAAACGAATCCGATACGGAAACAACAGCCCTCGATTACCAGGCCGCCGGCGTCGACATCGATGCCGGCAATGCCCTGGTGGAGCGCATCAAACCCATTGCCGCGCGCACCCGCCGCTCCGAAGTCCTCACCGGGCTGGGCGGCTTCGGCGCCCTGTTCCAACTGCCCCTGGATCGCTACCAGGAACCGGTACTGGTCTCCGGCACCGACGGGGTGGGCACCAAACTGAAGCTGGCCATCGAGCTGCAGCGCCACGACACCATTGGCATCGATCTGGTGGCCATGTGCGTCAACGACCTCATCGTGCAGGGGGCGGAACCCCTGTTCTTCCTCGACTATTACGCCACCGGCCACCTCGACGTGGACACGGCGGCGCAGGTAGTGGCAGGCATCGGCCGCGGCTGCGAACTGGCGGGCGCCGCCCTGATCGGCGGGGAAACCGCCGAGATGCCCGGCATGTACGGCGCCCAGGACTATGACCTGGCCGGCTTCTGCGTCGGCATCGTGGAACGCGCCCGCCTCATCGACGGCAGCCAGGTCGAATCCGGGGACGTGCTCATCGCCCTCGCCTCCTCCGGCCCCCACTCCAACGGTTATTCCCTGATCCGCAAGATCATCGAGGTACAGGCCATCGACCTGGAACAGACCCTGGGAGGAGAAAGCCTGGCCGATCTGCTGCTGGCCCCCACGCGCATCTACATCAAACCCCTGCTGGCGCTGCTGGCGGAGGTCTCCGTCCACGCCCTGGCCCACATCACCGGCGGCGGCCTGCTGGAGAACCTGCCGCGGGTGCTGCCGGACGAGGCGCGCGCCGTCATCGCCCCCTGGGAGTGGCCGCCCCTGTTCCGCTGGCTGCAGCAGCAGGGCGGCGTCGAGGAACAGGAGATGCTGCGCACCTTCAACTGCGGCATCGGCATGGTCCTGTGCGTCGCGCCCGAAGACGAGGCGCGCACCCTGGCCCTGCTGAAGGCGGCGGGAGAACAGGCCTGGACCCTGGGCGCCATCGAGACCTGCCGCCCCGGTGCGGCACAGGTGCACATCGCTTCCTGAGACGTCTCCATGCCGACCAGCAAGCGCACCGCCCCCCTGCCCATCGTGGTGCTCATCTCCGGGCAGGGCAGCAATCTCCAGGCCATCATGGACGCCATCGCCGCCGGCGAGGTGGCGGCCGAGATCCGCGCCGTCATCAGCAACCGCGCCGATGCCTACGGCCTGGAGCGGGCGCGCCGCGCCGGCATCCCCACTATGGTCCTCGACCACCGGGACTATCCCGACCGCGCCGCCTACGACGCCGCACTGCAGGCCTGCATCGACCGCTACCAGCCCGAACTGGTTGTGCTGGCGGGCTTCATGCGCATCCTGAGCCCGGCCTTCGTGGCCCACTACACCGGCCGCCTGCTCAATATTCATCCCTCCCTGCTGCCCGACTTCACCGGCCTGGACACCCACCGGCGGGCCCTGGCGGCGGGGGTCAAGGAACATGGCGCCAGCATCCATTTCGTCACCGCCGAACTGGACAGCGGCCCGGTGATCATCCAGGGGCGCGTGCCCGTGGCTGCGGATGACGATGCCGAGAGCCTGGCCGCCAAGGTCCACGCCATCGAACACCGCCTCTACCCCCTGGTGGTGCGCTGGTTCGCCGAGGGGCGGCTGCGCATGGTCGGGGAGCGGGTCATCTTCGACGGCCGCCCCCTGGACAGGCCGCTGGACCTCAGCGAAGTGGAGCGCCCCTCGTCAGGGGCGGAGGACTGAGAGCATCCCTGTGCTATAGTGCCCGCTCCCGGAATCACACCAGCATAGCTGCCATGACCCAACAGGCCCTGAACCGCCTCAACACCCTGCTGCTGCAGGTCCTGCCCCATCACCTGCTGTCGCGCGCCATATACCGCCTGGCGCGCCTGCGCCTGGCGGCCTTCAAAAACCTGCTGATCCGCCTGTTCGTGAGACACTTCCGGGTGGACCTGAGCGAGGCGCGCCAGGAACGCCCCGAGGACTATCCCGACTTCAACAGTTTCTTCACCCGCGCCTTGAAGCCCGAGGCCCGCCCCATCGTCGGCGGCGCGAACGAGCTGGCCTGTCCCGTGGACGGCGCTGTGAGCCAGTGCGGCCCCCTCGAGGGCGGCCGCCTCATCCAGGCCAAGGGCATGGACTATACCCTGGATGCCCTGCTGGGCGGCGACCTGCAGGGCTGCGAGGCACTGGCCGAGTACGGCGTCTTCGCCACCCTCTATCTCTCGCCCCGCGACTATCACCGCATCCATATGCCCCTGCGCGGCACCCTGCGCCACATGCGCTACATCCCCGGCCGCCTGTTCAGCGTCAACGCCTATTCCGCCGCCCACGTCCCAGGGCTGTTCGTCCGCAACGAACGGGTGGTGACACTGTTCGATAGCGCCGCCGGCCCCCTAGTGATGGTGCTGGTGGGCGCCATCTTCGTCGCCTCCATGGAAACCGTCTGGGCGGGCGAACTGCACCCCGCCCCCGGCGGCGGTCTGCGGGACTGGGACTACAACAACCGGCAGCCCCCCGTGACGCTGGACAAGGGCGCGGAGATGGGACGCTTCAACATGGGCTCCACCGTCATCGTATTGCTGGATGGACGTCGCGCCAGTCTGGTGGAACACCTCGCCCCCGGCCGGGCGGTGCGCATGGGGGAGTTGTTGGGGAGGGTGAGGGGTGAGGTGTGAGGGGTGAGGATTATGTAGGAAGCAATTCTGTCGCAACCCCGAATATACGCCTCACTCCTCACCCCCAGGATCACGCCCTCTCCAAGGGAAAGGCCAGCACCTCCTCGATGCGCCCGGCGCCGGCCAGCACCATCAGCAGGCGGTCCAGTCCCAGGGCCACCCCGGCGCAGGGCGGCAGGCCATGTTCCAGGGCCGCCAGCAGGCGCTGATCCAGGGCCGCGTCCGGCAGACCCAGGCGCCGCCGCTGGCGCCGGTCGCGCTCGAAGCGCACTTCCTGTTCCTGGCGACAGACCACTTCATGATAACCGTTGGCGATCTCGATGCCGTCCATGTAGAGCTCGAAACGCTCCGCCAGCGGGGGACTGCCGGGGCGGATGCGCGCCAGGGCCGCCTGGGAAGCGGGATAGTCATAGAGGAACAAGGGCCCCTCCAGCCCCAGGCTGGGCTCCACCAAGTGGCTGAGGATGAGATCCAGCCAGGCGTCACGATCCTGGGGATCCACCCCGTCCACGGTGCCGCCCACCTGGGCCTCGAAGCAGCGCCGCAGGGACTTGCAGTCGGCGCCATGGGGGTCGATACCGGCATGGCGCCGGAAGGCCTCGCCATAGCTGAGACGTGCACAGGCGCCATCTTCCCCCATGAGATGCCGCAGCAGCGCCTCCACTTCCGCCATCAGTTCACAATGGTCCAAACCGGGGCGGTACCACTCCAGGATGGTGAACTCGGGATTGTGCAGGCTGCCCGCCTCGCCATTGCGGAAGGCCTTGCAGATCTGATAGATGGGGCCGCTGCCGGCAGCCAGCAGGCGTTTCATGGCGAATTCCGGTGAAGTCTGCAGCCAGAGCCTCTCTCCTCCTGGCCCGGCACCGGGGCCCTGATAGCTGGCGCTCATACTGGCCAGGTGGGGATCGCTGGCCGCGGCATGGCAGAGCAAGGGGGTCTCCACTTCCAGTACGCCACGTGCCTGGAAAAAGGTGCGGATCTCAGCCAGCACGGCGGCGCGCAGCCGCAATTGCTCCAGATCGGCAGTGGGCTGCCATGTCACGCCATGCTGCGCCGGCGGCGCCTTTTTTACTCGGTCGGATCGCATATTCCCTCCTTGGTCGCAGTCGTGTCAGCCCTTGACCCGCGAGACATATTCCCCGTTGCGGGTATCCACCTTGATCACATCGCCGATGTTGACGAACAGCGGTACCCGCACCACGGCACCGGTCTCCAGGGTGGCCGGCTTGTTGCCGCCGCCGGAGGTATCGCCGCGCAGGCCGGGGTCCGTCTCGGTGACCTCCAGTTCGACGAAATTGGGCGGCGTGACGCTCAGCGGCACGTCGTTCCACAGGGTCACGGTGCAGATCTCCTGGCCCTTGAGCCATTTGGCCGCTTCGCCCATGGCCTCGGCGCCGATGGCATACTGTTCGTAGCTGTTGGGGTCCATGAAGTGCCAGGATTCGCCGTCGTTGTACAGATACTGCATCTCGGTATCCACCACGTCCGCCGCTTCCACACTCTCTCCCGACTTGAAGGTGCGCTCGTTGACCCGGCCGGTCTTGAGATTGCGGTACTTGACACGGTTGAAGGCCTGCCCCTTGCCGGGCTTGACGAACTGGTTCTCGACGATGACGCAGGGGTCGCCGTCGAGCATGATCTTGAGACCACTCTTGAATTCGTTGGTACTGTAAGTCGCCATATCGATCCTCTTGGTTGCTGCCGGCCGCGGGGTTACACTGAAATCACAGTCGCTTACCCATGATCCGGAAATAATAGCCCAAATGCCCGATCCCGCGCCATCCGCCAGTCCACCCCCCTGCGACTGGCGCAGCGAACTCGCCCTGGCATACCGCGATGCGGCCAGCCTGCTCGCCGATCTGGAGATTCCTGTGGCGGACATCCCCTGGCTGGCCGCGAGCGACTTCCCGCTGCGGGTTCCGCGCGGCTATGTGCGGCGCATGCGCCACGGCGATCCCCACGATCCACTGCTGCGCCAGGTGCTGCCTGTGGCACAGGAAGCGCACATACAAGCCGGCTTCCTCAGAGATCCAGTGGGCGACGGCCAGGCCCTGGCGGCCCCCGGCCTGTTGCACAAGTATCGGGGACGGGCGCTGCTGCTGCTCACCGGCGCCTGCGCCGTCCACTGCCGCTATTGCTTCCGCCGCCACTTTCCCTACAACGACGCCGGCAGTCGGCCGGCGGCCTGGAAGGAGGCCCTGGATTATCTGGCCGCGCAGCAAAGCATTACGGAAGTCATCCTCAGCGGCGGCGATCCCCTGACCCTGCCAGACGGGCGTCTCTCTGCCCTGGCGCGGCGCCTGGACGCCATCCCCCAGCTGCGCCGCCTGCGCATCCACAGCCGCCTGCCAGTGGTACTACCAGAGCGCATCGACACGGCATTGCTGACATGGCTGGGCAGCACACGTCTGCAGACGGTGGTGGTGATTCACGCCAACCACGGCAACGAGATCGACAGCGAGGTGGCGGCCGCCCTGGCGCGCCTGGCGGACACCGGGGCCACTCTGCTCAATCAGGCGGTGTTGCTCAAGGGCGTCAACGACGATGCCGTTGTGCTGGCGGAACTGAGTGAAAAGCTGTTCGCCGCCAGGGTGCTGCCCTATTACCTGCACCTCCTGGACCGGGTGCAGGGGGCGGCCCACTTCGAGGTGGCCCAGGACCGGGCCCTCGCCATCCACCGGGAACTGCTCGAGCGTCTGCCGGGCTATCTGGTGCCTCGGCTGGTTCGGGAGGAGGCGGGGGCGGCGTATAAGCTGCCTTTAGCGGGGTGATGAGTGATGCGTAATGAGTGACGTGTGGGACAGAGACGCGGCAGCTCCGCCTCCCATCACGCTTCACTCATTACTCATCACTTTTCTCAATATATCTCGGGCCTATGCTTCCAATCCACACTGCCCGCTGACATCACCCCGCCCGCAGGGCAGCGATGCGCTCCTCCAGGGGCGGGTGACTCATGAACAGGCGCTTGATGCCGTGGCCGATGCCGCCGGAGATGCCAAAGGCGGCCAGTTGATCCGGCAGGTGGGGCTGATCGACGCTCTGCTTGAGCCGTTCCAGGGCGGCGATCATCTTCTCGCGCCCGGCAAGTTTGGCACCCCCGGCATCGGCGCGGAACTCCCGCTGGCGGCTGAACCACATGACGATGATGGAAGCCAGCACCGCCAGCACGATCTCGGCGATGATGGCGGTAATCCAGAAAGCCGGTCCATGACCGCGCTCGGTCTTGAACACCAGCCGGTCCACCAAGTGACCGATGACCCGTGAAAGGAAAATCACGAAGGTATTGATCACGCCCTGGATGAGGGCCAGGGTGACCATGTCGCCGTTGGCCACATGGCTGATTTCGTGGGCCAGTACAGCCTCCGCCTCGTCGCGATTCATGGCCTGCAGCAGGCCGCTGCTCACCGCCACCAAGGCATTGTCGCGGCGCATACCAGTGGCGAAGGCGTTCATGTCGGGGGCCTCGTAGACCGCCACTTCGGGCATGCCGATACCGGCTTGGCGCGTCAGGCGCTGCACCGTCTCCACCAGCCAACGCTCGGTCTCATTGTGGGGCTGCTCGATGACCCGGGCCCCGGTGAAGCGCTTGGCGGTCCACTTGGACATGGCCAGGGAAATGAAGGAGCCGCCCATGCCGAAGACTGCGGCAAAAATCAGCAATGACTTGTAGTCCAGGCCCACGCCCTGCTCATCCAGCAGGCTCTCCACGCCCAGCAGGCGCAGGGTGATGCTCAAGACCACGAGAATGGCCAGATTGGTGGCCAGAAACAGAAAAATGCGCTTCATTCAATCACTCCCTGGATGATGTTTGGGTTCAGCGGCATTATAGGATGGGGCGGTGCTGGAGAGAATTCAAGGACCACTGCGTGGAGGGTGATGCGTGGTGGGGTCGGCTTTCCCCCTGCCACACGCATCACGCAT
>CAYRLE010000062.1:0-15082 GCA_964425105.1 uncultured Gammaproteobacteria bacterium | reverse complement strand
CGGTATTGCAAGGCGTAGAACATCTCCAGATAACGGCGCGTCTCCTCGCGCTCCAGGTTGGTGACATACTTCCAGAAGCCGTAGATGCGCGACAGGGTCATCATGCGCTCGGCATAGAGCGTCCAGGTGTAGCGGCTGCGGATGCGCTCCAGGGCATTGCGCGAGATCTCCTCCCAGTAGTGCGGCTCGCGGGCGGTGCGCTCGAAGAAGTCGGCCATGATCTCGGCAGCCTGTTCGCCGTGGTTGGGTTCGATATGGAAGCCCGACACGCCATCCTCGATGATCTCCAGGGGACCACCATAGCGGGTGGCGAAGGTGGGCAGGCCGGTGCTCATGGCCTCGATCACCGTCAGGCCGAAGGCCTCGAACAGGGCCGGCTGGACGAAGGCGCCGCGCTTATCGGCCACGTAGCGGTAGAGCTCACCGGCCAAGTTCTTCTCCAGCTGGATGCCCAGCCAGCGCACCTGGCCATCCAGTTCATAGCGCTCCATGAGTTCGTGCATGAGGGCGATCTGCTCCTGCTCCTCACGGTCGCCGGACAGGGCGGGATCCACATGACCGGCCACCAGCAGCAGATTGGCGGCCTGGCGCAAACGGGGATTGGCGCCGTACCACTCCACCAGGCCGGTGATGTTCTTGATGTGGTCAAGGCGGGCCATGGAAAACAGCAGTGGTTTGTCGCGTTCTTTCAGCACACCGCGCGCATCGGGCCCCTGATGATGGCCGAACACCAGGTTTTCCAGTTCGCCGTGCAGCGCGGTGAGGCGCCGCTTCTCGTCGGTGTAGGAGAAATACACATCGGCATTGGCCCCCGGCGAGACGATGTTGAATTTGGGATCGAACATCTCGACGCCGTTGACCACCCGGTAGAGGCCAGGCATGGTAAAGGCGCTGTAGCTCTCGTACTGGCCCACGCTTTCCGCGTTGCCGGCGATCTCCTGATAGGTGCTGGTGATGATGAAGTCCGAGGCGTTCATGGAGATGAGATCGGCGGTGAACTGGCAGGAGAAATGGTACTGCTCCTCGTTGTCCTTCCAGTAGAGATCGGACATCAGATACTTGGTCTTCTCCAGGGCGTGGGCGATGTTGCACTGGGTGACGCGCAGGCGGTGGGCCATGATGGTGGCCACCAGGTTGCCGTCGGAATAGTTGCCGATGATGAGATCGGGACGGCCCGCCAGCTCCGCCAGCACCTCCTTCTCCGCATCGCGCGCAAAACGTTCCAGATAGGGCCACACCTCGAAACGCGAGATCCACTGGGGCACCACCTCGCCATCGGGGTTGCGGAAGGGCACCCGCAGGATACGGGCGTGCTCGGTGCCGACGATGTGCTCGATGCGCTGATCGCAGGTGGTGCCGCGGGCCTCGGGGATGAGGCGCGTGACCACCAGGATCTGGGGGTCGATGTCCAGCCCCTGCTCGGAGATGCGGCGCCGCATCTCCTTCTCCACGGCGCGCACCTGGTCGAGAATGTACACCACCTGGCCGCCGGTGTCGGGCAGGCCCAGTACATTGTCCTGGGCGAAATAGCCATGGGGGGAGAGAATCACCAGGTTGAAGATCATGGGGATGCGCCCCAGGAACAGTTCCAGGTTGCCGGGATCCGGCGCCTCCAGGATGTCGGTGAGCAGCGACAGGGTGTCGCGCATGCGTGCCACGGTGCGCCCCCAGCCCGGTTCGAAACCCAGGCTCTGCAGGCTGTGGCCTACCTCGTCCCAGCCGTCGTCCGCAGGCTGCAGGGCCAGATAGTCTTCCGCCTTGCGCAGGCTCTTGCGCAGATCCGGGACCGTGGCGATGCGGTCGTTGACCATGAGTTGCTGGCCGTGGCACTGATGGACGGTGAGAAAGTCCAGGATATGACGCTCGCCGGTGCCCAGTTCCTGGAACAGCTGGCTGGACAGGCGGCGGTTGAGGAACTCCACGCCGCGGCCGATGGAGCGGGATTCGCGCAGCTTGGGAAACTCGCGCCCGAAGGGACCGATGTCGAATTCCAGCATCCAGCCGTTTTCCTTCTGCCTGCCCTCCACCAGGCGCTCCTTGCAGGCGAAGTAGCGCGAGGCGGAGATGTGCTCCACCTCCAGGGATTCGGCATGGATGCGCAGGTATTTCCAGCGCGCCACGTAGGGGCGGGTGGCGAGATAGACCCAGGGGGCCTCCACCGCCGCCTCCTGGGCCGAGCGCAGGGTCTTGCAGAAGGGGGACTCGGCGAAGTTCAGTTGATCGTATTCACAGCAGAAGTCTTCCAGCTCGTCCCAGATCTCGGAGCGCAGCAGAAAGGGTTTGCCCAGCCCCGCCAGGCGCCGCAGCAGGATGAAGCAGGCCTCACGGTGCGCTTGCAGATAGTCTTCCAGGGCTGCCATGATCAGGCCTCATCCTCCACTCTGCGAAAGGAACCGAGAAAGTCATAGTGCTCGATCCCCTCCAGGATGCCCCAGGCATAGGTGCCTTTGGCAAAATAGATGCGCTCGCCGCCGCGCAGCCGCTCCAGTTCACTGCTGTGATTGCCTACCACCACGCCCAAGGTCTCTCCTCCCAACATGTCCTCGTCATTACCGGAATCCCCCGCCACCAGGATGTGTTCCACGGGGATACCCCACTTATCGGCAAAATAGCGCAGCGCTGCACCCTTGGAGGCGCGCACCGGCAAGACATCGAGAAAGGCCTGGTGGGAATAGATCACGTTGACATGGAGATCCTTCTTGCGCAAGCGCCGCTTGATCTCACGCAGGGAGGGGGCGCGCTTGGGATCGATGAAATAGCAGACCTTGAAGGCGCGCTGCGCCTCCTTGGGCTGCAGGCGCAGGCCCGGCAGGCCTTCCAGGGCGGCATGCACCGCCGCCGGCTCCCAGCGGTAGTCGATATGGCGCCGCCAGCCGCTGTCCTCCACCAGCTTGGGGCCGTAGTGGATCTCGCTGCCCACCGCGGTGATGAAGAAATCAGGGGTGGGCACCCCCCATTCCCGCAGCACCTTGCGGGCGCTCTCGATGCGCCGCCCGGTGGCCACGCCGAAGCCGATGTGGCCATGATAGGCCGCCAGCAACTGCAGCAACTGGGCCAGGGCCTCACGGTCGCCGATCAGGGTGTTGTCCACATCGCACACCAGGATGCGGTCCGAGGTGGGCAGCCGGCTCTTGATGGGGGCGCTGGGCCCCTTGCGTCGCCGGCTGCGGCGCAACACCTTGCCCACCTCGCGCAGATAGGTGTTGACATGCCCCTGCCAGGAGAAGTGGCGCTTGACCCCCGTGAGTCCCGCCTTGGACCAGCGGACCCACTGGCGGCGGTTGCCCAGCGCCTCCACCAGCACCTCCCCCATGCGGTCGCTGTCCAGAGGGTCGATGAGCATGCCGTTCTTGCAATATTCGATGATGTCGCGGGGCCCGCCGTCGGAGGTGGCGATGATGGGCAGGCCGCTGGCAGTGGCCTCCAGCAGGGTCAGGCCGAAGGGTTCGGTGAGGGCGGGATTGACGAACACCCCCTTGCTGCGCGCCACCAGCCGATAGATATCCGGCACCTCGTGGGGTTCGTGATGCTTGGGATAGGCGGTGATGCCGTGCAGATCGTAGCGGTCGATGAGCAGCATCAGTTCGCTCAGCACCCGGCGCGGCCCCTTTTCCATGGTGGTGATGTCGTCGCGGGTGCCGGCGAAGATCACCAGATTGGCCAGTTCGCGCAACTGGCTGTTCTCCCCGAAGGCGCGCACCAGGCTGGCGATGTTCTTGCGCGGGTCGGGGCGGGACAGGGCCAGGATCATGGGCTTGCTCATGTCGCGCAGGAAGCGCGCGATCTCGTCGGCGATGGGCGGCTTCTTCCAGCCGCGGCCCGGGGGATGGAAGCGCTCCAGGTCGATGCCCGGCGGAATCACCACCATGCGCCGCGGCTGGTAGTTGTCATAGAGGCTGTACTGCTGGCCCACTTCCTGATGGGTGCTGGCGATGACGATGTCGGCGTGGTCCAGCACCTGGTTCTCGGCCTCGATGCGCTGGCTGATCTTGTACTGGGTCTCGATCACCTCCGGCTTGATGCCCTGCTCCAGCAAGCGCTGGCGCTTGACCTGGCCCAGGGAATGGCCGGTGAAGACGAAGGGCACCTCCAGCAGGCTGGACAGGCGGATACCCACATAACCGCCGTCGGCATAGTGGCCGTGCACCAGGTCGGGCACCCGGCCCACGGCGCGGATATGGGCCAGGGCGTGGTCGGCAAAGCTGTCCAGATAGGGCCACAGCACCTCTTTGCGCAGATAGCGCCGCGGGCCGCAGGGCAGGCGCACGATGAAGGCCTTGGGGGCGATCTCCTCCATGGGCTCGGCATAGTCGGGATCCACCTTGGGATCCAGGACCTGCCGGGTGAGCAGGTCCACCCGCGCCACGCGGGGGTCCTCCGCCAGGGCGCGCGCCGATTCCAGCACGTATTTGATCTGACCGCCGGTGTCCGAGTCGCGCCCCAGCTCCAGGTTGTGGCCGCGGATCAGGCCATGGACGCTGATCAGCAGAATGTAGAGGCCTTCCTGCTCAGCCAAGCTGCGCCTCCCATTGCTGCAGATAAGCACTGTAGAGTTCAGGGTCGCGGATGGTGGCGCCGCGCACCGTGCATAGATGGGCGGCGAAGGTGAGGGCGCGCTGCAGGGTGTCCTCCAGCGGCCAGTCCCGCAGCAGTCCCAGCAGGGCCACCGCGGCGAAGGCGTCACCCGCGCCCACCGTATCCACGACCTCATCCACTGGCAGCGGGGCACCCTCCAGAAAACGCTCTGCCGTCACCATCCAGGCCCCCGCCGCGCCCAGGGTGACGATGAGCAGTTCCAGGCCGTAACGCTGGCGCAGGGCCTGGGCCGCTACTGTCAACTCTTCGTCCTGCGGCGCCGGTGGCGGCAGACTGAGGGCGGCCAGTTCCTCGTCGTTGAGTTTCACCCAGGCGGCGCCGTGAAGCACGTCGTGAACGATGGCACTGTCCCACCATGGCGCCCGCAGATTGATATCCACACAGAGCGGCGCCTGCACGGCGAGGCGCAGCGCTTCCAGAGCAGTGCGGGAGACGGGATTGCGCAGGGCAAGCGTGCCGTGATAGAGCAGGGCGGCGTCGCTGTCCGCCAGCACTGCGCAGGCTGCGGCGGCATCCACGAAATCATAGGCCTGGTCGGGAACGATGCGGTAGCTGGGCTGGCCCTGTTCCAGGGTCACCTCCACCACCCCGGTGGGATGCCGCGCGTCCAGCTGCAGGCCGGCGCCGTCCATGCCCCATTCGGCCATCACCGCCTGCACCTGCTCCCCCAGGGCGTCACGCCCGATACGGCTGATGAACAGGGGCGCGGCACCGAAACCCTGCAAGTGCCAGGCCACGTTGAAGGGGGCGCCGCCCAGTACGCTGGCGCCATCGGGAAAGCGATCGAACAGTATTTCTCCGAAAATCACAGGCCGCGCCTGCCGGCTTTCCTTCATACCTGGCTCCCCTTCACAACGACGTCAATCACCATACCATCCGCCGCCTGTTCCCGCAATTTTCACTGTCAGGCTAATGGCTTGGCATTTTATCACTCTCGATCCAGGGCGCAAAAACAGCACAGCCGTCCGCAAGCGCTTGCGGACAGCGCCTATCGTGCCAGGTAGCGATTTAGATCGAACAACCCGGAACGCACGGGCCTATTGCGCCGGTATATATCCTGAAACCAGTCGGCCTGCTCCCAGAATGAGGGGTCACTGCGGCGCACGCCATAACGGTCGACAAACTTTGCATAATCTTCATGGCTGCGAATGGTGGCACAGCGCTGGCTGAATTCCTCGATCTTCGACGCCTGCACAGAAAAAAAGAAGTTGGGATAGGAACCTTCCAGCCAGTTCACGACAGTCAGCGTATCCCGCTCGATGTCGGCACGCTCGCGCTCTCGTTCGTCGGCCAGAAAAGAGGTGACGTTTTTATATGCCTTGTTGCGAATCAGGGTATAGGCGAGATCCTGTTCGGGTGTACCGGTCGTGACACGCACAAATGCAACATCAGGAAAGGCGTGCAGATTCTCGCCCTGCAAGCGGGCAATGGCATTCATGGCCAGGTCCACGCGCGCTTCAACAGCGGCGGGCAGTGAGCCTTTGCAGCCGGCAGCCAGATCGCAGCGATTCAGAGTCCGCGCCTGTCGCGTTGCGCTGGCGACCCGCTCTTTGATGTGCTGATACAGTTCGTGCTGAGGATCGTCGCTACGGTAGCCACTCACCGACTCCGTATTCAACCATTCCTGTGGCGCGGCAAACAGTTTTTCGACACTCTCACGCTGACCCGCATACCAGGAATCTCGTATCGCCTTGCGCCGCTCCACGGGGAGAAAGGCCAGAAAATAGTCTTCGCCCTCCATGCGCAGAAAGTCCATATAGATGCGGGTGCTCAGACGATGTCCAAGATTGCCAAACACATTGAAGCCGGCAACCAGTAGATAGTGGATGCGTTCGAACAGCGGATAGTCGATAACCCAGGCCGACTCCGGATCTTTGCCCACCAAGCCGTAGGCTACCGAGCCACTGTCAAAATGCCGGAAAATAGTCAATGCGGCATTGGGGTTGTTGCCGTCGCCATCCCATATGAACTTCATGGCATGGCCAAGGTCATGGACGCCGATGGTCTTGAACCAGTCCTGCTTGTGCTTCATGTAGCGCAGCTGGCCCTGCCAGTACTCGGTCCAAATGCGCAGCAAATCCAGATTGCTGCCGCCATCGGCTGGCAGCTGTAATTCATTGCTCATTTTGACGATGAAGCGTGCATCGTTGGTAATCACCGGCTGCCGGGGGTCGAAAAACATGACCCAGAACTGATCCTCGATCACATTCAGGGCAAGCTGTCCGCGACAAACGGGGCCCTTGATGAAACCTTCGATAAAGAACCGTGCGTCGTCCAGCAAAAACCGATAACGCGACTCCGTAGGCAGCGCTGCAAACACCTTGAAGGGGTTGGAGGCTAGTTCGGGCTGGTAAGAGGGAAGCTCATCTACGGTGTACTCCGGTTGCAGAAACAGTTCCCGATAGCGCTCCATGCGGCTTTTGGAAAACTCGTAGACGATATGGCTCTTGACCACAATGCTGGGCTGATAGCGCAGCAGGCGATAATAGAAAGGTTCGCTACCGGGGTCGTCAAAGGGCCGCAAGGTAGCAATTTCGTCGACGGCCTGCCCAGGTGGAGTGCGCGAGCGAACCAGGCGGTAGAATTCCCGTTGTCCTGAATCTGTAAAGTGTATGTGTGCGTGAAACAGATGCTCATAGAGATATCGGCTGACCAAGCGCTGCTTGTTTGTAGTTCCGTTAAAGAACATCTCCCAATGCTCGATTTGTGGCAGCACTGCAGCTGAAGGAGTGGTCGGCGCGGATAGCGGTGCGCCCCGGGCCAACCAGGAGACCAGCGTCCGGTATTCATGCGCTTGCAGGTTTGGCATTGCATAGGGCATGCCCCACAGGGGATGCTTGCGAGCATAGTCGGCTACTGTGCTGCGGGTTGGACAGGTTTCCTGGCGATTCAACTGCAAGGTGAAATCATCGGCCAAGTTGGCCGCTTCTGGCAGCGGGTGCTGCTGCTTGAGCCGCAACAGATGGTAGATCAGCGAATTCTTCAGATTGGCTTCTTGATCATTCTGGCGCCCCTCATTGATCACCGGATGAAAACCACGGGCACGCCATTGGGCCGTGGTCTTGGCATCGATGAACAAACGTGTTGGCGCCATGGAGGTAATGCGTAACGGATCATAGATTTTCTCCTTACTCGCCCCGCGCCTCAGGCCCTCGGATGAAGAGAGCTTCAACTGGCAGGGCGCATCGTAGCAGCCATGACAGACGACACAGCGGCGTTCCAGCACCACTTTCACCTGTTGCTCGTCTACCGGCGGCACTGCCAGTGTCACGGCGGACAAGTCTTCCTCGATGGATGGCGTTATCTCCGGCATCGTGAATCGTGGAATCAGGAATTCGTAGGTCAGAATGCCTGCCAACAGAACAGCAGAAAAAGCCAGCAGGCGTCTGCGGGTGATTATACTATTGGCTCTATTCATAGGCTGGCGGTCCGTGAGTTCAATACCATAAGCACACCCCTGAATAGCGAAAAGCAGGCAGCCTTTTCATATCCACAAGAGCGCCAGACATAATCGTCTGCTTCTCCGCTGGGTTAATATGATTATATCAAGTCCTTTTGCACCCCGTCGCCACAACCACCCTGTGGGGGGCTCGCTAGCGCCTCACAATGAGACTGGGGGTCACCTGCATTCTGGTGAATGCCACATTACAGTTCATCTTGGTCACGGATGAAAAAACATCATGCCGCCGTTCTGTAATATTATAGGGGCTTCTGCAATCTCAATCGCAGTGCTGCACATCACGCTGTTCCCCGCCGTCTACTCCGGGCCATGCGCCGCACAAAATACTTCTCCAACTCAACCAGGAATAATACAGAGGAGGCAATGACAACAATGCGCAGCCATATATTGAAATCAATTTCCGTAGTGCCAAACAAGGACTGCATTGGGGCAAGATAGGTAAAACCAAGCTGGAAGACGAAGAGTACACCAATGGCAATCAGAACATAACGGCTGCCGGTCAACCCTGCCCAGTTAAATATCGAGGCAGTGATGTAACGAGAATTGAACAAATAGAATATCTCGAACATGACCAGTGTATTCGCAGTGACTGTTCGCGCATGCTCTATACTGGCACCTTGCCCCATCTCCCAGCGGAACAAGCCAAATGTACCGGCCATAAGTATGAGGGAGACAAATGCAACCCGCCAGACAAGATAAGGTGTCAGCATCGGTTGCCGGGCATCGCGAGGCGGGCGCCGCATCACATCCTGTTCCGGCGGTTCAAATGCCAGAGACAGTGCCAGGGTAACAGCCGTCACCATATTCACCCATAGAATCTGCACCGGCGTCAACGGTAGCTGGTGAAAACCAAATAGGACAGCGGCAAGTATAATCAGCGCCTCGCCACCATTGGTGGGCAGAATAAAAAGGATGGCCTTCTTGAGATTATCGTAGACAGTGCGCCCTTCTTCCACCGCGTGTGTGATCGAGGCGAAATTATCATCGGCCAGGACCATTTCGGCGGCCTCCTTGGCGGCCTCCGTGCCATTGTGACCCATGGCAATGCCCACATCGGCACGCTTCAGGGCCGGCGCATCGTTTACACCATCCCCCGTCATGGCCACGACCAAACCATGCTCCTGCAACAGTCTTACCAATAGCAGCTTGTGCTCCGGATTGACACGCGCATACACATCGATATCCTGCACCCGTTTCCGCAATTCGTCCTCACCCATCAACTCAAGGTCCTGCCCGCTAAGCACATCATCGGCATTGACGAGATTGAGTTGCCGGGCAATGGCGCACGCCGTAGCACCGTGATCGCCTGTGATCATTTTTACACTGATGCCTGCCCCTTCACAGGCCTTTACCGCCTCCACAGCCTCCTTACGAGGCGGATCGATCAAGCCAAACATGCCCAGCATGGTCAGGTCATTTTCAACATCACTGAATTCCAGCTTCATCTTTTCATGACTCACCGGCTTGGCAGCAATAGCCAATACTCGTTGGCCCTGGCCTGCCATTTCTTCAATGCAAGTCAGCCAGTAATTTCTATCCAGAGGCCGATCACCAGCCATTGTTCTCTGCCGGGCACACATCTCCAGCACACGCTCAGGGGCTCCTTTGAGAAAAATGAAGGCATTATCGCTGTGACCATGATGAAGTGTCGCCATAAATCGATGCTCTGATTCAAAAGGTATCAGGTCGATGCGCGGGTATTGTTTAGGCTCAGCCTCAATATCCAGGCCGGCCTTCATGCCTGATACTAGCAGTGCCCCCTCCATAGGATCGCCATGGACAAGCCATTCAGTGTTTTTCTGTTCCAGCGACGCATCATTACAGAGCACTGCAGCCCGGACAGCCTGCAGGAGCAGGGGCATCTCTTGGGGATGCACACTCCTGCCCGACAGCAATATTGCGCCGTGAGGATCGTAGCCTGTGCCATCCAACTCGAACAGCTTGTCGGCGGTGGCAATCGTACGTACAGTCATTTCATTGCGGGTCAGCGTGCCAGTTTTGTCCGAGCAAATCACTGTTACCGCCCCTAGCGTCTCAACCGCAGGCAAGCGGCGAATAATGGCGTTGCGCCGGGCCATACGTTGCACACCGATTGCAAGCGTGATGGTCATGATCGCGGGCAATCCTTCAGGAATCGCGGCCACCGCAAGACTCACAGCTGCGAGAAACATTTCAGTGACCGCATAGTCCCGAGCCAGGGTGCCGAAGGCAAAGGTGACAGCGGCAATGCCCAGAATGGCCAGTGTAAGCCAGCGGCCAAACTGGGCCATTTGGCGTAACAGCGGGGTCGTCACTGGCTCTACTTCCGACACCATTGTGCCAATGCGACCAATCTCAGTGTGCGCAGCGGTGGCCACCACCACACCGGCACCCTGGCCATGGGTAACAAGGGTGCCCGAATAGGCCATACAGCGGCGATCGCCTATCACGCTCTCCTGTGCGACAGGATCAGTGGTCTTTTCAACCGCCAGCGACTCACCTGTCAGCACCGACTCCTGAATCTGCAGCCCATTGACACGAAACAGCCGCAGGTCTGCAGGCACCTTGTCGCCTGATTGCAGCATGACGATATCACCGGGCACCAACACTTCAGCCCTGATCGTCATTTGCCGGCCATCGCGCATAACCATTGCATTTGGAGAAAGCATCCGGCGTATTGCGTTCAAAGCATCCTCGGCCTTGCCTTCCTGTACAAATCCGATCACAGCATTGATAACAACCACGCCCAGAATCACAGCGGCATCCACCCAGTGCCCCAGCATAGCTGTGACGGCACTCGCGGCCATCAATATGTAGATCAGGACATTATGAAACTGGCAGAAAAACAATGCCACGGAACCATGTGTCTTCGGCGCGGGAAGACGATTTGGTCCCTGCCTGGCAAGCCTGTTAGCCGCCTCTTCTTCAGAAATGCCATCGACCGCCGTTTCCAGTGATTCGAAAACTGATTCTGCGCTTTCGGCATGCCAACGTTCCGCTGTCGTCACCGGTTCACCGGACTGACCATTTAGTTTCCTGCATGCCCTCAGTGAGCGGCGTGCAAGCACAGCGCCCCCAACAGCCAGAATCGCCAACATAGCAAGAACGGCCAGCCATTCGATGGCCACCATATCAAAGTTCCATGTAAGATCATCATTCATCATGCTCACTGTCAGCTCAGTCTGTTGATAAGACAGTATGTCATCCCCAAAGCCAAAACAAGCGCTTCCACCCAGACACCAGCTGCCAGACTACTAGCCGAAGCGACAACTCATAATGGGCCGATCATCGCCTTCACTGTCCTGCACAGCAGGCACAATCAACTGCGGACTCTAGGCAATGGCAAGCAGTAGAGCAAAACGGAAGGCGACGCGCAGGCGTCTATCAGTTCCAGGAAGATGCGCCGACAAACGCCACGACAATAGCCAGCAACAAAAAGAGGATGATTGCAAAGGTCCAGCGTTGCAGAGCACGCTCACTACGGCCCAATGCTCTTTGCCAAGTATGGACCTGCCTGAGAGCACCTGCTTTGACCAGCCACGAGGCACGCAAACGTTGCCATGTATCGAGACCCTTCTGCCCACAGCAACGCAGCACTGTGCCAGACCGGCGCGCAAACCACGGTATCGCATCGCCCGCCTGCGCGGCAGGCGGAGCAGGATAACGGCATCTCGTCTCCAGCCAGCCGACGGCGGCGACCAGAACTGCCAGCCCGAACACCAGAGAGATATAAAAAAGATGTGTCAGGTTCGCGTACCGGGCCCACGCGGCAGGATCGGCAAACCCTGCCCCCACGGTGGTGGTGAATAAGCCCGTGGTGATGATGGCGGCATAGGCGGGCAGCAGCTTCAGCTGTGCACGTAACAGCCCAGCCAGAATGGCGTAGAGCACGGCAGCCACGCCCATACCCTGGATGGTCAAGCCCAGGCCGTGAGAGGTGATATCGCCAAGGGGCAACCAGCGCACCATTCCGAGCAGGCCAATAGCCACAGGAACACCGCCGAGCAACAGCGCCACCGCCGGCCGGGCCGTAGCAAATGCCGGTGGCAGCCAGAAGTGCAAGGGCCAGATGCCGGCCCTGGCCGCAAAGCCGACAAGAACCATCGACAGATACAGACCTGATGCACCTGACTGGCCTATTGCGTGGCGCACCGCCGCGAAACCCAGATCCCCGCTCGTTGCCGCCGCGATCAACAAGGCCTCGAATAGCGCCAGATCCGCCAGGATCATAACAACGAGATAGACACGCCCGGCCCGTCGCGCTGCCCCATCTCCACCAACAACCAGCAGACCATAAAAGCTATAACCCATCAGCGCCGAAAAGGTGAAAAAGCCGGCCAGATCAGTCGCCACAATTGCGCCCAGATTGCCCGCCACAGCGAGCAGACAAAAGGTCATAGCAAAGTTATCCACCCCATCGCCGACGGGTGCACGGAGAAGGGGCGCGGCGACAGCCCAAAGCACCACAGACATTGCCAGCAGCAATCGGGACACCCCATCGATGCCCAGCCCCGTCCCGAACAGCAGCCACGGCAAATCTATGGGAGCGACCACCGGGACGGCCAACAGAACAAGGGCAGGCAAGAGGGCAATATGGCAGGGCCATGGCAAGCGAGAGTGCAGTGCTGGAAAGGCGAGCAATAACGGCAGCCCCGGCACCGCCAGCAGCAGGAAGGCACTCAGAGTAGTATTCACGGCGCGAATTCCAGGGTAGTGATAAAGCGCGCCCATTGCAGCGGACTGAAGGGAGCCGATGCCAGCAAGCCCGCAGCCAGTGTCAGAAAGGCGGTCACTACAGGCGGGGCCAGCAGCGCCCAGGACGTCTCACGGCGTCCGTAGGAGCGCTCGGCAGGCCAGCTGTCAGGAGGCGACTTGAACCAGGTGGCGTACAGAATAGGCAGGAAATAGCCTGCGTTAAGCAAGCTGCTGCCGGCCAGGACAATAATCACCCAGTTCTGTCCGGCATCCAGCGCCCCCAGCCCCAGGTACCACTTGCTGACAAAACCTGCCAGCGGCGGCACACCGATCATGCCGAAGGCGCCGAGAGTGAACGCCGCCATAGTCCAGGGCATACGCCGTCCGACCCCGTTCATTTCGCTGATCTTATGAACCCCCAAAGTCTCGGCGAGGTTGCCGGCGCAGAAAAACAGCGTGATCTTCATTACCCCCTGATGTACCAGATGGACCAGGCCGCCGATGGTCGCGATGGGACCGACCACCGCGATACCGAGGATAATATAGGAGACCTGGCTGACGGTGGAGAATGCCAGCCGGCGTTTCAGATCATCCTGGAACAGCGCCCGCAGCGAGCCATAGATAATGGTCACCGCTGCCAGTATGGCCAGCGGCCCCGTGACCCCGAGCTTTGCGGCGGTCTCGACGCCATATACATCGTCGACCACCCGTATGATGCCAAAGGCGCCCGCTTTCACCACCGCAACTGCATGCAACAAAGCACTAACGGGCGCCGGCGCCACCATCGCCAGTGGCAGCCAGCCGTGCAGGGGTACCAGTGCTGCCTTGACACCCAATCCTGCAATCAGCAGCACAAAGATGACAATCAGCGTCAGACGATGAGTAGCAACCAGTTCTGCCACAAATCCACGGTTGGCAAATTCCAGCGAACCGGCCAGTCCGTAGAGCCACACTGTGCCGACCAGCAACAAGGCACCGCCGGCAATGGTATATCTGAGGTAGCTGTGCCCGGCCTGGCGCGCCACCTCGGTCCCCCGGTGTACGATCAGCGGATAGGTAGCCAGGGTCAGCAGTTCATAAAACAGCAGAAAGGTGATCAGATTGCCGGCCAATGCCACACCAACCGTTGCGGTCACGCACAGGCTGAAGAAGCCGAAAAAGCGGCTGCGATGGGGCGAGCCCTCCAGATAGCCGATGGCATAAACGGTAGTGACCAGCCAGAGCACGGAGGACAGTGTCACGAACAAAAGCGACTGGGCATCGCTGCGTAGTACCAGGTCGAGCCCGGACAACAGGGGCAGCCGGGTCTCGTAATGATGGCCGTGGAGAACACCCCAGATCATCACCCCGACCAGCGCCAGCTTGAGCAGCGCGCCGGCCAGGTTCAGGGTAGTGCGGGTTGCAATGCGCTCCTCGGGCAGAAAGAAGATCACCAGGCCGGGCGCCAGGGAACTGGCGAGAACAAGCAGCAGCAAGCCGGAATCCCAGTTCATGCGGCGCCCTCCCTGCCAAAGGGGGAACCGATCTCCATCAACGCCAGCGGCCAGGGGGCAAACAGACCCAGCAGGATGGCGACCAACGCCAGGGTCAGCGCGGTCCACTCCATGACGGCAGGCACCGCTCTGGCCTCATGAGTCACCTCGGCCTGGGTAAACGCATGGCCGATCACCTTGAAGACATAAGCGGCGGCCAACAGCCCACCCAGAATCAGGATGATCGCCCACCACCACTGGCCGGCACGCATTGCTGCCTCCAGCAGCAGCCATTTGGCGATGAAGCCACCACTGGGCGGAAGGCCCATACTGCTGACGCCGGCCAGGGCAAACGCCACCAAAGTCAGGGGCAGGCGTTGCGCCACCCGGTCGAGATCTGCGATGCGGTCATGTCCGCCGAACCGCAGAATATTACCGGCTGCCATAAACATGGCCGCTTTGGCCAGGGCATGGGACACTACCGTATAAAGCGCCCCCTTCCAGGCGATACTGGTCGCCAGTGGGAAAGCCAGAAACAGATAGCCCAGTTGCGTCACGGTTGAATAGGCGATCAGCATTTTGAGCCGCGTCTGACGCAGCGCCTGAAGACCGCCCCACAATACTGCGGCCGCGCCGAGCAGGCCCAGCAGTTGTCCGAGTGCCGCGCTGCCCGGCGGGAAGACCTCCAGCCAGAGGCGCAGCAGAATATAAAACGACGCCTTCACCACCAGCCCCGACAACAGCGCACTCACCGGTGCCGGGGCACTGGCATGGGCCGGCGGCAGCCAGAAGTGCAGCGGAAACAGCGCCGTCTTGAGCAGCAGGCCGGCGCTCATCAACCCCATGGCAGCCCACACCGCGGGCGACGGTTCCACCCGCT
>CAYRLE010000061.1:1777-15189 GCA_964425105.1 uncultured Gammaproteobacteria bacterium | reverse complement strand
CTCGAAGACATAGATCATGGCAAACAGATAGCCGATGCCCAGCACCAGCAGGGTGGAGGTATAGAGCAGCCTCACGCCCCGCGGCATCAAGGTGAAATGGATACAGTGCTGGCCAGTCACAGTCATGATGACAAATCCTTATTGGGGGCTTCAGGATGACACAAGAGAGCTTGCTTCAGAAGCCCGAAAGAGGCGGCAGTATAGCACAGCATCCTATAGATAGGTAGATAGGATGTCGCCTGCAGCCTGCCACAAACGACCCGCCACATGACCCTACCCATGACATGGAAATAAGAATATCCACCCCTTCGCCCCTGCTGGCAGGTGGAGTGCTGGTGCTGCTGTCGGCGCTTTTGCTGATACTGCTCTTTACCGCCGCCGGCCCCGATGAGGGGATACCCCGCTCCTGGAAGGCCGTCTGGAATCTGGGTCATGTGGTCACTTTCTTCATCTGGACCCTCACCCTACTACGCTTCTTTCCTGGGCTGAGAGAGCGCGCCTTCTCCGTCCAGTCAGGAAAGGTGTTGGCACTGACCCTGCTGGCCGCCACCCTCATCGAGGGCATCCAGTACCTCATCGGGCGCAATGCCAGCCTGGCGGACATTGCCACCGGTATGGTGGGCAGCTTTGTGGCCCTGGCCTTTTTCTCCCCCGCCGCAGCTGCCCTGCCGCGGGCGCGGCAGCGCGCCATGCGCCTGGCGGCAACCGTCCTGTTGCTGCTCAGCCTGCTGCCCCTGCTGCTGGCGCTGCTGGACGAGGCCCAGGCCCGCCGTCAGTTTCCCATGCTGGGCGACTTCGAGACGCCCCTGGAACTGAGCCGCTGGAACAGCCGTGCGGCACTGGCCATCAGCGATGAGCAGGCACGCCACGGGCGCCGCTCCCTGCGGGTGCGCTTCACCACCGCACGCTATTCCACCGTGGGGATGCGCTATTTTCTGCGCGACTGGCGTGCCTATAAAGGGCTGCGTTTCAGCGTCTACAACCCCGATCAGCAGCCGTTGATGCTGTCACTGCGCATCCATGACCGGCAGCATGTGCGCAACGGCATGCCCACCCAGGACCGCTTCAACAGCCGCTTGGCCGTGCGCCCCGGTTGGAACGATTACCACATTCCCCTGACGCGCATCCGCCAGGCACCCTCAGGCCGCGAGATGAACCTGGCCGCAGTGGCGGAGCTGACATTCTTCGTCACCCGCCAACCACAGAGCCGAACCCTCTATTTCGACGACCTGCGCCTGGAATGATCCTTACCACTCGGCATAGGAGGCGGTGCCGTCGAGGCGCTCCGGGAGGGTTGCCTCATATTCGGTGCGCACCTCATGCAGCGTGTACCAGTCGCGACAGGCCGTAAGCGCATCGTCCAGGGTGGGAAAGGTCCACAGGATCTGTCCCAGTTCGGTCATCAGAGTGGCGCTGTTGTCGGGCCAGGCCTTGATATAGAAAGTCATGGTGTTTTCTCCTTTGTTGTCAGACAGAGCCACTGTGAGGGAAAACCATGACAATCCTGTGACCTTTCCATGAAATCTTCGTGACGGGACAAGCCTGATATGCTGGGTTATAGTCACCCCATGAACCGCCTCAGCCAGGAGACCAGCCCCTATCTGCGCCAACACGCGGACAACCCCGTGGACTGGTATCCGTGGTGCGCCGAGGCCCTGGACAGGGCGCGCCGCGAAGAGCGCCCCATTCTCCTGTCCATCGGCTATTCCGCCTGTCACTGGTGCCATGTCATGGCCCACGAATCTTTTGAAGACCCGGCCACCGCCGCCCTCATGAACCGCCATTTCATCAACATCAAGGTGGACCGCGAGGAGCGCCCCGACCTCGACAAGATCTATCAGGTCTCCCACCAGCTGCTCACCCAGCGTGGCGGCGGCTGGCCGCTCACCATGTTCCTCGACCCCCGGGACCTGGTGGCCTTTTTCGGCGGCACCTATTTCCCCCCCACGCCGCGCTACGGCCTGCCGGGCTTTGCCGACCTGCTGGAACGCGTGGCCGCCTACTACCGCGAACAGGGCGACGAGATCCATACCCAGAACCGGCGCCTGCAGGAAGCCCTGGCAAGCCTCAACCCCCGCGGCCAGCGTGGCGGGGAACTGGAGGCCACGCCCCTGGACCTGGCGCGCCACCAGCTGGGACGCGCCTTCGACGAAGTCCACGGCGGCTTCGGTGGCGCCCCCAAGTTTCCCCAGCCCCCCAACCTGGAGCGCCTGCTGCGCCACTGGGCCGCCAGCGACGACCAGCAGGCCCTGCACATGGCCTGCTTCACCCTGGAGCAGATGGCCGCGGGCGGCATCCACGACCATCTCGGCGGCGGCTTCTACCGCTATGCCGTGGATGAGCGCTGGCTGATTCCCCACTTCGAAAAGATGCTCTACGACAACGCCCAGCTGCTGGCCCTCTACGCTCAGGCCTGGGCGGCCAGCGGCCAGCAAACCTTCGCCGCGGCGGCCCACGACACCGCGCGCTGGGTGTTGACGGAGATGCAGGCGCCAGGCGGCGCCTTCTACGCCGCCCTGGACGCCGACAGCGAGGGCGAGGAGGGGCGCTACTACGTCTGGGAGCGCGAGCAGGTCGAAGCACTGCTGGACCCTGAAGAATACGCGGCCTTCGCCCCCCGCTACGGCCTCCTGGAGGCAGCCAACTTCGAGGGCCGCTGGCACCTCCGCCTTCAGGCGGGCATGGTGGAGGACAGCGCTGCGACACAGCGCCTGTTGAACAGCGCGCGGGACAAGCTGCTGGCGGCGCGCCGCCAGCGCACGCCACCAGGTCGCGACGAGAAGATCCTCAGCGCCTGGAACGCCCTCATGATCCGCGGCCTGGCCATCGCCGCCCGTCACCTCGGGGAGGACAGCTATGGCAATGCCGCCGAGCGCGCCCTGGACTTCGTGCGCCGCGAACTGTGGCGCGACGGCCGCCTGCTGGCCAGCTGGAAGGACGGCCGCGCCCGGCTGCCCGCCTATCTCGACGACTACGCCTTTCTCCTCGACGCCCTGCTGGAACTGCTGCAGCTGCGCTGGCGCCGCACGGATCTGGAGTTCGCCGTGGAACTGGCCGAGGTCCTGCTGGCGCACTTCGCCGACGGCGAACAGGGCGGCTTCTACTTCACCGCCGACGACCACGAACAGCTGGTCTACCGCCCCAAGCCCTACGGCGACGATGCCATTCCCGCCGGCAACGGCGTCGCGGCCCGCGCCCTGCTGCGCCTGGGCCATCTGCTGGCAGAGCCGCGTTACCTGGAGGCCGCGGAACACACCCTGCGCAACGCCTGGTCCGCCATCATGGAACTGCCCCATGGCCACAACACCCTGCTGACGGCCCTGGAGGAAAGCCTGCAACCCCCGCAGCTGATCATCCTGCGCGGCGCTGGCGGCACCCTGCGGACTTGGCAGCAGCGTTGCCTCCAGCCCTATGCGCCACACCGCCTGTGCCTCGCCATCCCCCAAGGGGAAGATACCCTGCCGGGGGCGCTGGCCGGCTGCCGTCCCGCGGACGGGACACTGGCCTATGTCTGCCAAGGCACCCACTGCAGCGCACCGCTGCGCGACCTCGAGGCGCTGGAGACCATGCTGCGAGAGGACACAATCTGACATGCGCCGGTTGATGCTGTTGCTGCTGCTGGCCAGTGGCGCCGTCCAGGCCCAGGAGGCGCAGTGGGTGAGCGGCTGGCGCGAGACCGCGCCCCTGCAGGTGCAGCGCGCCGGGGCCGCCGTGGTGGCGCTGGGCGAGCACCTCTATGTCATCGGCGGTATCGACGGGCGTGACTTCCTGCGCGCCGTGGAATACAGCCGCTTCCGCCCCGACGGCAGCCTGGAACCCTGGCGGCGCACCAGCGCCCTGCGCGAGGCGCGCGGCTTCTTCGGCGCGGTGGCCCATAACGGCTATCTCTACGCGGTGGGCGGCGCCAACGGGCCCAACGGCAAACACCTGCTGCGCAGCGTGGAGCGCGCGGCGCTCCATCCCGACGGCAGCCTGGGACCGTGGGAGACCGTGGCGGCGCAACTCAATTATCCGCGGCGCTGTGTCAAGCTGGCCCTGGTGGACAAGGTCATCTATGCCCTGGGCGGCTTCGCCGGCACCCTGCTGGACAGCGTGGAGAGCGCCGCCATCCAGAACGACGGCAGCCTCGCTCCCTGGCGCCTCCAGGAGGCGCACCTCACCATGCCGCGCTACGTGAACACCGTGAAGAAACACGGCACGGCGGTCTACGTCATCGGCGGCCACAACGAGGCCGAGGGCAGCGGCCTGGTGGAGGTGGAGTACGCCACGCGCACTGCCGCGGGAGCCCTGGGGCCCTGGCGGCGCACCGCGCCGCTGGCGGTGGGACGCTATGCCCTGGGCGCGGCGGCCCAGGGTGATTATCTCTACGCCCTGGGGGGCCTGGAAGGCGCCATCTATTCCCCGCTGATCGAGAGGAGCCGCATCGATGAGCAGGGCGCACTGCAACCCTGGCAAACCACCACCCCCCTGTCATCGCCCCGCGCCAACTTCGGCGTGGTGGTCCATGGAGAGCGCATCTACATCATCGGCGGCACCAACCGCGACGGCTACTACCGCAGCGTGGAGTACGCCCGCTTCGACGGCGCCGGCGACATCGGCTTCTACGCCAGCCCCGCAGAAGCCGCCGCCTACGAGGCCCGGCGCCAGGCCCACAGCCAGCACGCGCGCCCCGCCCTGCCCAACAGCGGCGTGGTCACCGACATCATCCACACCCGCATCTACAGCTATATCGAAGTGGAGAGCGGCGCCAGCCGCAAATGGCTCGCCGCGCCGCGCAGCGACTTCGCCATCGGCCAGCACATCCGCTACAGCCGCGGCGTCACCATGAGCAACTTCCACAGCAAGACCCTGAACCGCGATTTCCCTCTCATCATCTTCGTGGAGCGGGTGGAACGCGACGGCGGAGCATAGAAAATCTCCTCATTGGACATTCCACAAAATGACTTTTATCCTTCCCATTCCCTGACATCACGGCACACCATCATGAACCTGGTCCGTATCGCGCAAACCATTACCCTGGCACCGGTCTTTCAGCGCTTCATCATCGCCGTCATCGTGGTCAACGGCACCATCGTCGGCATGGAGACCTACCCCGCCATCAGCGCGCGTTGGGGCGGCCTGCTGGAAATCCTGAACGAGGCCTGCCTGGCGATCTTCACCGTCGAGATCCTGCTGCGCATCCTGGCCCACGGCGGGCGCCCCTGGCGCTTCTTCATCGGCGGCTGGAACGTGTTCGACTTCGTCATCGTGGCCAGCGCCTATCTCCCCGGCCTCGGCGAGCAGGGCACCCTGCTGCGCCTGGTGCGGCTGCTGCGGGTGCTGCGCCTGCTGAGCACCCTGCCCAGCCTGCAGATGATGGTGGCCGCCCTGGTGCACAGCATTCCGCGCATCGGCCAGATGGCGCTGCTGGCCAGCCTGCTGTTCTATATCTACGCAGTGGCCGGTACCTCTCTGTTTGCCGACCACGACCCCCAGCACTGGGGCAGTCTGCACATCGCCCTGCTCAGTCTGTTCCGCACCCTCACCCTGGAAGACTGGACCGATCTCATGTACACCGCCATGGATGCCTATCCCTGGGCCTGGTTGTACTTCGTGAGCTTCGTCCTGCTGGGCACCTTCATCATCTTCAACATGCTCATCGGCATCATTCTCAACAGCATGGAGGAAGCGCGCGCCAAGATCCACGAGGAACAGGTCTCCGCCGCCGGCACCGAATCCCTGGACGCGGAACTGCAGAAGGCCAAGGCGGCGCTGTCCGCCCTGGAACGGGCCCTGGAGCGTCACCACGAGAAGACGGGCAAGGATTGACCGCTTGTCTGGTGGGCGCTGTCCACCCCAGCGAGACTTTACCGCCCCCTTTTCCAGAGGGGAAAAGCGGTTCCCAGCTCAGCCGGACTTCTTGACGAACTTCGTCAGAATCACGATCTTCTGGCCGTTCACCCGGCCCTCGATGTGCTCAGGATTGTCCGCCACCAGGGAAATGCCGCGCACCGCCGTACCTCGCTTGGCGGTGAAATTGGCGCCTTTGACATTGAGGTCCTTGGTCAGGGTCACCGTATCACCGGCCGCCAGTAGCGCGCCGTTGCAGTCCACATGGCGCAGCGCATCTTCTGCGCCAGCGCCCTCTTCGCCGGCCTGCGCCCAGGCCAGGGTCTCCTCGTCCAGGTAGAACATGTCGAGCAGGTCCTGCGGCCAGCCCTCGGCCGCGAGGCGCTTGAGCATGCGCCATGCCATCACCTGCACCGCCGGCACCTGGCTCCACATGCTGTCGTTGAGGCAGCGCCAGTGATTGACATCCACCTGCGCCGGGTCCTCGATCTGCGCGCGGCAGGTCGCGCAGAGGAGCAGGCAGTCATCCGCGCCGCCAGCGTTTTTTGGCGCCACTTCATGGACGCCCAGTTCTTCTCTTGCGCCGCAGAGCTCGCACTTGGAGCCACTGCGTGCATACAATGTCTGTTCTGTAGTCATGTATCCTTACTCGCGTTGATGGTGGTCATGCAGCCTATATCCTATGGTCCACCAGCAGCCGCGGCCTGTGCGCCACCAACATGATGAACAGCACACAGGCCGCGCCGCTGACGGCGGGAAACAAAACTGCCGTCAATGAATAATGCGCCAATGCGGCAATGGAGATCAAATTACGTGCTGCGCTCAGGGCAGAAACGTCACCAAGGTGAGTGCCATGGCGATTGCCCTGAGCAAGCCCTTGCTCATCGCAGTGGCGGCGAGTCATTTTTTTTGCCTTATCGATGCCATTACAGAATGAATACGCTCGCCATAATCCACATCGGCTTTTCTAAATTGCTCAAGCATCCGCTGCTGAACTGAGGCAGTCGCATGCACGAGCCCCTGGGCTATGGTCATCGCCAACTGGGATTTTTGTGACTCGCTCATTAGCCGATACAGATTACCTGGCTGGCTGTAATGATCCTCGTCATCTGACAAACCATATCGTTTCACCCATGCATTTTCCAACACTGGCATGGCTGGCTCGGCAACTGAAGGTTCGGGTACGGGAGCGCCGCCATTGATCCCATCGTTGGGATAATAGTTCACACCTGAGCCCTGAACTGACGCACCACCATGCGCCGGACACATACCAGCCATCGCGCCGTCTCTTTGATAATGATGAACCGGGCACTTTGGCGCATTCACAGGCAATTGATTGGCATTGGCCCCGACACGGTAACGATGGGCATCCTGATAGGCCAGCAAACGCCCCTGCAGCATTTTGTCGGGTGAGGCGCCGATACCCGGCACCAGATTGCTCGGTGCGAAACAGGCCTGCTCGGTCTCTGCAAAGTAATTATCCACATTACGGTTCAGCTCGAGCTGTCCAACCTCAAGCAATGGAAAATCACCATGCGGCCACACCTTGGTGAGGTCAAAGGGATTAATGGAATAATTTCTGGCCTGTTGCTCTGTCATAAGCTGCACCATTGCTGTCCAGCTCGGATAATCGCCGCTGTCGATTGCATCAACAAGATCCTGCTGCGCGCCAAAGGGTGACGCGACGGCGGCCTGTTCATTGGTCAAATTCTGAATGCCCTGATTCGATTTGAAGTGCCACTTGAACCAGAAGCGCTCGCCCTTGTCATTCCAGAAGCTGAAGGTATGTGAGCTGAAGCCGTGCATATGACGATAGCTTGCCGGGATGCCCCGATCAGACATCAGTATGGTTACCTGATGCAATGATTGCGGATGATTGGCCCAGAATTCATAGATAGCCGCCGGATCCGGCAGGTTGCTGCGCGGGTTCTTCTTTTGCGAATGGATAAAGTCCGGGAATTTAATCGCGTCACGCAAAAAGAAAACTGGCGTATTATTACCAACCATGTCGTAGTTACCCTGATCGGTATAGAACTTGATCGCAAAGCCACGTGGATCACGGGCGTAATCACTCGAGTCCTGGCCACCACCGACCGTCGAAAAACGTACGAACACCGACGTCTCCTGACCTGCCTCCTGGAGGAAACTCGCAATTGTGTAATTCTTCAGCGACCTGTTTACTGTGAAGGTGCCATAGGCCCCGCTACCTCGGGCATGCACTACGCGCTCGGGAATACGCTCGCGGTTGAAATGCGCAAGCTTTTCGAAGGTATAGTGGTTGTCAAACGTCAGTGGACCACGATCTCCAACGCTGATACTGTTGTCGTCATCAGCGACTGGAGAGCCTGTTGCAGTAGTCAAGGTATGTTTGCTCATCTCGTTTCTCCTGATACTGGTTGAATGGGCAAGATGTATGTTGATATCCCACCCTTGAGTACCAGCCTAGGGACAATCGAACGTTTTGTATAATCTATTATTACTATAATCTTCATAGTCATTATATATCAGTAGCAGGCGCTGAATTTTTCTCTGTGTTCCACCTTCTGTTTATCTGATTTTCAGAAATACATCTGCGCCCGGTGCGAGGCCTTCCCTTGCTTCTTGGAGTGACTGGAGGTCAAGGTGCGTCAGTGTGACGAACGCTCCCTGGTGACACACCAAAAACCCGCTTGAATGCCCTGCAAAAAGCTGCTTCCGATTGATAGCCGAGTCGCTCGGCTAGAACCGAGAGGGAATCAGTCGTCTCCTGAAGTTGCGCACGGGCAAGTTGCATGCGCCACTGGGTAAGGTAGCGCATGGCGGATTCGCCTACCAGTTTGCTAAACCGCGCCGAGAAGCCAGAACGCGACATACTGACCTCCTTGGCCAACAAGGCAACAGTCCAGTCCTTTTCAGGCTCGCGATGGAGCGCTGCCAGTGCCCTTCCCACTTGATCGTCGCGCAGCGCGGCAAGCCACCCGCGCTCCGCCTCGGGTGCCGAATCGATCCAGGAGCGGATTGCCTGAATGATGAGGATATCGGCCAAATGCGTGATCACCGTTTCACCACCCGGTCGCAGCACCCTGGCTTCACGTGCGATGAAACGAAGCGTGCTCTGCAACCAGCTGTCCTCTTCATCCGCCCAGCTGTTGATATACAGTACCTTGGGCAACAGGGAAATAAGTTTCTGGCCCGCCACATGATCGAAGCGCACAACACAGCAGGTAATGTGGCTTAGTTCTCCTGTGCCGCCATAACGCATGATCTCATAGCGATCACTGACTTGCTCAACGGGTATGTCGAACAGTGCTCGGGTTTCCGCCTCCAGACTGCTACGGATACAGTGGCCGGTGCCATGCGGAACAAGCGTCAAACTGCCCTGCTGAAGTAGACGAGGCTCTTCCCCTTCAAGCTCGAGCCAGCAGTGACCTGCCGTGACGATATGAAACATCATGCATCTCTCAAAGGGAGGAAGGTCCACACCCCAAGGGGCCCTTAGCTCGGATCGGCAGTAATAGCTGCCGGTGAGCCGAAGCAAGTGCAGTGTTTCACCAAGCGGATCGGACGGGCCAGGGATGTTTGTGTTGCGCCGCAGCATAGTTTGAATCCTGCCATGGGTATTGATCAATAGTCTAGCAGGAACACACATATTGGACGAACGGTAAATATAAATGGATTAATAGCAATTGTTTGTCCAGGTGTTGTGCGCCATAGTTATCGTGCACATCGTTCATTGACAGCCCACAGCAAGCAATGCAGGGGATCGATATCATGAAAAGCACATCCATTCTCATCATCGGAAAAAATGGCAAAACCGGCAGCCGTGTCAATCAGCGCCTGCAAGCCCTGGGTTATGCAACACGCCCAGTATCCAGGTCGACGACCCCATCATTCGACTGGGAGAATCCCGCCACATGGGAATCTGCAATCAGCGGGACTCACAGCGCCTATGTCACTTACCAGCCGGATCTTGCTGCGCCCAGCGCAGAAGCCTCCATAAAAGAGTTTCTGCACCTTGCCGCAAAAGCCGGATTGAAGCACATCGTGCTCCTTTCTGGTCGTGGCGAAAAAGGCGCACAACAGGCAGAGCAAGTACTTAAAGACAGTGGTATTGCCTGGAATATTGTCAGGTGCAGCTGGTTCAGCCAGAACTTCAGTGAAAGTTTTATGGCGGAGGGCATCTTGGCCGGTGAATTAGCACTGCCTGCCGCGGACACCCTTGAACCCTTTGTTGACGCGGATGACATTGCCGATGTTGTGGTTGCTACGCTAATCGACCCGCGACATCACAACAAGCTCTACGAACTCACCGGCCCCCGTGCGCTAAGCTTCACGCAATGCGTCGATGAAATTTCCAGGGCACTTGGCCGCCCCGTGAAATACACCGGCATCCCCATCGATGCCTATATAAACGCCTTGCAAGAACAGGGCGCACCAGAAGACCTGCAATGGTTGCTGCGTGAATTGTTTACCGTGGTATTCGATGGCAGAAACAGCAAGGTGATGCCAGGCATCGAAGAGGCGCTGGGCCGACCAGGCACCGACTTCTCAGCCTATGTGCAGAAGGCGATAGAGTCAGGCGCTTGGGACGCCCCTATACAAAAGCAATCTGCATAAGGAACCTCTGATGTTTCTCTCAGAGCAAGTCTCTACGCATGCGTAGAGACTTGCTCTATTCAGCGGCGCGCGGCTGTGGGCCTCCGGGCTGACGCGATCGGCAGGCGCCTTCTCCGCGCCTTCTATTTTATGGCCAGAGCGGACGCCGTCTGGCATCCTACAATGGCTGGCGCCTCATGAATGAGTTCGTTGTTTTCCAGCGCCTCCACCATGAACAAGGCGAAATCTATCCTATGTGTCAGGTTACTTTCCAAGACGGGGTCACCCACATGCCTGCTCCAGAGCGGTAGCCCGTGACTTTCCCCTTCTGCCAGGTCACTTCCACGAACCACTGTCCACTTAGTATCACTTGCAAAGATTCTCTTGCAAGCCTCAACCTGGTCCTCCAATTCAACAAGGCGCAGCAGCCTTGCAATGCCACCAAAGACTTTGACGAAGGCTGTTAATTTCCAGGAATAAACATCCTTACCGTCCCGGCTAATGTGCCAGCCGCAGGAAAAGATCAGACGTGCGCCGCGCTCGGCATAATCCATCACCGCCTGCGCTGTACTCGACGAGTATTGTTGGACACCCCATGGCGCCAAAACCGTAAGCACACCATCGCAGCCTGCGACCGCCTCCTTAATGACCATGCGGTCATTAGTCGCGCCCGGGACTATCGTAATACGATCGTTGAATGCGCTGAGCTTTCCTACACTTTTCTCCCGGCAGACAGCGACCACCTCATAGCCCTTGTCAAGTGCGTGCTGCACCATATACTGCCCAAGCTTTCCTGATGCCCCGACGATACAGATTTTTTTCATATTCCTGATTCCTTAGTGTACAAAAGGCTACAGCTTACTGGCGGCAAAAGGCAGGGCGAGTATAAGCGTTGCTTTTGCAATACAATGGTTTTTTTCCATGTTATATTCTGCGCACCCTCTGATTGATTCTGCGGCCGGCTAGACAGTGAGTTGAAATGTTGCGGATCAGGATGAATTGCGCAGATAATAGCATGCGACTCCGGGCAGAGCATTTCAACTCACCAGACACCGCTTCATGGATTAACATGATTAGAGGTTCCCTATACGCAGCTACTCAAAGGTCACTGGACTTTGCGGCTGAGTATTTACATTAAGCGTAAACACATCCGGTCTGGAATAATGCCCCGCAACATCAAGCACTCTTTTTGCCGTTGCAACTTGAGTTGAATCGATTTCAGCGTAAAGCAAGCCCTTTTTCTCCCGCATAGGCCCTGCAACTATCCCACCACCCGGGGCGATCACCACAGAGTCACCCGCGTTTATCCAATTTTCCGTATTTGGGTAGAATGATTCCTTTTCGGGAAAGTCGGCTGGTATATCGTCGCATGTTAATGCAACCCCACTGGATATGACCCAACAGCGGCCCTCCCGCGCAATGTGCTGCATAGAACCTATCCAGCCATCACCACTGTCATAGGTGGGCGCCACATAGACTTCGACTCCCTGTGCATAGAGGGCATACCTCGCCAAGGGCATATAATTTTCCCAGCATAGCAAGGTCCCGATTTTACCAACAGGTGTATCCACCACATTTAGCCCTGATCCATCACCAAAACCCCATACCATTCTTTCCGGGTTGGTCGGCATTAATTTTCTATGTCGATTTAGAATGACTCCGTCTTCCCCGATCGTCACCACAGTATTGTAGAGGGTTGCCCTACTTAGTTTTCCGTCCCTTTCATTCAACCCGCAGACAATTGTAATCCGATTCTTCCTGGCCGCCTCACAAAGTGGAGAGAGTTCATTGTTGTCCAGATCTACCGAACTATTCAGCAGTCGAGTGTGCAATGCCTCGCTGTGCCCCCAATCGACACCCGGGCGCAGACGCCATATCCATGCAGGATATCCTGAAATGAAAGTCTCAGGGAATATCACTAACTCGGCTCCACATTCAGCAGCTTTCTCTACAAAACCAACCGCCATTTTCATAGTTCCATCCCGGTCCAATAATATCGGTGACTCTTGGACAACTGCTATTTTATTCATAATACGTCCTCTGAATGGTTGTGCAGCAGGAGCACCTGATAGCTGGCATCACTTGCACACATCCCGGCATGCAGTTTCCTCTCCAGGCACTAGGTCACATTCACGCGCGCAGAACATTACTATGGAGCATTATGCCTGCGTGGCAGGCAGGTTGCGCTTGCTAGCTGCCATCACCTTTCTATTCTGATCTTCATCGTGAAACCTAATCGTACACTGGGGATGAGGAATTCAACCCTGTGCACCGCATCCACGGAATATGGGAGACGTGAAGTAACAGAGCGGATGAAAAACATTTCCTTTCCACAGCTAATGTTTTCGGATAGCGCAACGAACTCCGACACCAGCACTTTGCCTCCCGATGCCGTATCCTCAGTGAAACTCACCTCATCTGCCAGAGCATTAATCAAATCATACGGTCCAGAAACAGCAAACAATAATTGCCTGTCGCTTAATAGCGCCTCTGGAACAATCTTTAGAGACTGCCCCTGATAAATGATCTCTAACTTTGATTGTTTTCTGATAACGCGGCAATAATAGTCCAGATCGCTTTCGCCAGTCTTTTTGTTTGGCGCGGCATCCTCTAATCGTCTTTTATGTTCCTCCTGTCTCGCCTTGGCGAGGAACCGTGCCTGCTCCTCCACATGATAGTTAATAACGGCGTAGGCCAATACAACAACAAGAGGTACCGCCAGAACAACAACGGCTTTGCCGATTTCCTTGTTACGATCATATCTCTGCCTGGCCAGCCGCTTGGAATAAGACCAAGCAATAATCAGGCAAGTACCAAACACTAATAGACCAGCAATAGCCGATAGCGTGTAGACGACAACCCATGCCCACTCTGGCCAGGCATTATCACCAAATATGAAAATCCAGAAAATACCGGCAGCCCCGCCAGCAATGTAATAGGTAGAAATAAGCCCAAAAACGCAACCCCAAATGAGTCCCGCTGCGAGATAAAGTTTGCGTATGTATGCT
>CAYRLE010000061.1:0-1677 GCA_964425105.1 uncultured Gammaproteobacteria bacterium | reverse complement strand
AAAAACGCAACCCCAAATGAGTCCCGCTGCGAGATAAAGTTTGCGTATGTATGCTTCAGTAATAAGCGGCGTCTCCTGGTGATACTTGAGCTGTGCCATGCTTTTTTGGTACATCTCCAACCCCTATAAAAAACGAGCGTGTCAATTGCTTTTGTTAAGGAAACCTCTGATTGATTCTGGGCCGGATGGATGGTGAGATGAAATGTTCCGGATCAAGGAGAAAAACGCAGGTAATAGCATGCAATTGCCAGGATTTTCAACGCCGAGCCGGGATATTTCAGCCACTAGACGCCGGTTCATGAATTAATCAGAGGTTCCTTAAGTGTCTCCTGAGAAAATAGTCAACGTAATCACAGGAGTAAAATGAAGAGGAAACGTCACAATCACCACCGTGTATTACCAGCTGTCGGGTGGTTCAGATGAGGATCTGAAGCTGATGCGATTGACCGCTGAAATGCACCTCAAACGCCCGTTCTACGGTAGCCGCCAGGACCGGGACAATTTGCAGGATCTGGGATATCCGGCAGGTTTTCAGCAAGCTCCTGATAGGTCCGGCAGGACAACAGCACCTGCCTCACCTCTAGCAGCGGCTGCACCCAGATTTCCGGCAGATCGGCTTCACCTTTGACAAGAACCGGATAGGCAAGCCTTTCCACGGGTGGCGTGAATTGCGCATCCACCCCATCCTTATTCCCTCGCGCATCAATTCGATACCAGCCTGTGGATGGCAGATAAACGGCATTGAGCCCATGCAGGCAAAAGGGCGGCCTGTTGTTCGCAATGGTCAGCCGCTGATAACAGAGGCCTGCGGGAATACCGTTTGCCCTCAACAAGGCAGCCAGCAGATGGCTCTTTGCATAGCAATATCCCGTCCTGTATTCAAGCACCTCAGACGCCCTGTAGGTAACAGGATTCATCTGGAAGTCATTGCTATGTTTTATTTCGTCCCTGACATATTCAAAGCAGGCCCTGGCTATTTCCTCTATCCCGCTTCGTCCCTGGGCGATCACCCCCGCCTTCTCCAGCACCAGCTGGTGTTTCCAGTCCAGGCATTCACAGCTTGCGAGATATCTATCCACGTCCTTTCCTTTCAGTGCGGCTGTCTGCCGGAATGCCCTGCCGAGCGCCATTCGCATAGGGCCGCTCGTGAACGACCAGCGCGATCCCCCCCAGGATAGCGACTGAGGTCAATAATAGACGCAGGGTGACTGGCTCACCGAGAAAAACGATACCACCCACAGCCGCAATGACTGGCACGCTCAACTGCACAGTAGCAGCATTGCTGGCTTTCAACAGGGGTATTGCTTTGTACCAGATGGCATAACCCACGCCAGAGGCGGCCGCGCCCGACGCCACGGCATACCAGAACCCGGCGTTGTCCAAGGAGGCCCCCTTAATCATCACCACACTCAACACAACTGTGACAGGTACTGCACGCAGAAAATTCCCTGCTGTCACCTTAATGGGATCACCCGCACCTCCTCCGCGCAAGGAGTAGATACCCCAGGCCACACCAGCACCCAGCATCAGTAAGGAGCCGCTCAGGGAAGGCGCCGTAAGACCTGGAAACAACAGAGCGATGAGTCCACCAAAGGCAAGTGAAAAACCAATGGACTGTGCCTTGGTAAAGCGCTCCCCCTTGAACATGCCATAACCGATCATCGTTGCCTGAACGGC
>CAYRLE010000060.1:0-15277 GCA_964425105.1 uncultured Gammaproteobacteria bacterium | reverse complement strand
TCCTCCTCGGTGACCTTGTTGCGCAGCAGCTTCATCTCCTGCATCTCGGCCTGGGCCGCCATGTCCAGCTGCTTCTCCAGTTCGGGGATGCGCCCGTACTGCAGTTCGGACATGCGTGCCAGGTCGCCGGCACGGCGTGCCGTCTCCAACTCGATGCGCACCCGATCCAGTTCTTCCTTGATATGCTGGGCACCCTGCAGGGCGGCCTTCTCTGCCTTCCAGACCTCTTCCAGGTCGGAATATTCGCGCTCCAGTTTCTCGACCTCCTCTTCAAGGGTGGCCAAGCGTTTCCTGGAGGCCTCGTCACTCTCCTTCTTGAGCGCCTCACGCTCGATCTTGAGCTGGATCAGGCGCCGTTCCAGGCGGTCCATCTCCTCGGGCTTGGAATCGATCTCGATGCGGATGCGGCTGGCAGCCTCGTCGATGAGATCGATGGCCTTGTCCGGCAGCTTGCGGTCGGTGATGTAGCGGTGGGAGAGGGTGGCCGCGGCGACGATGGCCGGATCGGTGATCTCCACACCGTGATGGACCTCGTATTTTTCCTTGAGGCCACGCAGGATGGCAATGGTGTCCTCCACCGAGGGCTCATCCACCAGGATCTTCTGGAAACGGCGTTCCAGGGCGGCGTCCTTCTCGATGTATTGACGGTATTCGTCCAGGGTGGTGGCGCCGATACAGTGCAACTCGCCGCGCGCCAGGGCGGGCTTGAGCATGTTGCCGGCGTCCATGGCGCCTTCCGCCTTGCCGGCGCCCACCATGGTGTGCAGTTCGTCGATGAACAGGATAATGCGCCCTTCCTGCTTGGCCAGGTCGTTGAGCACCGCCTTGAGGCGCTCTTCGAACTCGCCGCGGAACTTGGCGCCGGCAATGAGCGCGCCCATGTCCAGGGACAGCAGGCGCTTGTTTTTCAGGCCTTCGGGAACTTCACCGTTGACGATACGCTGGGCCAGTCCTTCCACGATGGCGGTCTTGCCCACCCCGGGTTCGCCGATGAGCACCGGGTTGTTCTTGGTGCGGCGCTGCAGCACCTGGATGGTGCGGCGGATCTCGTCGTCGCGGCCGATCACCGGGTCCAGTTTGCCCTGCTCGGCGCGTTCGGTGAGGTCGATGGTGTACTTGTCCAGGGCCTGGCGCTGCTCCTCGGCATTGGGATCTTCGATGCGCTGCCCGCCGCGCAGCGCCTCGATGGCCTTCTCGATGGCCCCCTTGGCGGCACCGGCCTGGCGCAGCAGATTGCCCAGGGTTCCCTTGTCCTCCAGGGCGGCGAGCACGAACAACTCGCTGGAGATGTACTGGTCGTTGCGCTGCTGGGCCAGCTTGTCGGTAATGTTCAGCAGCCGCCCCAGATCGTTGGAGATGTGCACCTCGCCGGCTGCCCCCTCCACACTGGGCAGCTGCTCCAGGGCCTCGCCCAGGTGGGAACGCAGGGCGTTGACGTCCACCTCGGCCTGGCTCAGCAGGTGGCGCACCGTGCCACCCTCCTGATCGAGCATGGCGATCATCAGGTGCAGGGGCTCGATGAACTGGTGGTCGCGCCCCACCGCCAGGCTCTGGGCGTCGGCCAGGGCCATCTGGAATTTGCTGGTCAGTTTGTCCATTCGCATTTTTTGTCGTCCTCTCAAAAACGGCTGTTGCTATATCAATTCAGGCAGTGGGGAAGATCCGGGCGGTGGCAACGTGATAGCGCACCGCGGAAGAGATACAACCCTCCTCACGCCTGCCCCCTCACACCTCACTCTTGCTAAGGATATATAGCCACCAGGATGCGCTTTCAAGTCGGCCTGCGGCAGGGATAGAGCTCATCGAGGGGGACACTGTGGCCGGCACTCTGCACGATGCGGGCATGGTGACGCCGAAAATGGCGGGCATTGGCCAGACCGCAAGAATGGGCCAGCACGTCCACATCATGATTGAGGCAGCGGGCATAATTGGCCACCCGCAGCGCCTTGTCCTCCACCACCAGTCCTTTCTGCAGGCGCCGGTTGTGGGTGGTCACACCGGTGGGACAGGTATCCTGATGACACTGCATGGACTGGATGCACCCCAGGGAAAACATAAAGCCGCGTGCGGAAACCACGAAGTCAGCTCCCACGCACAGCGCCCAGGCTACCCGCGCTGACGTCACCAGCTTGCCCGAGGCCACTACCCGGATGCGCTCGCGCAGGCCGCTCTCGGTAAGCACATCCACCAGGATGGGCAGGGATTCATCGAGGGGCAGCCCCACATGATCGGCCAATACCTGGGGGGCCGCGCCGGAGCCGCCCTCGCCGCCGTCCACGGTGATGAAGTCAGGGGCGCTCACCGGCCCGCGGCGTAGAATGGCTTCGCACAGCTGGCGCGGATAGGCCTCACCGCCGATCACTGTCTTGATGCCCACCGGCAGGCCGGTCAGATCACGGATATGCCCGATCATGTCCAGCAGGTCGTCGGGGGTGCGGATCTCCAGGTGGCGGTTGGGGCTCAGGGAGGCGACACCTACCGGGATGCCGCGGATGTGCGCCACTTCCTCGGTGACCTTGATGGCGGGCAGGAGACCGCCACGGCCGGGCTTGGCGCCCTGGGACAGCTTGATCTCGAAGGCCTTCACCTGCTGCGCCACGGCCTCCAGGCGCTGATCGCTGAGCCTGCCTTGTTCGTCGCGCACGCCGTATTTGGCCGTCCCGATCTGAAAAATCAGGTCGCAGCCGCCCTCCAAATGCCAGGGAGCCAGACCGCCCTCGCCGGTATTGAGCCACACCCCGGCCTCAGCGGCCCCCCTCGACAAGGCGCGCACTGCCGGTGCCGACAGGGCGCCGAAACTCATACCGGAAATGTTGACGATGTGGCGGGCCGTGAAGGGCCGCGGACAGTCGGGACCGATGACCAGCGGTGGCGCCGGCTCGCATTCCTCCTCCAGGATAGGATAGGGTGAGTTGATGAAAATAATGGAGCCCGGTTCGCGCAGATCATTGGTGGAACCGAAGCCGACGATGCCACCCAGATTCTTGGCGTGGCGGTAGACCCAGGTGCGGGTGGCACGATTGAAAGGCAGTTCCTGACGGTCATCGGCGAAAAAATACTGGCGGAAGTAGTCCCCTTGACGCTCCAGGAAATAGCGCAGCCGGCCTACCACAGGGAAGTTGCGACGTACGGTATGTTCCTTTTGAAAGAGATCCTGCAGGAACATGATGAACAGCACCAGCATTACGATGCCGGCCGCCCAGCCCATGACCATGATGATGATATGCGCCATTTCCATCAGTGTCAGCTCCTCTCTCGGCGCCGCGGGGCAGCACTCATTGGCCGGCCACGAGATCCCGGTACATGCCGCGCAGGGTCATGTCGGTGAGACTGATGATGCCGATCACTTCACCATGTTCCAGCACCGGCGCCCGCGACAGATGGAAGCGGGTGAAGAGCCGCGCGCAATAACGGATATCCATCTCTGGCGACACGGTCAGCAATGGCTTGGACATGATCTCGTAGACATTGACCCGCTCCGGCGCGCGGTCCTTGGCCAACACGTGGCGGGCGATGTCAGAGATCAGCACCATGCCGTACTCATCGTCATCATGACGTTTGTTGACGATCAGAGACTTGGTTTCCACATGCTTCATCTTGCGTAGCACTTCCGCCACCGTATCCAGCCCGTCCACCAGGTCGAAGCGGGTCTTCATGACGTCCCGCACCCTTATCACATCCCGTTTCTCGTTCATAGCTTTTCCTCCACCACTTCGCTGAGCCGCTGCACCTGATGGGACAGGCCCACGGCATCCTCGACATCGATCTGGAAGGCGATCCCCGCACCCGGCGAGGCATCGAAGCGCCCCTGTTCGGCAATGGTCTCCAGAATAGTCCTGCTGAGATGCTCCTCGACCAGAAACAGCACCATGTCGCGCTGGGTCTCCAGGCTCAGGCCGAAGAAGGTCTTGGTCTTCTCCAGTCCTTCGCCGCGGGCGGAATTGATGACAGTGACGCCGGTGGCCCCGGCCTGGCGCGCGGCCTCCATCACGGCATCAGTCTTGCTGTCCTCGACAAGCGCGATCAACAATTTGAAATGCATGGTCGTACCTCTCCTATTGGCTGTGAAAGGTGAACATCAGGACTTACCAAGACATCTGATACACTCTGAATGGGCGCTTTGATATCGATTGTCTTAGTACCCCCTGTGCCGCGCCCGGCGCGCCCGCAGCACGCTGAGTTGCGCATAGCCCATGACCGTGATCATGGGAAACAGGCTGGCGAAGGCAATCAGGCCGAAACCGTCGATCAGCACACTGCGCCCCGGCACCGTGCTCGCCAGCCCCATTCCCAGGGCCGTCACCAGAGGCACGGTCACCGTGGAGGTGGTGACGCCGCCCGAGTCATAGGCCAGGGGAATGATCATGCGCTGGGCAAAGAAAGTCTGCACGATCACCACCACATAACCGCTGATGATATAGTAATAAAGCGGGGTACCGGTAATGATGCGAAAAGTCCCCAGCGCCACCCCCAGGGCCACCCCCAGGGCGACCGCCACCCGCAGCCCCCAGACGCTGATGGCGCCGGCGGAAACCTGATGGGCCTGCAGCGCCACAGCGATCAGGGCCGGCTCAGCCAGGGTGGTGGCAAAGCCGATGGCGGCGGCAAAGATATAGACCCAAAGATAATCCTGCCACTGCAGCGCCTGCAACAGACCCTCGCCGCCGCGAATAAAGGCGGGGTCGGTGAGTTGCTGGGCCATCAGCTTGCCCAGCGGAAACAGCGACAACTCCAGCCCTTCCAGGAACAGCACCAAACCCAGCAATACATACACGAAGCCTGTCACCACCCGGCGCAGATTGGGGATCGGCCGGCGCAACACCAGCACCTGAAAGCCCACGAGAATCACGACGATGGGCGCCACGTCCTTGAGGGTCTGCGCCAAGCTGTAGAGCAGTTCCGTCATACCAGCATGCCGAAGATCATGGTGAAGATGATGGGCAGCAGGGAAGCCAGGGCGATGAGGCCGAAGCCGTCGATCATGGGATTGCGGCCGCGGATGCTGCTGGACAAGCCGATACCCAGGGCCGTCACCAGGGGCACGGTAATGGTGGAGGTGGTCACCCCCCCGGAATCATAGGCAATGCCGATAATCTCCGGCGGGGCGAACACGGTCAGCGCCACCACCAAGGCATAGCCGCAGATGATCAGATACTGCACCGGCCAGCCGCGGATGATGCGCAGCACACCCAGCACAAGCGACAGGCCCACGGACAGGCCCACGGTGAAGCGCAGCCACCAGGCATAGGCAGCAGCGGGCTCCTCACCGGCAGCGATCACCCCCCCATCCGTGGCGGCCTCCGCCGCCTTGTCGGCGATGGCGATGAGGGCGGGCTCGGCAATGGTGGTGCCGAAGCCCAGGGCAAAGGCGAACAGCAGCAGCCAACTCACGCTGCCTTTGCGGGCGAAGGCATGGGCCATGGCCTCGCCGATGGGGAAGAGGCCGATTTCCAGGCCCTTCACGAACAGCGCCAGCCCCAACAGCACCATCAGGGCACCGGCAAGCAGGGAAGCAAGATCGGGAATGGGCTGCTGGAGGACGAAAACCTGGAAGAAGGCGATCACCACTACGATCGGCGCCAAGTCGCGGGCGCTGTCACGCAGGGCTACATAGAATTCACCAAGATGTTTTCTCAATGGCAACGCGTCTTCTTGTTATGCCGCACAGGCCCCGCCGCTTTGCCCCATCATAGCAGAAGCCGTAAGCTGTCTGCTTGTCGTTCGCTCCTGTAAAAACAGTTACGAAGACAAACGATAACAAAGCCCCATTCAGCGGGTGTCTGGGCGGTCTGCGCCGGCTTGACATAGAATGACTATGCCTGCGCGGTCGCGCCTTGCGGCTGACCGCCCAGACGCCTGCCCACAGGGAGCGAACCCGGCGTCCCGGCTCTGCGTTGCATCGCTTGGCAAGGGCGCGCCACTCCCTGCGCAACGCGCCTTGATCCAGTACGCCGGGTTCGCTCTGAATGTGGCTTTGTTATCGCTTGTCTTAGTATCATTGCCATCATGACACAGGAAGAAATCGACAACATGGTGCAGCGCGCGCTGCGCGAGGACCTGGGCGATGGCGATGTCACCGCGGCCCTGATCCCGGCAAACATCGTCTCACAGGCCCGGGTCATCAGCCGCGAGGCCGCTGTCCTGTGCGGACGCCGCTGGTTCGATAGTGTGTTCCGGCAACTGGATCCTACTGTGGAAATCCACTGGCAGGTGGCGGACGGCGACGCCATTGCCCCCGAGCAGGTGCTATGCCGCCTCCAGGGGCGGGCGCGGGTGCTGCTCAGCGGGGAGCGCACTGCGCTCAATTTCCTCCAGACCCTGTCCGGCACCGCCACCCTGGCGCATCGTTACCACGAGCAGGTCAAGGACCTGCCGGTGACCGTCCTCGACACCCGCAAGACCATCCCCGGCCTGCGCCTGGCCCAAAAATACGCGGTGCGCTGCGGCGGCTGCAGCAACCATCGCATGGGGCTCTATGACGGCGTCCTCATCAAGGAAAACCATATCCTCGCCTGCGGCTCCATCAGTGCCGCCATCGCCCAGGCCCGTGCCAGCGCCCCGGCGCTGCCCATCGAAGTGGAAGTGGAAAACCTCGAGGAATTGAGCGAGGCCCTGGAAAACAACGCCGACATTATCCTCCTGGACAACTTCGACCAGCAGATGCTGCAGCGCGCCGTGACGCTGAACCGGGGCCGCAGCCGTCTGGAGGCCTCGGGCGGCATCACCCTGGAAAACATCCGTCGCATCGCGCAAAGCGGGGTCGATTACATCTCGGTGGGCGCTCTCACCAAGGATGTCCAGGCGGTAGACCTCTCAATGCGCGTCGCTTTTGACCGATAACCCCACTAAGGGCGCAACAATCCTTGCCACCACGCCCCGGCAGATCTACACGAAAAATATGGCAACCAATTGAATATAAGGGATTATTTATGCCATCTAGAGAGCGCTATGCAGTCCATCACGATGACAGGCAGCGCAAAAAATGAATAGCGCGAACGCCCCCAGAACAGGGGCGGTGGGCGTCATCCCCCTGTTACAGCCACCGCTCAGCAAGCCACAAGTGGAAAACGCCGTCACAAGCGGCGAAAAGGTGTTGCTGTCGCTCCACGACGGCTCCCGGGTCATGGGGCGGCTGCAGGCCTTTCTGCGCCAGGAGAAGCAGATCATCCTCCTCAGCGACGGCAAGGCGGCCTCTGAAGCCTTCTCTTTCAGCAAGATCAAGATCATGAGCCTGCCCCGACGCCACAGCTGGCAGCGCGCCAGGCCGCCGCAGGCCGGTGAAGAGGCCATGAGCAAACCAGAGGCGATCCAGCCCTTCACCATCACCTTCAAGGACGAGGACAAGCTGGAAGGAGAAACCTTCGGCTTCCGCACCGATGCCTGCGGCCTCTATCTATACCCCACCCACAACGGCAAGGATTACGCCTATCTGTTTATCCCCCGCAGCGCCATGGAGAGCCACCAGATCGGCCCGCCCATCGGCGAGCAGCTGATCAAAGAGCAGGTTGTCAGCCAGGATCAGGTGGAGGATGTCCTCAACGAACAGGAACAGAAGCGCCAACAGCCGCTGGGTGAATATTTGCGCGCCAAGGCCATCATTACCACCAAGGAACTGGAAGCGGCGCTGCACAACCAGAAATCCACGCCCAATTTCCGCATCGGGGAAATCCTCGTCCATGAGAATCTCATCAGTGAGGAACAACTCGTGGGGGCCCTGGCGGCCCAGAAGGAAGACCGTTCCAAACAGCTGGGCCAGATTCTGGTGGAACGGGGCACCATTTCCCAGCGGGACATTCAGCAGGCGCTGTCGAAGAAACTTGGCATCCCCTTCGTCGACGTGGGGCAGTTTCAGCTGGATACCGAGGCCATGAAGCTGGTGCCCGAAGACCTGGTGAGGAAATATGCCTGCCTGCCACTCTACTGCTATGACCAGAAGCTGGTCATCGCCCTGGAAAACCCCATGGACTGGGAGGCCCTGGATGCGGTGCGCTTTCATACCGGGCTCAATGTGGAACCGGTGATCGCCGACAAGAACGAACTGGACCGGGTCATCGACCTGCTCTACACCGCCCCCGATATCGAGGGCACGCTGTTCGACGACTACATGGCCAGCGATGAGGAGCAGGAGGATGACGAGATCTACGATGAAACCGCCTCCTCCGACAACGTCATCGTCAGGCTGGTGAACAAGATCATCATCGACGCCTACAACCAGGGGGCATCGGACATCCATATCGAACCCTATCCAGGCAGAAACAAGACCCTGGTGCGGCTGCGCAAGGATGGCGAACTGCGCAATTACTACGAGATCCCCAGCCGCATGCGCAATGCCCTCATCGCCCGCATCAAGATCATGGCCAATCTGGACATCTCGGAAAAGCGCAAGCCCCAGGATGGCAAGATCGATTTCAAGAAGTTCAGCATGCTCAAGATCGAGTTACGGGTTGCCACCATCCCCACCACCAATGAACAGGAAGACGTGGTAATGCGTATCCTGGCCAGCGGCAAACCGCTGCCGCTGGACAAGCTGGGCCTCAGCGAACGCAACCACCGGGGCGTCCTGCAGCTGACCGCCAAACCCTACGGCCTGTTCTTCGTCTGCGGACCTACCGGTTCAGGCAAGACCACCACGCTGCATTCCATCCTCGGCCACCTCAACACCCCGGAGCGCAAGATCTGGACTGCCGAGGACCCGGTGGAAATCACCCAAAAAGGCCTGCGCCAGGTGCAGGTCCACCCCAAGATCGGGCTGACCTTCGCCGCCGCCATGCGCGCCTTCCTGCGCGCCGACCCCGACATCATCATGGTGGGGGAAATGCGCGACGAGGAGACCACCAGCACCGGCATCGAGGCCTCTCTCACCGGACATCTGGTGTTCGCCACCCTGCACACCAACAGCGCCCCGGAAAGCATCATCCGCCTGCTGGACATGGGCATGGACCCCTTCAACTTCGCCGACGCCCTGGTAGGCATCCTGGCCCAGCGCCTGGCGCGGCGCCTGTGCCCCGACTGCAAGGAGGCCTATGAGGCGGACAGCGAGGAAGTGCGGGAACTGCTGACGGAATACTGCTACGAACTGATCCCCAAGGGGGCGGACGAGTCCTTCAGCAAGATGATGCGCGGCAAGATCTTCAAGGAGTGGCAGGAACACTTCGCCAACGAGCAGGGCGGCTTCACCCTTTACCGCGCAAAAGGCTGCGAGGCCTGCGAAGACAGCGGCTACCGCGGCAGGCTGGGACTCCATGAACTGCTGTCCGCCAGTGACAATATCAAGAAGCTGATCCTGGAACAGGCCCGGGTCTCGGAACTGCTCAGCGGCGCCCTTCAGGAGGGCATGCGCACCCTGAAGCAGGACGGCATCGAAAAGGTCCTCCAGGGACACACCGACATCCACTCGGTGCGAACCGTGTGCATCAAATAAAAACGCCCCGCTAGGGGGGCGTTAAACAGACCAGGGAGACGGTGCTCATCACATGTGATGACTGCCCTTTTCCTTCTTGTCGTGCATCTCTTTCATGCGCTGGCGCATCATTTCATGCATGGCCTCGTGACGCGCCTTCATCTCGTCCAGATGCTGCATCATCTCTCCCAGACGCTCCCGTTCTTCGGCACTGGGCTTGTGATTCAGGTTTCTGAGGATAGCCATGGTCTCCTTCATCATGTCCATCATGTCCGTCATCATCTGCTGGCGTTCCTTCATCATCTCGCCATAGTGCGACTTGCCATCGCCGTGGCCGGGCATGCCACCGGCCTGGACCAGACCAGCGCTCAGGAACAGTGCCAGCGCAGCTGACACTAGAATAGTGCTTCGTTTCATACGGAATCTCCTTGCAAAATGGTAAGGCTATCTCCCCGCCTCAGCATGGAGCAAGGTTAGCCGATTGTAAAGCCATGCGGCACCTGGCCATGGAAGGCGCCGCTTTCGATATCCGTGACCTCGGCGTGGGGCGGCCCCTGCCACAGCCAGGCCTCCAGTTCCGCCAGAACGGCGGGCGCGCCGCAGGCCAGCACCTCGACGCGGCCGTCGGGCAGATTGCGTGCCCAGCCGCTGAGGCCCAAGCTCAGGGCCTTGCGCCGGGTGGCGTCACGAAAGAACACCCCCTGAACCCGGCCACTGATGTAATAACGCCTGCATTCGAGCATGATGATCCTGCGACAGCGCTTGCAGAGGAAAGAAGCCCCGCTTCACCAGGCCATGCTAACACGATATGATCCCCCTCTATCAAGCCGACTCATAGCACGAGGGACAGAAAAAAATGGCCATGAACAACGAGACATACCGCGTGGAGAAGGACAGCCTGGGCGAACTGCGCGTGCCCGGCGAGGCCTGGTACGGCATCCAGACCCTGCGTGCCGTAGGCAACTTCCCCATCAGCGGCCGCGGCCCCGATGAAGACTTCGTCCTCGCCCATGTGCGCATCAAGCGGGCGGCGGCGGTGGCCAACCGCCAGCCCGGCTGGCTGGAGGCGCCGCTCGCCGACGCCATCATCGCGGCCTGCGACCGCATCCTGGACGGTGAGTTCCTGGACCAGTTCGTAGTGGACCGTTTCCAGGCCGGCGCCGGCACCAGCCACAATATGAACAGCAACGAGGTGATCGCCAATCTTGCCAATGCCGCCCTGGGCGGAGCAAAGGGCGACTACCGGCCGGTGCATCCCAACGATCACGTCAACATGGGACAGAGCACCAACGACACCATTCCCACCGCCATCCGCCTCGCCGCCCTGGCCAAGCTGCCGCGCCTGTGCGCGGCGGTCAACGCCATGGCCGAGGAGTACCAGCGCATCGCCGCGCGCGAGCGGGACACCGTAAAAAGCGGCCGCACCCACCTGCAGGACGCCGTCCCCACCACCATCGGCCGGGAATTCGCTGCCTATGCCTGGACCCTGCGGCGCTGCGCGCGCCGCCTGGAGGACTGCCGCGACCCCTTGTGCGAGATCGGCCTGGGGGGCAGCGCCGTGGGCACCGGCCTCAACACCGCCCCCGGCTATGCGCTGCGCGCCGCAGCGGAACTGGCCCGCCTCAGCGGCGAACCCATCCGTCCCGCCGACGACCTGGCCGCCCAGATGCAGTCCATGCACGACATCCAGCAGCTGTCCTCGGCAGTCCGCGACCTGGCACTGGAACTCACCCGCATCGCCAACGACATGCGCCTGCTGGCCTCGGGACCGCGCACCGGCATCGGGGAAATCGTGCTGCCGCCGGTGCAGCCCGGCTCCAGCATCATGCCCGGCAAGGTCAATCCGGTGATGTTCGAGATGCTCAACCAGGTCTGCTTCCAGGTCATGGGGCAGGATGCGGCGGTGGCGGCCATGACCCAGGCCGGACAGCTGGAACTCAATGTCATGATGCCCGCCATGGGCTCGGCACTGTTCGACGCCATGAACTGGCTGACCAATGCCGTGCGGGCGGCCACCGAGCGCAACCTCAAAGGCCTGACAGTGGACCGCGAGCGCTGCCGCCAGTTCCTCCACAGCAGCGTCGGCCTAGCCACCCTGCTCAACACCCGCATCGGCTACGCCGCCGCTGCCGAGGTGGCCAAGGAATCCCAGCGCAGCGGCCGTCCGGTGCGCGACATCGTGGCGGAGCGCGGCCTGATGGATGCCACGGAATTCGACGAGCTGGTGCTGCGCGCCGCGCGTGACGGCAGGATAGATTGAATTGTAAATCCGTGAGGTGTAAGGGGTGAGGGGTGAGGGGTGAGGAGAAGATGATATGGCATGTCAGCGGCATAGAGCGCTTCTCCTCACACCTCACTCACCCCCCCATCCCCCACTTGAGCTCCAGAACCCGTCTCAGTGCCCCCCGCCAGACTCTTTTCCCTTTCCATGCTCCCCGGCATGGGAAAGGTAGATGGCGGCGCCGATGAGGGTGATGCCGCCGGCGAGATAGAGCAACTCCAGGGGCGACTCGAATTCCATCTCGATGGCGTGCTCGAAGAACTTTACGATGAGGATCATCAGGATCACCTTGGCGAGGCGCGCCTTGAGATCGTCCAGGCTGGTGATGAACAGGACCCGCGAGGAGGACTCGTCACTGGCGGCCTGATCGATCTTGCTGATGAACAGTTCATAGAGGCCGAGGGAGAAAATCAGCAGCACCGTGGCCAGCAGATAGGCGTCGATGATTTCCACGATGTGGGTGATGCTCTCTGCCCGCAGGACACTGCGCACCTCGGGCGCCATCTCCGGAGAACCATAGTTCAGCATATGCAGGATCATATAGAAGGCATCCACCGTGGCCATATAGAACATCGCCACCGAGGTGGCCAGGCTGGAAATCACCGCCAGCAGTACCACATAGCGGCTGCCCCACAAGCCCCCTTCAAACAGATATTCGAGTCTTTTCATGTCCGCGCCTGTTTTCCTTCTGTTGTCTGTGAGGCCGAGGAACTGCGCGCCTCCCCCTCCAGGTAGAGGCGTTTGAGGGGGATATCCAATGCCCGGGCGACACAGCCCCCCGCCTCCTGGAGAATGCGCCCCAGCCGCCGGTTCCATGGGTCCTCCTCCTGCCACGGGCCATGCCCCTGAGGCAAGGCATGCGGCATGGCATTATATAGATCCAAGAGGGTGATTTCATCCGGATCGCGGGCCAGCATCCAGGCGCCGTCTGCCGTGACACCGATAATGCGCTGTCCCTCCAAGCGGGCCAGGATCTCCTCAAGAAGATCATTGCCCGCCTCCGGCTCCAGCCGCCCCAGTTGCTCGAGGGAGAGCGCTTCCCCGGCGCATTGTCCCTCCCACAAGCGTCCCAACACGCGATAGGCAAAGACGAACAGGGCCTCCTCACGGCGCAACCCACCGACCGCTTCCTCCTGCCGGAACATGGTCAGACAGTAGGTGAACTCAGCACCCAGCAGCACCACCACCCAGGACACATAGATCCACACCAGAAACAACGGTATCACTGCCAGGGCGCCGTAGATGGTGGCGTAGGTGGGCACATTGGCCACGTAGAGCGTGAAACTGCGCTTGGCCAGCTCGAACAGCAGCGCCGCCAGGGCCGCCCCCAGGAGGCCGTGACGGAATGGCACCACCCGGTTGGGCACCAGCACATAGAGCAGGGCCAGGGCCACTGTGATGGACAGAAAGGGCATCAGGGACAGCAACATCCCACGCAGCGTACCGCCGGGATCCACGCCAGTGAGCAATGGCAGGGAGATCAGATAGGAACTGACGATGATGCTCACCGCCAGCAACAAGGGCCCCAGGGTCAGCACCGACCAATAGACCAGAAACTGGGACAGCCAGCGGCGCCGGCGCCGCACCCTCCAGATGCCGTTGAGCACACCGTCGATGGTATCCATCAGCATCACCGCCACCAGCACCAGAAAGGCGATGCCGGGGCCGGTAAGACGCGAGGCCTGCTGCAGAAACTGCTGGATATAGGACTGCACCACCTCGCCCGAGGCGGGCACGAAATTCTGGAAGATATAATCCTGGATCCTGTCCACCACCGCATCGAAGACCGGGAAGGCCGAGAGCACGGAAAACATCACCGCCAGCAGGGGCACCAGGGACAGCAGGGTGGTATAACTCAGGGAAGCGGCAGTGCGCAAGCAATGATCTTTGCGGAAATTCCCGGCCAGAAAGCGGAGGAAACGCTGCAGCCGCGCGATGTCCATCAGCGGCCAGTCGATCCGCCGTCGCCCGGCCTAGTCGGCCGCACCGGCATGGCGCTTGGCCTCGATGGCCAGATCCATGGCCTTGTTGGTCTTGCCCTGGGCCGCGGCCTCGACGGCCTGCTGCAACAGGGCGCGCGCCCGGGACAGTCTCTCGGGATCCGCTTTGGAGGCGGTGATAGTGGCCTGCGCCTCCTTGATGGCCAGGGCCACGTTCTGCGCCTTCAAGGCCTCGCTCTTGGCAACGATGGCATCATGGCGGGCGCGACTGAAGAAACGCAACTCCAGTTCCCGCTCAGCCTTCTTCAGATATTCCTCGGCATTGCGCAGGTTCTGGTCGGCGTACTTGTCGGCGCCTGCGTCATGAGCAGCCTGCACCGACTGCCGGGCATCGCTCATCTCCTGGGTGGGGGCAGCCGCGCAGCCCCCCAGCAGCAGTACAAACAGCGCGACGGCCGGGATGCGCAGCGGCGCGGGCAGGGAGAACAACGCAACGGAGAAGACTTTCATAGATCATTATCAGTCAGAAATGTACGAAAAAACTAGCACCCCCCCTATAGGCTGTCAAGGAAGAGCACGCTAGAATAACACCACCTTACACAGCCGCAAGGACCTTCCCATGGCGATCGTCATCTATCACAATCCGCGTTGTTCCAAGTCGCGTCAGACCCTGCAATTACTGCAGGAACAGGGCCTCGAACCCGAGATCATCGAATACCTGAAACAGCCTCCCAGCATCGGCGAACTGGAACGGATCCTGGGCCTGCTGGGCATGGAGCCCCGCGCCCTCATGCGCCGCAAGGAGAAGCGCTACCAGGAACTGGGACTGAATGACCCCCAGCTGGAGCCCAGGGCGCTGATCCAGGCCATGGTGGACAACCCCGTACTCATAGAACGCCCCATCGTCATCAACGGCGACAAGGCCGCCCTCGGCCGGCCGCCGGAAAACGTCCTCGGGATACTCTGAAGATGTGCGAGATACTGGTACTCTATCACAGCCGCCACGGCAGCGTGGCGCAAATGGCGCACCGCGTGGCGCGCGGCGCGGAGGAAGTGAAGGGCTGCAGGGCGCGCATCCGCACCGTGCCTCCGGTCTCCACCGTATGCGAGGCCGTGGAGGACAGCATCCCTGCCGATGGCCCACCCTACGCCAGCCACGACGACCTGCGCCAGTGCGCCGGCCTCGCCCTGGGCAGTCCCACCCGCTTCGGCAACATGTCCGCCGAACTGAAGTATTTCCTCGACGGCACCAGCGACCTGTGGCTGTGCGGCGCCCTGATCGGCAAACCGGCGGCGCTGTTCACTTCCACCTCCTCGCTGCACGGCGGCCAGGAAAGCACCCTGCTGTCCATGATGCTGCCCCTGCTGCACCACGGCATGCTGCTGCTGGGCCTGCCCTACAGCGAGGCCGACCTGCTGCACACCACCGCCGGCGGCACCCCCTATGGCGCCAGCCACTTCGCCGGCCCCGACAACGACCGCCCCTTCACCGAAGAAGAGCAACGCCTGTGCCTGGCCCTGGGACGGCGCCTGGCAGAAACGGCACAGAGACTATCGAACGAATGAGCGGTAGCGTGTGCGCCACCATGACGACCTCATGGTGGCGCACAAATACAAACTGCCAGGCCAGCGACCCTGGGCCGCCAACGGCTCAAT
>CAYRLE010000059.1:0-15371 GCA_964425105.1 uncultured Gammaproteobacteria bacterium | reverse complement strand
CGGATCGTTATTGAACTCCGCCGTCCCTGCCATCACGCGACCATGCTGCTGGCCCCATTCCAAGTGCTTGCGGAATACTTCTTCGGCGCTATAGCGATTGTCATAATTCAGGCCCATCAGTAATTTGCTGTGCACCTCAGCATTGGAGGGATCCAGGGACAGAAGATGACGATAGACAGCCTCCCCTTCCTCATTACGCCCTTGCATCTGCAGCACATTGGCTAGATTGCTGTAGGCGGCTATATATTGGGGTTGATGTTTCAGTGCCTGCCGGAAGCTGGTTTCTGCTTGTTTCAACAAACCCTCTCCGCTGTATATCACACCAAGATTGTTATAGGCTTCTGTATAATCCGGCCTCAGTCGCAGGGCGTGGCGAAAACAGTCGATAGCCTCATCAATATTCTCTTTTTCCTTTAGTGCGACACCAAGATTGGTGTAAGCCTCAGCATTCTGCGGCTGGTATTTTATCGCTGCCCTGAAGTTTTCTATGGCTTCGTCCAGGTGACCGGTTTTGCACAACGCAATACCAAGATGATTAAGCGCACTGGAAAATTCTGGCTGCAAGCTGATGGCCTTCCGATAGCATTCTATCGCCTCGCCCACCTGACCTTGCAGTTGCAATACCATGCCGAGATCATTGAAGGTTTTTGCATGACCGGGCCGCAGCTCGGCTGCCTTTCTGAGCAGCGCTGCTGCCTTTTCAAGATCACCTTGCCGGTAGTAGGCAATAGCCAGATTGCAATGCGATGCGGCGCTATCCGGCTGCAGCTGCAGCGCTTGCGCAAAAGCATCTACCGCCATCCCCGGTTTGCCAAGGCGGGCAGCGAGCATGCCGGCCTCGGTATAGAGGGTGGCATCACCATGCCCTTGACGGAAGAGGGCCTGGCACAGATCGAGAGCCTCGCTCAAGCGGCCCTGTTGAACCAATTGCTGAAAATCCTGTTTTGTACCCGAAGACATGAGAAAAGTGATGTCTACTTCCCCGCCCGCACCAGGCCGCCGAGGCCGGCGCGGTCGAGTTTTTCCTCCAGGAAGTTGCGGATACTCCGGGTGTCTTCCATGAGCAGAGCCTGATCGAGGAGGTCGCGGGCGTCGGCGACGCGGAAGTTGCGGATCACCCACTTGATGCGCGGCAGGCTGGCGGCGGTGATGCTGAGACTGGTGACACCCATGCCGAGGAGGAGAATGGCGGCGGCCGGGTCGCCGGCCATTTCGCCGCAGACGCTGACCGGTTTGCCGTGACGCTGGGCGGTGATCACCACCTGGGTCACGGCGCTCAGCACTGCGGGGTGCAGGGAGTCGTAGAGGGCGGCGACGCGGGGGTTGTTGCGATCCACCGCCAGCAGGTACTGGGTCAGGTCGTTGGTGCCGATGGAGAAAAAATCCACGCGCTGGGCGAGGGCGTCGATCTGGTAGACGGTGGAGGGCACTTCCACCATGATGCCGGTCTTGGGCATGTTGATGTCTTCGCCGCTTTCCCGCAGTTCCTCATGGACGCGGCGCAGCAGACGCAGGGCCTCGTCCACTTCACCCACGTGGCTGACCATGGGCAGCAGCAGGCGCAGGTTGTCCAGGCCGGCGCTGGCGCGCAGGATGGCGCGTAGCTGGATGACGAAGATTTCGGGATGGTCGAGGGTGATGCGGATGCCGCGCCAGCCGAGGAAGGGGTTGTCTTCCTCGATGGGGAAATAGGGCAGGGATTTGTCACCACCGATGTCCAGGGTGCGCAGTACTACCGGGCGCGGGGCGAAGGCTTCCAATACCTGGCGGTAGATGCGGCGTTGCTCTTCCTCGCCGGGAAAGCGGTTGCGCATCATGAAGGGGAATTCGGTGCGGTACAGCCCCACCCCCTCGGCGCCACGGGTCAACGAGGGGGTGATGTCCGACAGCAGGCCGGTGTTGGCATACAGCGGCACGCGGATGCCATCGGGGGTGACGGCGGGCTGGTGGCGCAGCTCCTCCAGGCCGGCCACCAGCTCCTCTTCCTCGCGCGCCAGACGCAGGTATTCCTCACGGATGGCGGCAGGGGGAGCAATGAACACCCGGCCCTGGTAGCCATCGACAATCAACTCGCGGCCATCCATGCGGGAGACCGGCAGGTCGTCGGCACCCACCACCGCGGGGATGCCCAGGGCGCGGGCCAGTATGGCCACATGGGAGGAGACGGAACCGGTGACGGAGACCACCCCGGCCAGCTTTTCCGTGGGCACCTGGGAGAGCATGGTCACGGTGATCTCCTCTCCCACCAGGAGGGTGCGCTGGGGATAGTTCATCTGGCGCACGGCGCCGCTCTGCAGATGCATCAGCACCCGCCGCCCCAGGTCGCGGATGTCGTCGGCCCGTTCGCTGAGGTAGGCATCGTCCATGTCATCGAAGATGCGGGCGTGTTCCTGGATGGTGTCGCGCAGGGCGCCGGCGGCCCAGCTTCCGCCGCGGATGCGCTCGATGATCTTGTCCTTCATGCTCTTGCTGTCCAGCATCAGCAGATAGGCATCGAACAGGGCGCGGTCCTCGGCGCCGAGGGCCGCGCCCATGCGCTGGAACAGCTCCTCGATGTCGGCGCGGGCGGCGGCCAGGGCACGCAGAAACGCCGTCACCTCCGACTCCACATCCTCCACCCGGCGATCGGGCACGGCCTCCAGGGTGGCGGGGGGATAGACCACCACGGCCACCCCCACGCCCACACCGGGCGCGCCCGGCAGGCCGTCGATGGGACGTTTCACCATCGGGCCGGCGCTACTGAACATGGAGAGGCCGCCACTGGCCTCGGCATGGGCAATGGCGCCGGCCAGCTGGGAGGCCACGGTGAGCAGAAAGGCCACTTCGTCTTCGGCAAACAGGCGCTGGCTGTGCTGGCGCACCACCAGGATGCCCATTACCTGCCGGTGATGGATGATGGGCACGCCGAGAAAGGCATGGTAGCGTTCCTCACCGGTCTCGGCGATGAAGCGGTAACGGGGATGATCGGGGGCATTGTCCAGGTTGAGGGGCTCCCCTGTCTCTCCCACCACGCTCACCAGGCCGTCACCGCGGGGAAAGCGCACCCGGCCCACGGCACAGGGATTGAGACCGTCGCTGGCCATGAGGGCATATTGATCGACAGCGGGATCGAACAGATAGACGGAGCAGACATCCGCCGTCATCTCCTGTTTGACGCTGCTGACGATGATTTCCAGGGCCTGCTCCAGGTCCCGGGCTGCATTCACCTCGTTGACGAGGCGGCGCAGAGAAAAGAGCATGGATTTAAATCCCCCCTTCACCCCCCTTCTTCAAAGGGGGGAACTGGTGATGATGAGCATAAGATAAGTGTCATGTGCCATCGTCCCGCACCTATCCAAAGACTGTTATTGTCCTCCCCCTTTCCCGAAGGGGGAGCGAGGGGGATTTAGCGGGCAGAAGTCAGCCGGTCTTTTTTCGCCCCGCGCGGCTGCCAGTCCGGCAAGACATGGGGCGCGAATTGCTGGAGGGCCTGACGATAGACGCGGCGCTTGAAGGCCACCACTTCCTTGAGGGGACCCCAGTAATCGATCCAGCGCCAGTAGTCGAATTCGGGCTGATCGGTGAGGTCGAAGCGAACATTGCTCTCGTCGCCGATGAGGCTGAGCATGAACCAGATCTGTTTCTGGCCGATGCACACGGGATTGCTGTTGCGCCTCACCAGGCGCCGGGGCAGGCGGTAACGCAACCAGCCGCGGGTGCGGGCGATGATCTCCACGTCGCCGGGCTGCAGACCAATTTCTTCGTGCAATTCCCGATACATGGCAGCTTCTGCGGTTTCATTTTCGGCAATGCCGCCCTGGGGAAATTGCCAGGCATTCTGTCCGATGCGGCGCGCCCATAGCAGCTGCCCTGCCTGATTACAGAGCATGATGCCTACGTTCGGCCTGTACCCATCAATATCAATCACTTGCGTCGCACTCTATTTCGAATGATTACTAAGGCAAACGATAACAAAGCCTTATAAGACCTTATTCAGCGGGTCTTAAGTCCGTGCAGCACGCCAGGTGCGCTCTGAATGAGGCTTTGTTATCGTTTGTCTTAGTGATTTTCCCACAAATGCTTTCATCACAGCAAATCGCCGTGCCCCCACTGCCTCCCGGCGCCGCTTCTTTGCTATACTGGGGACCTTTTTCGGCATATTGTTTTTTTACTTTTTTAACAAGGAGTTGACGAAATTGGGGCTGGCAATCTTCGATCTGGACAACACCCTCCTCGATGGCGACAGCGACTATCTGTGGGGCCGGTTCCTGGTGGAACAGGGCATCGTGGACCGGGACTATTACGAGCGCGAGAACGATCGCTTCTATGAGGAGTACCGCGCTGGGACCCTGGATATCCACGAGTTTTTGAATTTCACCCTGGAGCCGCTGGCACGCCACGACCAGGAGACCCTGCAGCGCTGGCACGGGCAGTTCATGGCCGAAAAGATCCGGCCCATCATCCTGCCCCGGGCCCGTGAACTGCTGGCGCGGCATCGCAGCCAGGGCCACCGTCTGCTGATCATCACCGCCACCAACTCCTTCGTCACCCGTCCCATTGCCGACGAACTGGGGGTGGAGGACCTGCTGGCCACTGAGCCGGAGATGAAAGACGGCCGCTATACCGGCCGGGTGGCGGGCATACCCTGCTTCCGGGAGGGAAAGGTGCTGCGTCTCAGGGAATGGCTGCAGCAGACAGGGGAGAATCTGGCGGAAAGCTGGTTCTATTCCGACTCCCACAACGATCTCCCCCTGCTGGAACTGGTCACCCATCCCAGCGCCGTTGACCCCGACGAGACTCTGGCCCAGCATGCCGAGATGAAGGGCTGGCCCATCATCTCCCTGCGCAGCTAAGCCGGCCATGGCAGCGCCGCCTCCGCCCCCCGTTCCCGGTCACGCCGCCGGGCACGGCGCTCTGCTGCTGGGGGGGCTGGCACTGCTGGCCGCTGCCAGCCTGCTCTTTTCCCTGGCCAGCGGCAGTGTCACACTGGACTGGAGCACCCTGTGGCAGGCGGCACAGGGGACGGGGCAGGGCCCCGCCCGCCAGATTCTGGAACTGCGCCTGGGACGGGCCCTCAATGCCTTTGCCTGCGGCGGCCTGCTGGCCCTGGCCGGCGCCCTGCTGCAGGTGCTGTTGCGCAATCCCCTGGCGGACCCCTATATCCTCGGTGTGTCCGGGGGCGCCTCGGTGGGGGCCCTGGGGGCGCTGCTGCTGGGCCTGGGCAGCTGGTGGAGCACGGGAAGCGCCTTTGGCGGCGCCCTGTTCTCCATGGTGCTGGTGTTTGGCCTGGCCCACGGCCGCGGCAGCTGGAGCCCCACCCGACTGCTCCTCACCGGGGTAGTGGTGGCCGCCGGCTGGGGCGCCCTCATCAGCTTCCTGCTGGCCATCAGCCCCGATACCCAGCTGCGGGGCATGTTGTTCTGGCTCATGGGGGATCTCTCCCTGACCCGCTTCTCCACCACCGGCCTGGTGATCCTCGCCCTGGGTTTGCTGGCCTCTCTGCCCCTGGCCCGCGACCTCAACGTGCTGGTGCGCGGTGAATTGCGCGCCAGCGCCCTGGGGGTGCCGGTGCGGGCGCTGCATGTGCAGCTCTACATCACTGCCTCGCTGCTGACCGCCAGCGCGGTCACCATTGCCGGCAACATCGGCTTCGTGGGCCTGGTGATCCCCCATCTCATCCGCCTCCTGGGGGGGCGCGACCACCGCATCCTGCTGCCGGCGGCGGTACTGCTGGGGGCCAGCCTGCTGATGGTGGCGGATACCCTGGCACGCACGCTGCTTGCCCCCCAACAGCTGCCGGTGGGGGTGGTGACGGCCCTGCTGGGGGTGCCCCTGTTTCTGTATCTATTGCAGAGGAACAGCCGCCTGTGAAACTGCTGGAAACTCGCAGCCTCGAAGTCGCCATCGCCGGCCAGCGGGTGTGCCACGATCTGGCGCTGGCCATCGCTCCCGGGGAATGCTGGGGCCTGCTGGGCCGCAACGGTGCCGGCAAGACCACCCTGCTCCACACCCTGGCGGGACTGCGCCCCCCCGCTGGCGGCGGAATCCACCTGGACGGCCGCCAGCTGGCGGACTGGAGCGGCATGGAACGGGCGCGCCGCCTGGGGGTGTTGTTGCAGGACAATCGCGAAGTGTTTCCCAGCACCGTGCTGGAGACGGTGCTCATCGGCCGCCACCCCTATCTGCAGCGCTGGCAATGGGAGGGCGGGCAGGACCTGGCAGTCGCCGCCAGCGCCCTGGCGGCAGTAGATCTGGCGGGGATGGAGGCACGCAGCGTGGCCACACTTTCCGGCGGCGAACACCAGCGCCTGCAGATCGCCACCCTGCTGGCCCAGGACCCCCGCCTGCTGCTGCTGGATGAACCAGTGAACCACCTGGACCTCAAACATCAGATCGGCATCCTCACCACCCTCACGGCGCGGGCCCGCGGCGAGGGCCGCGCCCTGCTCATGGTGCTCCACGACATCAACCTGGCAGCGCGCTTCTGCGACCACCTCCTGCTGCTCTACGGCGACGGCGAGACCTGCCAGGGCCACCGCGAGGAGGTACTGGAGCGCAAGACTCTGGAGCGGCTGTACGACTACCCGTTACGGGAATTGCGGGATGGGGAACAAAAGTGGTTTGTGCCAGGGAAGTGAGGTCTTTTCAATGGGGTCAGACTCGATCGATACGTTCAATGGGGTCAGACTCGATCGATACGCGCGTATCGATCGAGTCTGACCCCATTGAAAATCTTATTTGAAGGCATCTTTGTTGGCGGCCTTGGTCATGGCGATCTGCTTGCTGACCAGGCCACGGGCCACCAGGTCCTGGAGGCACTGGTCGAGGGTCTGCATCCCTAAGGACTGGCCGGTCTGGATGGCCGAATACATCTGGGGCACTTTGTTTTCGCGGATCAGGTTGCGGATGGCCGGGGTGCCGACCATGATCTCGTGGGCCGCGACACGGCCGCCGCCCACTTTTTTCAGCAGGGTCTGGGAGATGACGGCGCGCAGGGATTCCGACAGCATGGAACGCACCATCTCCTTTTCGGCGGCGGGAAAGACGTCGATGATGCGGTCGATGGTCTTGGCGGCGGAGCTGGTGTGCAGGGTGCCGAATACCATGTGCCCGGTCTCGGCGGCGGTCAGCGCCAGGCCGATGGTCTCCGGGTCACGCATTTCACCCACCAGGATGGTGTCAGGATCCTCGCGCAGGGCGGAACGCAGGGCCTCGGAAAAACCCAGGGTGTCGCGGTGCACCTCGCGCTGGTTCACCAGGCACTTCTTGCTCTGGTGGACGAACTCGATGGGGTCTTCCAGGGTCAGGATGTGACCGAACTCGGTGTTGTTCTTGTAGTCCAGCATGGCGGCCAGGGTGGTGGATTTACCGGAGCCGGTGGGGCCGGTCACCAGGACGATGCCGCGCGGATATTCGGCGATGTCCTTGAACACGTCGGGGCAACCCAGTTCCTCCAGGGAGAGGATGGTGGAGGGAATGGTGCGGAACACGCCGCCGACGCCGCGGTTGTGGTTGAAAACATTGACACGGAAGCGCGCCAGACCGGGGATCTCGAAGGAGAAATCGGTTTCCAGGTTTTCCTCGAAATCCTTGCGCTGCTTGTCGTTCATGATGTCGTACATCATGTTCTGCACGGTCTTATTGTCCAGAGGGGGCACATTGATGCGCCGCACGTCGCCGTCGACGCGGATCATGGGCGGCAGACCGGCGGACAGGTGCAGATCGGAGGCATTGTTCTTGGCGCTGAAGGCCAGTAATTCCGCGACGTCCATTTAACTTCCCTCCAGGATAATGTGGCACACTAAAAGCGTGCGCACTTGAACGGTTCCGACTTCAACTAACGGCAGTTCAGCGCACTTCTTGAGATGGCAGGCATGACAGATATCAGCGATAATCTGAGAGAGGTGCGGCAACGCATCGCCGCCGCCGAATCCCGCTATGGGCGGGCGGCGGGCACGGTGCGCCTGCTGGCGGTGAGCAAGACCTGGCCGGCCGCGATGCTGCGCCGGGCCGCCGCCGCTGGTCAACGGGACTTCGGCGAGAGCTATGTGCAGGAGGCACTGCCCAAGATGGAGGCCTTGGGGGGGCTGCCCTTGTGCTGGCATTTCATCGGGCCCATCCAGTCCAACAAGACCCGCGACATCGCCAGCCGTTTTCACTGGGTGCACAGCGTGGACCGCATCAAGATCGCGCGGCGCCTCAGCGCCCAGCGCCCAGCCGGGCTGCCGCCCCTGGAGGTCTGCATCCAGGTGAACATCAGTGCCGAGGCCAGCAAATCGGGGGTCAGTGCCGGCGAGGCAGCGGCGCTGGCGGAAGCGGTCGCCCAACTGCCGCGCCTGCGCCTGCGGGGCCTCATGGCCATTCCCGCCCCCACTCCGGACTTCGCGGAACAGCGGGCCCACTTCCGCCAGGTGCGGGTACTGCAGGACACGCTCATTGCCCAGGGACATGCCCTGGACACCCTGTCCATGGGCATGTCCGGCGACCTGGAAGCCGCCATCGCCGAAGGCGCCACCGTGGTACGGGTGGGGACGGCGCTTTTTGGGGTGAGGGGTGAGGGGTGAGGGGTGAGAGTCGCCGGGAGAGTAGCCGCGGGTGGATTGGGTTCTATCCTGCAGGTGGTGATGCGTAATGAGTGATGAGTGATGGAGGACTGCTGCCGATTCTTCACTCTTCACGCATTACGCATCACCCACCGCTGTGAACAACCATGGCACCGGAACCGGCGACCCCCAGACTCAATCGCTTCATCCTGCCATTACACCCCTTCCTTCCCGCCCCCACCCCCGATACACTAGTAGCCCATCCAAAAACAATAACTCTATTAAATCTATTATGGAAAACCACAGGATCGCATTCATCGGCGGCGGCAACATGGCCCGCAGCCTCATCGGGGGACTGGTAGCGGATGGTTACGATCCCGGACTGATCCGCGTCGCCGACCCCGATGCACAACAGCGCCGCCTGCTGGAAGAACGTTTCGGCATCTCCACCAGCGCCGGCAATGCAGCGGCGCTGGCCGACGCCGAGGTGGTGGTGCTGGCGGTCAAACCACAGGTCATGAAGACGGTGGCCCAGGATCTCGCCCCGCACCTGCCCGAGCCGCCGCCGCTGATCATTTCCATCGCCGCTGGGATCCGCGAACAGGACCTGGGACGCTGGCTGGGTGGTGCGCCGCCACTGGTGCGCGCCATGCCCAACACCCCGGCGATGGTGCAGTGCGGCGCAACCGCACTGCATGCCAACGAGCGGGTCTCGCGGCAGCAGCGGGACCTGGCGGAATTCGTGATGCGCGCCGTCGGGCTCACGGTGTGGCTGGAGGAGGAGTCGCTGATGGATGCCGTCACCGCGCTGTCGGGCAGCGGCCCCGCCTATATCTTTCTGGTGATGGAGGCCATGGAGCGTGCCGGCCGCAAGCTGGGGCTGCCGCAGGAGGCCGCCCGCCTGCTGACCCTGCAGACCACCTTCGGCGCCGCCAAACTGGCCCTGGAGACGGCGGAGGACAGCGCCACCCTGCGCCAGCGCGTGACATCTCCCGGTGGCACCACCGAACGCGCCGTCTCGGTACTGCAAGAAGGGGGGCTGGAAGAACTGTTCGAGCGGGCGCTCAAGGCCGCTCATGACCGCGCTGCGGAACTGGCACAGCTGCTGGGAGAATAAGCCGTCATGAACAATCCTTATTTATCCAGCGCCAGCGTCTACCTGATCAGCGCCATTTCCGATCTGTTTCTGATCCTGGTGCTGCTGCGCTTTCTGCTACAACTGGCACGGGCCGATTTCTACAACCCCCTCTGCCAGTTCATCGTCAAGGTCACCAACCCGGCCCTGAAGCCCCTGCGCCGGGTGATCCCCGGCTGGCGGGGCATCGACATGGCCTCGCTGGTGCTGCTGCTGGCGGTGCAGGCCTTGGCCTTGCTGCTCGTCAACCTGGCTGCAGGCAGGGAGATCGCCGTCGGCGCGCTGCTGGTGTTGTCGGTGGCGGAACTGCTGTCCCTAACACTCAATTGTTATCTCATCACCATCCTGGCGCAGGTCATTCTCAGCTGGGTGGGGCCCGGCGGCCATCACCCGGTATCGGCCCTGCTCTATAGCCTGAATGAACCGGTACTGCGCCCGGCGCGCCGTCTGCTGCCGCCCATCTCCGGCATCGACCTCTCACCCATCGTGGTCCTCTTCGCCATCCAACTGCTCAAGATTCTAGTGGTGGCACCGATCTTTGATGTAGGAAGAGGGCTGGGATAAGCCCCTCCCCCCTCAATCCCTCTTTGAAAAAGGGGGATGCCAAATAACGCAAGCCATCAGGATACTGAATTTTATGTCTTGAGAACGGTCTTAATCTATGGTCATCCCCTGCTCTTGGAACCCGACAGCCAGCGCAAACGTTTCCTTAAAGAATCAGGAAGATAGCTGCATTCCGCCTCAATTCGGACTTAGACATGCAATCATGAAGCATCCCTCATCCCTCATTTTCTCTCTCGTCGCGCTCCTGCTGCTGGCGATCAGCGCGACGACCCAGGCCGCCAACACCAAGTGGAGCGTGATCAATCCGCTGCCGGCCTACAGCGATTTCAAGGATGTCATCTGGGACGGCAGCCGCTACTACGCCGTGGGTGCCGGCGGCGTGATCGCCGTCAGCAGCAGCGGCGGCGACTGGACTGCGAGCAGCATCGGCGTCATCCACCAGCTCTACAGCATCATCTGGACCGGCTCCCTGTATGTGGTGGTGGGCGCTGCCGGCACCCTGGCCACCAGTCCCGACGGCGTCACCTGGACCTTTCAGCGCACCAACCTGACTAGCGCCCTGTTCGACGTCGCCTGGAGCCCCTCCCTGGGGCTGTATGTGGCAGGGGGCGCCAATGGCAAGCTGATCACCAGTCCCGACGGCGTCACCTGGACAGAGGGCGACTCGGGGGTCGGCGCCTCCCTGCAGAAGATCCTCTGGAACAGCGACCTGGGGCAGTTCATTGCAGTGGGCAGTTCCGGCAATATCATCACCAGCCCCGACGGCATCACCTGGGGCATCCGCAATGTAGAAATCGGCACTATTTTCCGCGGCCTGGTGTGGGACGGCAACCGCTATGTGGCAGTGGGCAGTGCCGGAACGGTGCTGACCAGTACCAACGGCCTCAACTGGACCAAGCAGGATTCGCCCACCGACGAGACCCTGTACACCATCACCTGGGATGGCAGCCAGTATATTGCGGCGGGCACCAACGGCATCATTCTCACCAGCAGCGATGCCCAGGCCTGGACGGCCCAGATCTCCAACAGCGACAAGCAGTTGCAGGGCATCGTCTGGGACAGCGCCACCCCGCGCCTGGTGGTGGTGGGCAAGGAAGTCATTCTCAGCAGCCCGGTGGGTGCCACCTGGACAGCGGAGAGCGGCGATGTCACCACGGTACTGAGCGATCTGCGCGATATCGTCTGGAGCAGCAGTCAATTCGCCGTAGTGGGCAGCGGCGGTATGATTCTCACCAGCCCGGATGGCATGAACTGGACTGACCGCAGCGGCCTGACAGGCAACGGCCTCAACGGCATCAGCCGGGGCAGCACTACTTTCGTGGCGGTGGGCGACGGTGGCACGGTGATCACCAGCACTGATGGCGCGAACTGGAGCGACCAGAGCGGCGCCTCCCAGACCAACCAGAACCTGCGCGCCATTGCCGCCGGCAACAACCTGTTCGTGGCAGTGGGCGACGGCGGCACGGTGATCACCAGTCCCGACGGCAGCGCCTGGACCCTGCAGTCCAGCGGCACCGCCAGCAACCTCAGGGCCGTCACTTGGGACAGCAGCAACTCGCTGTTCGTGGCGGTGGGGAACGCCGGGACCATCATCACCAGTCCCGATGGCAGCAGCTGGAGCAGCCGCAATTCGGGCAGCACCCTCAATCTCAACGGGGTGGGGCAAGGTGCCAGCCGCCTGGTGGTGGCGGGCGATGGCGGCGCCTTGCTCACCAGTAATGATGCCATCAGCTGGACAGCGGTCAACGCAGGGACCACCGAGAACCTCCACGACGTGGAATGGAACGGCACCCAGTTCCTGGTCACCGGCGGCACCGGCCTGGTGCTTTCCAGCCCGGACGGCGCTCTGTGGCTGCTCAATTTCCAGGTGGCTGACCCCGCCCTCAACGCTGCCGCCTGGGACGGCGGCCAATTCGTGGCAGTAGGCGACGGTGCCGTCATCCTGGCCAGTGGCCGCCCCGACTTGGCGCTGCGCAGTGCCACCACCCCCGAGCCGGTAACGGCAGGCTCGATGCTCACCGTGGCCAGCCAGATCTCCAACACCGGGGCCCTCTATGCCGCCAATGCCTCCTGGGAATACACCCTTCCCAGCGGTGTCAGCTTCGACTCGGCCTCCCCCAGCCAGGGCAGCTGCACCCTGACCAGCAGCACGGTCAGCTGTGACCTGGGCAATATCATTCCCGGCGCCGACGGCATCTCGGTGACGGTGAACGTCATTCCCGCCATCGTCGGCCCCATCACCAACACCGTCACCATCAGCAGTGCCAGCGACATCAATAGCGCCAACAATATCTCTTCCGCCGCCAGTACGGTGGTGGAGGCCATAGTGGTGCTGGAAAACCCCGACAAGGGGAATACCGGCAGGAGCCTGGGCGCCCTGGGACTGCCGGCCCTGCTCCCGCTGCTGATGCTGTTGCTGTTCCGCCGCCGGCGCCAGGCTGCGTCCTGAGGCCAGGCCATGGCGGCCTGTTGTGAATGGCGTGGCGAGCAGCTCATTGTGGATATCCGCCTGCAGCCGCGCGCCAGCCGCGACGAAATCGTCGGCATCCACCAGGAACGCCTCAAGATCCGCATCACCGCCCCACCGGTGGACGGCAAGGCCAATGCCCACCTGTTGCGCTACCTCGCCGGCGAGTTTGGCGTGGCCAAGAGCGCCGTCACCCTGCTGACGGGCAAGACCGGCCGCGACAAGCGGGTGGCCATCCGCGCCCCCCGTGAGATCCCCGCCGCGCTGTCCCAGGCCTGCCCGGGAATGCTGAGTGAGCGGCCTTGAAGATCAAGGCCTTAGCCTGGGCTGACAGTCAGAATCCCCCCCGCGATGACACGCTGCTAAGTTTTGCCGATTAAGCGTCGATATCCTTTCTATGGAGCCGCGATCAGGAAATCGGGCCGAGTCTACAAAAATCATTAAAAGATTCATAAAAAACCACACGATTCCGATATATAGAATCGTGTAGTGACATTCTGGCCCGACTTGGGAGCTGATGGAAAGGAAACTATGGCAACAAATGTTCTTGATATAAATACGGCCTTGCAACAGGACCGCTTCAGGAGCCAGATGGAGGCCTTCGCAGAGTGGAAGGCCGAACTGACGAAGACGATCCAGTCGTTTCATCAGTGGCTGAACCGTCATGAGATGGTCAACCCCGAGCTCGAACTGCGCATCTACGATGCGCTCAAGGCCCTGAATTCCGAGCAGCTGAGCATTGCCTTTGTCGCTGAGTTCTCCCGTGGCAAGACCGAACTGATCAACGCCATCTTCTTTGCCGACTACGGGCGCCGCCTGTTACCGTCGGAGGCGGGGCGCACCACCATGTGTCCCACGGAATTGTTCTACGACAGCGAGAGCGGCGAGTCCTACATCAAACTGCTGCCCATCGAAACCCGCCTCAGCGACATCAGCCTCAGCGAACTGAAGGAGGAAGACAGCTACTGGACCACCCTCCCCCTCAATGTGGAGGCGCCCCAGCAGATGGCGGAAACCTTCCGCGAGATCATCAAGACCAAACTGGTTTCCCGAGAAGACGCCGAGAACCTCGGTCTGTTCAATGCCGATGTCACCAACAGTGACGACAAAAACGCCGACAGCCAGGCCCAACGGGTGGAAATCCCCGTCTGGCGCCATGCTCAGATCAGTTTCCCTCACCCGCTGCTGAAACAGGGGCTGGTTATCCTCGACACGCCGGGCCTCAATGCCTTGGGCAGCGAACCGGAGTTGACCCTCAACATGCTGCCCAGCGCCCAGGCCATACTGTTCGTGCTGTCCGCCGATACCGGTGTCACCCGCAGCGACCTGGATATGTGGCAGAATCACATCACGGCCTTTCGCAACAACCAGCAGAAGGGGCTGGTGGCCGTGCTCAACAAGATCGACACCCTGTGGGACGAGATGAAGGAAGCCCCGGAAGTGGCGGCCACCATCAGCGAACAATGCCGCTCCACCGCCAACCTGCTGGGTATCGACGCCTGCAATGTCTTCCCTGTCTCGGCCCAGAAGGCACTGGTGGCGAAGACCCGCAACAACCGGGAACTGCTGGAACAGAGCAACCTGCTGGCCCTGGAGGAACTGCTGGCCAATGAGATCCTGCCCTCCAAGCAGCATATCATCTGGGACAACATCATCACCGGCTTCAATCATATTCTCGACGACACCTTCGACCCGCTGGCTACCCGACTGGATGACATCAATGGCCAGGTCAAGGAACTGTCCAATCTCCGCGGCAGCAACGAGGAGGTGGTGCAGCAGTTGTTGCAGAAGGCCAAGGACAAGAAGGCCGCCTACTATGAATGCGTCAAGAGCTTCCAGCTCAGCCGCCGCAAGCTGGCCCTGCAGGCCAAGACCATGTTCAACACCCTGGATATCGAGGCCATCGACAATCTGATCGAAAAGACCCGCCAGGAAATGTCCGGCAGCTGGACCACGGGGGGCATGAAAAACGGCATGACGGTGTTCTTCGACAGTATGCGCGATGCCATGCAGATCGTCAGCCGCCAGGCCGACGAGACCCACAAGCTGGTGCAGAACATCTACCGCAAGTTCCACCAGGAATACGGCCTCCATGTTTCGGCGCCACGCCCCTTCCCGGTCAAGAAATACAGCGACGACCTGGACCAGCTCTATCTGAAGTCGGAGGAATTCCGCAACAGCACCTTCGCCACCATGAGCGAGCAGCATTTCGTGGTGAAGAAGTTCTTCATCTCCCTGGTCAGCCATGCCCGCAATATCTTTCAGGAAACCCAGAAGGAGGCGGATACCTGGCTCAAGGAACTGATCAATCCCCTGGTCAACCAGATTCAGGACAAACGCAAGGGCATCGAACAGCACATGAAGACCCTGAGCAAGATTCGCGAGTCCAAGAACAACCTGGAAACCCAACTCAAGATGCTCCAGAAACAGCGCAGCGATCTGGAGGGCAAGGTGGCCGCCCTGCAGAAGATGCGCCGCACCCTGGGGCAGCGCACCCCCCCCGCCTTGGCCGCAGCCCAGCCGGCAAGCACCAGCGAGTGCAAGGCTGCCCAGTAATTCCTCACTAAGACTCTGATATCCATGTAATTATCAGAGCGCGCCCGGCATGAAAAAAACTTGCCGGGATGCCTTGCGTCGTTGCAGCAGATCAGCTAGACTTTGGTGCTATACACGTTTTAGGCTT
>CAYRLE010000058.1:0-15857 GCA_964425105.1 uncultured Gammaproteobacteria bacterium | reverse complement strand
GCATCACTCATTACCCAATAAATGATAGAGTGCCGGCCTTCTATAAAACGCATCATTCCTCAGTCCTCAAAGCCCCCCCGCAACTGCTGCCCTGGCCGGCGGTGCAGCCGTAGCAGTGGTCGCGTACCGCGATAGGCAGGTCCTCGACATCATCGTCTTTCAGGAGGCTGCGGACATGGGGGCGCGGTGTGCCGGGCACTGGCAGGGGGAGATGCAGCATCTGGTTGAAGTCGCAGTCATAGAGATAGCCCTGCCAGTCCACGCTGATGAGGTTGCGGCACATGACGCCATCCAGGTTGGCGTGCTGGTAGGCGTCGCGCAGCAGCTGCATGTAGGCGGCGAACTGGCCCTTTGACACCAGCATGCTGCCGAAGCGCTGGATGGGCATGTTGGCGAGGGTGTAGAGACGGTTGAAGCGGATGCCATAGTGTTTCCGCAGATGGTGTTTGTAGTCCTGCTCCAGTGTTTCCTGGGGCGGCGGCAGCACCGGTCCCTGGGGATTGTAGACCAGGTTGAGCGCCAGGGCGCCGTCTGGCGCGCCGTAGCCCAGGGCATTGAGGCGCTGCAGGCCCCGGATGCTGGCGCCGAAGACCCCATCGCCGCGCTGGCGGTTGACGTTGTCCTCCAGATAGCAGGGCAGGGAGGCCACCACTTCCACCCCCTGTTGGGCGAGGAATTCCGCCAGCCCTTCCTGGCCCGGTTCTTCCAGGATGGTGAGGTTGCAGCGGTCCATGACATGGATACCCAGGCGGCGCGCTTCCCGCACCAGATGGCGGAAGTGGGGATTCAGTTCCGGCGCCCCGCCGGTGAGATCCAGGGTGCGGATGCGGCCGCCCTCCAGCAGCTGCAGGATCTCCCCGATGGTCTCGGCGCTCATTTCCTCCTTGCGCCTGGGTCCTGCATTGACATGGCAGTGCAGACACTGCTGGTTGCAGCGGTAGCCCAGATTGACCTGGAGGATTTCCAGCCCGGCGCGGCGCAGGGCCGGAAAGTCGCTGCTTTCCAACAGGGGTAGTGTGGCATGCATGGTTCGGAATTCCTCTTAACTATTTCGAGTCGATTATAGCCTGAATCGCTGGCATCCTCGCCAAGCTTCCTCTCAATCTAGCTTGCCGCCGTTGCCTTTGAGGCGTTTTACCGCCACCGGGATCAGGGCAAACAGCCCCAACAGGGCAAGGGCGAAGATCATCTCGCCCGACAGCAGCTGATCCAGGCTGTCGATGCGTCCCAGGGACTGGCCCAGATTGGCGAACACGAAACTGCCCGGTGCGATGCCGATGACAGTGGCCAGGAAATAACTGCGCAGGGGCATGGTTGTAAAGGCCGGCACCAGATTCACCAGCCAGAAGGGGAACAGCGGCACCAGGCGCAGGAAGAGCAGGTAATGAAAGCCGTTGCGCTGAAAACCCGTGCTCAGGCGCTGCGCCAGGGGAGGCATGCGACGCCGCATCGCTTCTGCAAACAGATAGCGCGCCGCCAGGAACACCAGTACCGCGCCCAGGGTCGCCGCGGCCAGGATCAGGGCCGTGCCCATCCAGCGCCCGAACAGCAGGCCCGTGGCCAGGGACAGCACCGTGGCGCCGGGCACGCTCAGTGCCGTGGCCAGGGTATAGAGCAGCAGGGTCAGCAGCAGGGTCAGGGCATAGTGGGACTCGGCGTAGGCCAGCAGGGTGTCGCGATGGTTCTGCAGCGCCTCGAGGGTGAGATACTGCCCGCCGTCCAGGAGGAAGAAGGCCGCCAGGGCGGCACCCAGCAGCAGCACCAGTGCCAGTTTCAGAAAAGGTGGGGGGCGTCTTTCCACCATGGGCTTGTCCGTCATGGCCTTGCTGCCTCCCGGGGGTGGCGGTAGACGGCGCCATCGGGGTGGAAGGCATACCAGGCAAACCAGAAGAGCACGGTGCCCGGCAGGGCGGTGCCTGCCTCGTCCTCCGCCCAGGCCGTTTGCTGCTCTGCATCGAAACGGATGCGCAGGGTCTGGCCACCCAGCTGGTCGGTGATCACGCCCTTGCTGCGGGCCAGTTCCGAAAAGGGCCAGGCCTTGGCCTGGCCGGCGATCTCCAGGCCCAGCACCCGCTCTTTGGGGTGGAAGCGGGGGTCTTTGTGGCGCACGGGAAAGAACACACCGCGGCTGTCCAGGTAGCCGGCATAGGGGTCACGGTCGTAGTCACGGTCATAGCCGGTATCGCGGCTCAGCACCAGGGTGTCGGGGTGGCGTTTGCGCCAAGCCCCCCAGGTGGTGTGGACCAGGGGCAGTGGCTGCAGGCGGCTGCCTTTGAGGGGGCCGCTGACGGCTTGGGCCAGCAGCTGAGACCAGAGGGATTCCGTCTCCCGGTCGTAGAGCAGGACATCGCTGTTGTAGAGCAGCCCCGAGACGCCGAAATGGTGAACCTTGCCCAGTACGCGCGCGGAGAAGGCCACGCCGCTGCCGCACAGTGGGCAGAAGGTGATCACCACGGGCTCTTTGCCCAGGCGGTCGTTGACGATTTCATGCCAGTTGAGAATGGCGATGGGATAGGCCTTGGCCACGCCGTTTCGGCGAATGCCCAGGACGCGGTCCCCGGGGGCCAGGTGCCGGGCCTGGGTGGCGCTCACAAAGCGAGGCTGGTGGATGGCGGGGATGCCGTCCCGCGGCGGCCCGCCGGCGAGAATCTCCGCAGGCGGGACCAGGGCGCCGCTGAGATCGAAGCCGTTCTTGCTCAGCGCCGCGGCAGGCAGGCTGGCCAGCGCCAGGGATGTCAGGAACAGGAAACTGAGGGCAAGTCGTCTCATGGCGGATGCAGCGGCCTCATAGGGGATGTCATTCATGGTTTCTGGTGGTCGCCAGGGAGGTCGGAAACTTACAGGATGGGGCGGGATCCCTTTTCCGGATATTGCCGTCATCATGACAATGCGCGTAATATTGCAGGTTTTATGTGATCGATGGGCCGGCTGCTTGGCCGGCCTTGTTTCAGAGCAATGAGGGAGTGGGGGACGAATGCCGATACGGGTGGCTGTACCTAAGGAGAGCTTCGCCGGCGAACGGCGGGTGGCGCTGGTGCCGGAGGCGGCGGCGCGTCTGGTCAAGCAGGGTTTCGAGGTGCGCGTCGAACAGGGCGCGGGCCTCGGCGCCTACTACGCCGATCAACTCTATGAAGAGGCGGGCGCGGTCCTGGTCGGCGACGGCGGCGCCCTGTGGGGCGAGGCGCAGATTCTCTGCAAGGTGCAGCCGCCCACGGAGCAGGAGGTGGGGCTGCTGGGGCGGGGCGCCGTGCTGGTGAGCTTTCTTCACGCCTATCGAAACCCCGGCGTGGTGGCGCGCCTGCGCGATCAGGGGGTGACGGCGTTCGCCATGGAACTGGTGCCACGCATTACCCGCGCCCAGTCCATGGACGCCCTTTCCTCCCAGGCCACGGTGGCGGGTTACAAGGGCACCCTGATGGCGGCGGAGCTGTGCCATCGCTTCTTTCCCATGCTAACCACGGCGGCGGGCACCATCCGCCCGGCGCGGGTGCTGGTGCTGGGGGCGGGGGTGGCTGGCTTGCAGGCCATCGCCACGGCGCGCCGCCTGGGGGCGATGGTGGAGGCCTACGACGTGCGCCACGCGGCCCGCGAACAGGTGGAGTCCCTGGGGGCGAAATTCCTCCAGGTGGAACTGGATGCCGAGGCCGAGGGCGGTTATGCCCGGGAGCTGACGGAAGAAGAAAAGCAGCGCGAACAGGCCATGCTGTGGCGCAGCGTGGAGGAGGCCGACGTGGTGATCAGCACCGCGCAGATCCCCGGCCGCGATGCCCCGCGCCTCATCAGCGCCCAGATGGTGGAGACCATGAAGCCCGGCGCCGTGGTACTGGACCTGGCGGCGGAGTCCGGCGGCAACTGTGAACTGACGGTGCCCGGGGAGCAGGTCAGCCATGGCGAGGTGACCATCTTCGGTCCGCTCAACCTGCCCAGCCATCTGGCGGTGCATGCCAGCGATATGTACGCCAAGAACATCAGCAATTTCGTCGGCCTGCTGGCGCCGGCGGAGGAAGGGGACACCCTGACTTTCGACTGGGACGACGAGATCCTGGCCGGCAGCGTGGTGACCCATGACGGAACCATCAGAAACCAGGCCATCCGTGAGATGGTGGAGGGAGGTCAGTCGTGATCGAAGGCATCTGGGCAGCGTTGTTCATATTCGTGCTGGCCGGTTTCACCGGCTACGAGGTCATCAGCCGGGTGCCGGTGATCCTCCACACCCCCCTCATGTCGGGGTCCAACTTCATCCACGGCATCGTCCTGGTGGGGGCCATGGTGGCCCTGGGCCATGCCGACAGCGTCCTGGAGGAGGTGCTGGGCTTCTTCGGTGTCCTGCTGGCCGCCATGAATGCCGTCGGCGGCTATGTGGTGACCGAGCGCATGCTGGAGATGTTCGAGGACAAGAACAAGAAAAAAGAGAAAGGGGCCTGACCGTGGAACATCTGATTCAAGCAGCCTATTTTCTCACCATCCTGCTGTTCATCCTCGGGCTCAAACGCATGAGTTCGCCGGCCACCGCGCGCAGCGGCATCACCTGGGCCGGTGTCGCCATGGGCATCGCCGTGGTGGTCACCATGCTGTGGCCCGATCTGCACAACATCGGCCTGATCCTCACCGCCATCTTCATCGGCGCCGTACTGGCCTGGGTCAGCGGGCGCCGCGTGGCCATGACCAACATGCCGCAGATGGTGGCCATCTACAACGGCATGGGTGGCGGCGCGGCGGCGGCCATCGCCGCGGTGGAGCTGCTGCGCGGCGAGATGGCCAGCACCGGCCTGGTGGCGCTGAGCGTCGGCGGCGGACTCATCGGCGCTGTGGCCTTCAGCGGCAGCATGGTCGCTTTCGCCAAGCTGCAGGGGCTGATCAGCGGCCGGCCCATCACCTTTCCCGTCCAGCAGCCCTTCAATCTGGTGGTGCTGGTGGTGGCCCTGCTGTTCGGTGCCAGCCTGCTGGGCGGCGATGCCTCCACCGCCCTGGTGCTGATCTTCTTCCTGGTGGCGCTGGCCTTCGGCATCCTCATGACCCTGCCCATCGGCGGTGCCGACATGCCGGTGGTGATCTCCCTGTACAACGCCCTGACGGGCATGGCGGTGGCCTTCGAGGGTTTCGCCCTGGGCAATGCGGCTATGATCGTGGCCGGCACCGTGGTGGGCGCCGCCGGCACCCTGCTGACCCAGTTGATGGCCAAGGCCATGAACCGTTCCCTGGCCAATGTGCTGTTCGGTGGCTTCGGCAAGGTGGAGGAAGGGGAGCAGGGCGAGATCAGCGGCAGCCTCAAGCCCATCGAGACCGAGGATGCGGCCATCATGATGCGCTATGCCTCCAAGGTGATCATCGTCCCCGGCTACGGCATGGCCGTGGCCCAGGCCCAGCACAAGATCCGCGAGTTGATGGATCTGCTGGAGGCCAAGGATATCGAGGTGAAGTTTGCCATTCATCCCGTGGCCGGGCGCATGCCCGGCCACATGAACGTGTTGCTGGCGGAGGCCGGCGTGCCCTATGACCACCTCTTCGATCTGGAGGAGATCAATGCGGAGTTCTCCAGCAGCGACGTGGCCCTGGTGATCGGCGCCAACGATGTGGTCAATCCCGTGGCGCGCACGGACCCTTCCAGCCCCATCTATGGCATGCCCATCCTCAACGTGGATCAGGCCGAGAACGTGCTGGTGATCAAGCGCGGCAAGGGCGCAGGCTTTGCGGGCATCGAAAACGAGTTGTTCTACAAGGACAACACGCGCATGCTCTACGGCGATGCCCAGTCCATGGTGAACGAGTTGATTCAACAGCTCAAGCAGTTGTAGCCTGGGTGATGCGTGATGCGTGATGCGTGATGCGTGATGAGTGATGGGGTAAGTCTTTTTTCATCACTCATTACGCATCACTCATTACCCTATCCATGGTTGATTGCAGCGCTGCACGCCTCGTTCTGCTTCCTGTGCTTACTCATTTTCCTGCCTTTTTAAGGCCTCTTCGATGCGCTCCCGGGCCTCGGGCGGCAGGGTGGTGGGTGAACGGCGGCCCAGCAATTGGCGGGTGGCCTTGGATATAAAGGTGATCTGTCTGCGGTAGCGCCGGCACATGCGGCACATCATCAGGTGCACACGGACGCCGAGGCGTTCCCGCAGCGACAGCTGGCGATCCAGGGACTGGGAGACCAGCTCGCTGACTTCTTTGCAGCTTAGCATTTTGTTCATTCCTCGTTGTCGGCGCCGAACCAGCGCTTTTCCAGACAGCGCCGCAGCCTCATCCGCGCCCGCGACAGCATGACCCACATGTTGTTGGTGGTGGATATCTCCAAGACCTTACAGACTTCATCGCTTTTCAGTCCGTTGATTTCCCGCAGGATGTAGAGATCGGCGAGTCGCTGCGGCAACTCGGCGATGCAGTCGCTCAGTATCTGGCGGAATTCTTCCTGTTCCAGGGCGAGGGCCGGGCGCTGCCATTCTCCGATGGGGGTGTTCCAGTGTCCCTGTTCATCGAAATAGTGATCGCGGCGGTCGGCCTCGCCATCGATATCCTCCACGGAGTATTCGCGCTTGCTCTTGCGGAAATGATCGATGATCTTGTGCTTGAGAATGCCGATGAGCCAGGTCTTTTCGGTGGACTGCCCGGCGAAGCGCTGGCGTGCCTTGAGGGCGGCCAGCAGGGTCTCCTGTACCATATCCTCTGCCACGGCGGGATTCTTGAGGCGCATCAGGGCATAGCGGTACAGATCGTCTCCATAGCGCTGCAGCCAAGTCTCGGGGTTGGTGGCGCTGTTCATGGTTTCTTGTCTGCCGGCGGTTGTGATTGCCTGCAGTGTAGCAACAAGCCTGTGACGGTGGGAATCGCTCAAGCCCCCCGCAGGCCGAACAGGCGTTTGATCCATTTCCTGGCAGTGGGCGTGAGGCCGGCCTTGAGGCGCTGGTCCGCGACCCGCCGGTTGATCTGGGCCAGGGTGGGATAGATATGGATCACCTTGGAGAGGTCGGCGGCCTTCATGTTTCTGGCCAGGGCCAGGGTGTATTCATGGATCAACTCCCCGGCATGGGGTCCGGCCAGGGCGGCGCCCAGCAGGCGTCCCTTGGGATCGGTGATGATCTTGGCGCAGCCCGCCGTCTCCCCTTCCGCCTGGGCGCGGTCGATGTCGCGGAAGGGAAATCGATAGACCTGGTGGCGGATGCCCGCCTCAAAGGCCTCGCTCTCGGAGAGGCCGACCCGGGCCAGCTCCGGGTCGCTGAAGGTGCACCAGGGAATGACCCGTTCCTCGACCCGCGCCGGAATGTGAAACAGGGCGTTGCGCAGCACCACCCCTGCCTGGTGTTCCGCCATGTGGGTGAACTGGTAGGGCCCCACCACGTCGCCGCAGGCAAAGATGTTGCGGTTGCTGGTGCGCAGGCGTTTGTCGGTGAGGATGCGCCCCCGTCCCAGCAGTTTTATGCCGGCTTGTTCCAGCCCCAGACTTTCCACATTGGGCCGCCGTCCCGCCGCCACCAGCAAGTGGCTGCCGCTCAACACTTGTTGCTCCCCCCCCTTCCCAGTGAAGCGGACTGTGATGCCCTGTGCCGTGCCCGCCACGCTGTGCACTGCGCTATTGAAGTGAAAGGCGATGCCGTCGGCGCTCAGTTGCGCGCTCACCACCTCGGCCAGGTCGGCGTCTTCGCGGGGCAGGATGCGCGCCCCCATTTCGATCATGGTCACCCGGCAGCCCAGGCGGGCGAAGGCCTGGGAGAGCTCTACCCCGATGGGGCCGCCACCCAGGACTATGAGATGGTCCACGGGTTCAGCCAGGGAGAACACGGTTTCGTTGGTGAGATAGGGAACGCTGTCCAGGCCCTCGATGGGAGGCACCGCAGGGCGGGAACCGGTGGCGATGACGAACTTGCGGGCCCTGATGGCGCGTTCCTCCACCTGGAAGCAGGTGGGGGAGACGAAGCTGCCGCTGCCGAAGCAGAGTTCCACCCCCAGTGCCTGAAAACGCTCCGGGCTGTCGTGTTCCGCCACGGTTTCGATGACCGACTGTACGTGTTCCATGACGGTGGCGATGGAGATCTCGGGGGTGGCGGCAGGGATGCCGTAGCGCTCGGCGTGGCGCAGGGTATGGGCCACCTTGGCGCAGTGCAGCAGGGCCTTGCTGGGCACGCAGCCATAGAGCAGGCAGTCGCCGCCCAGGCGGTGCTTCTCCACCAGAATCACCTTGGCACCCAGGGCGGCGCCGCCGGCTGCGGCCACCAGTCCGGCGGCACCGCCGCCGATGATGCAGAGGTCGTATTGCGGTTTATTCATGGCGCCCGTCCGCTGTCGTTGAGTGACCAGTTATAGGGGAGGTCTGCGGTCAGGGCAAGTTTTGCCGGCAGCCCCGGGCGGTAGCGGCGCAGGAAGGGCGCTACGCCCCCATAAGCCTTGGCGAAGTCCTCCTCGAACCAGTCGAAAATCTTCGAGACCCGGATGCCGTCCTCTGTGATGCGCAGTCCCTTGCCGGGGTTGGCCAGGAAATCGCCTGCCTGCCGATCCAGCTGTTGCTGCAGGCGGGCGGCGCGGTAGGGCTCGGGGCGCAAATCGGGACAGCTCACCGAGGCGCAGACGATGGCCATGTGGATGCGGGGATCACCCATGGGACGCAGGATCTCGTGTTCGATTTCATCCAGGCTGAAGCGGCGGCCGCCGATCACCCCCGCGGTCTGATTCCAGACGGGGCTGAACAGGCCGCCGGCGTCCTTGATGCTGGCCAGGGGCCAGTTGTCCAGGACCACCTTGATGGCCAGGATGTTGTAGGCATTGATGTAGAAGGCGAGGCGTTCCTCACGTCCCGCGAGGCGCGCGGGATCGAAGCGTGCCAGTCCGGTATACACCTTGGTGTACAAGGGGTCTTTGCGCAGGGCTGCATAGTCCACGCCCTTGAGGGCGACGCCATCCAGCACCACCGGCCGTACATGGTGCTGCAGCAGTTGGGCATAGTCCCGCCAGTCCGGCTCCTGGGCCAGTACCGAGGCGCTGAGCAGCAATGCCAGTAGGCAGCCTGCGAGGGAGAATGAAGGGGTAGTCATGTGCAATGGGGGCTCCTTGTTCTTTTTCCGGTAGTCGCCCCCCAGCGGCGATGCTTACAAGTCCGTCAGGGTGGAGGGAAGACGCTGCGGGCATCGAACACCGGGCCGTCCACACAGACCCGCTTCATGGCGGTGCCCTGTTCATGGTGCACGGGCACCACGCAGCCGGCGCAGCCGCCCACGGCGCAGGCCATGAACTCCTCCAGGGAGACCTGACAGGGCAGGTGGAAATCGCGCGCCAGGGCGGCGGCGGCCTCCAGCATGGGGTGGGGCCCGCAGGCGAAGATTTCCACGCTGCTCAGGGCCTCCTGGTCCAGGGATTCCAGCCACAGCCGTCCCAGGTCGGTGACATAGCCCTGGTGGCAGCCGGGGAAGCCCTGCAGGCTGGCCAGGCGGCTGGTGATGCCCCAGTCCTCCATGAGGGGGATGGCGGCGATGACCTCGGCGGGCAGGGCGGGGGTCATGATCTGGGAGGGGCGGGGGGTAAAAGGGAAGGGGGTTTCGGAGCCCGCCAGCAGCAGGGGCTGGCAGGCCCAGTCGGCGTGGCGGATCTCCTGGGCGAGAAAGATCATGGGGGGGATGCCCACGCCGCCACCGATGAGCAGGGGGCGGTGGCGCTGGGGATGCAGCTGGAATGGGCGGCCGATGGGGCCCAGCAGGCTGAGATGTTCCCCCACCTGGCGCTGCGCCAGGCGCCGGGTGCCGTGGCCGACGGCGCGATAGAGCAACTCGAGCCAGCCAGCGCCGGCATCGGCGCGCATGATGGACAGGGGGCGGCGCATGGGCAGCAGGTCGTCGCACTGGATGTGGACGAAGCTGCCGGCCCGCGCCCGCGCCGCACAGTGGGGCGCCTTGAGGCGCAGGATGTACTGCTCGCCGGCACAGGCCGCATGGCTGAGGATGGCTGCTTCTTCGACGAAGATGCTGTTGCGGTGGCTCATGACTGCCCGCGCTCATACACCACCCTGCCGTCCAGCAGGGTGTAGTGGACCCGGCCCTTCATCTCCCAGTCGAGGAAAGGGGTGTTGTGGCCCTGGCTCACCATGTTTTCCGCGCTGAGGGTCCAGTATTCATCGGGGTGGAAGATACAGATGTCAGCCGCCGCCCCCGGCGTGAGGGTGCCGGCCGCCAGTCCCAGAATGCGCGCCGGCTGGCAGGTGAGGCGGGCGATGGCATCATTGAGTGGCAGGATGCCTTCCTCCACCAAGCGCAGGGTCAGGGGCAGCAGGGTCTCCAGGGCGGAGATGCCCGGTGCCGTGGCGCTGAAGGGCGCCAGCTTGGCGTCCGCCTCGTGGGGCTGGTGGTCGGAACAAACCGCGCCGATGGCGCCCTGGGCCAGCCAGTGGCGCAGGCCGTCGCGGTCGCGCTGGGTGCGCAGGGGCGGCACCACATGGCATTGGCTGTCGAAATCCAGCACATCGAGTTCAGTGAGATGCAGGTGATGGGCGGATACGGCGGCGCTCACCGGCAGCCCGTCATGCTGGGCGCGGGCCACCATCTGGGCGGCGCGGCTGCTGGAGAGCAGGGTGAAATGGGCGCGCACGCCGGTTTCCTCGATGAGGGCCAGGTAGCCGGCCACCGCCATGGTCTCCGCAGCCGTGGGGATGCCGGGCAGCCCCAGGCGGGTGCTGACGGCGCCCTCGTGGGCGCAGCCCTCGTTGCTGAGGGCTGGATCCTGAGGCTGGATGAAGACGGTGAGGTCGAAGGTGGCGGCGTATTCCAGGGCGCGGCGCAGCACCAGGTGGTTCTTCATCGGGTGGATATCGTTGCTTACCCCCACGCAGCCGGCCGCCTTGAGGGCGCTCATCTCGCTGAGTTGGCGGCCCTCCAGTCCCCGCGTCAGGGCGCCCAGGGGCACGATGTGTGTCAGCCCCGCCCGTTCCGCGCGGCGCCGGATGAGGGCGGCCACGGCAGCACTGTCCACGATGGGGTCGGTGTCGGGCGGCATGCACAGGGTGGTGACGCCAGCGGCGGCGGCGGCGCGCGATTCACTGTCAATGGTGGCCTTGTGCTCCAGGCCCGGTTCCCGGCAGCGCGCGCGCAGGTCCACCAGGCCGGGACAGACCACAGCGCCGCTGGCATCGATCTCGCGCTGGGCGGCAAAGCCCGCCGGGGCGCTGCCCAGGGCGGCAATGCGTCCTTCAGTCACATAGAGATCTGTGGCCTCGTCGATACCGTTGGCAGGATCCAGGACGCGGCCGTTGCGGATCAGCAGGGCACTCATGGCGTCTCCTGCCCTGCATGTTGTGGCTGCATGGCCCGGGACATGACGGCCATGCGCACGGCGATGCCGTGGCTCACCTGCTGCAGGATGACCGAGCGCGGCCCGTCGGCGATGGCGGAGTCGATCTCCACCCCCCGGTTGATGGGGCCGGGATGCATGACGATGGCGTCGTCTGCGGCCAGTTCCAGCTTCTCCTCGGTGAGGCCGAAGAGCTGATAGTATTCGTGCTCGCTGGGCAGGGAGGCGCCGCGCATGCGCTCGCGCTGCAGGCGCAGCATGATCACCACGTCCACGTCGCGCAGCCCCTGGCGCAGGTCGTGATAGACATGGACCCCCAGGGTCTCGGCGCAGGCCGGGATCAGGGTGCGCGGCGCGATGATGCGCGTCTCCTTGACCCCCAGGGTGCTGAGGGCGTGGATCTGCGAGCGGGCCACCCGGGAATGCATGATGTCGCCGACGATGGCCACGGTGAGTTTGTGGAACTCGCCCTTGTGGCGGCGGATGGTGAACATGTCCAGCATGGCCTGGGTGGGGTGGGCATGGCGCCCGTCGCCGGCGTTGATGATGCTCACGTGGGGGGCAGCGTGGCGGGCGATGAAATGGGCCGCACCGCTGTTGGCGTGGCGGATCACGAACATGTCGCAGTGCATGGCCTCCAGGTTGCGCAGGGTGTCCAGCAGGGTCTCACCCTTGCTGGTGGCAGAGGCCGGGACATTGATGTTGAGCACGTCGGCGGAGAGCCGCTTGGCAGCCAGTTCGAAGGTGGTGCGGGTGCGGGTGCTGGGCTCGAAGAACAGGTTGACGATGGTCTTGCCGCGCAGCAGCGGCACCTTTTTCACCGTCTGTTCCGTGACGCTGGTGAAGGACTCGGCGGTGTCCAGGAGCTCCGTCAGCAGCTGGCGCTTGAGGCCCTCGATGGTAAGGAAGTGGCGCAACCGCCCCTGCTGATCGAGTTGGATGTTTTCCTTGATCATGGCGCCGTATGGTGAATTCGTGAGGTGTGAGGCGTGAGGGGTGAGGCGCATGAACTTCTCCCCTTGGTCAGTAAGGCCGCCTCACCCCTCACGCCTCATACCTCCCCATGAGTCATGATGGCCCCGGTTTCCTCGATGCTCAGTACCAGGCGCTCCGGCCCCTGGAGTTTGACCTGGCGATGGGGGGGCAGATCCATCTGGATGCCGGAGACATCGGCCTGGATGGGCAGTTCGCGGCCATTGCGGTCCACCAACACCGCCAGCAGCACCGAGGCCGGGCGGCCGTAGTCGAAGATTTCATTGAGCGCCGCGCGGATGGTGCGGCCGGTATAGAGCACGTCGTCCACCAGGATGATGTGGCGGTCGTCGATGGGCACCGGCAGCCGGGAGGGTTTGACCTGGGGGTTGACGCCGATGCGGGTGAAATCGTCGCGGTAGAAGGAGATGTCCAGCGCCCCCAGGGGGGTGTCCAGGCCCAGCAGTTCATGGAGTGCCTCGGCGATCCACACACCGCCGCTGTGGATGCCCACCATCAGGGGTGTTTCGATGGCCCGCTGCTGCAGCAGGACGCGTAGATCCCGCGTCATGCGCTGCAGTGCCTCTGTGATCTCCGGTTCCGCCGTTGTCATGCCGATGGCTTGCTAATTTGTTGATTCACCAGTTTTATTTTTGCTGTCGTCACCCTGGCTGAAAAAGGTCTCGAGGATGAGTTGGGCCGCTACTGCATCCACGCCCTGGCTGCGCCCCTTGCGTTCCTGGTACTGTTCTCGCAGCAGCTGCAGGGCGGCCATGGAGGACAGGCGCTCGTCCGCAAAATATACGGGCAAATGATACCTGCCCCGCAGACGGTTTGCGAATCGGCGCGCGGCATGGGTGGTGTCCTGCTCGCTGCCATCCAGGTGCAGGGGCAGGCCTACCACCAGGGCGGCGGGGCGCCATTGCTGGATCAGCGCAGTGATGGCGTCCCAGTCGGGTTCACCCTTGCGGGTGGGGAGGGTGACCAGGGGGCGGGCGGCGCCGGTCAGTTCCTGTCCCACCGCGACGCCGATTTTCTTGTGTCCGTAGTCGAAGGCCAGCAGGGTGCGGCAGCCGCTCATGCGTGGCCGATCTCGCTGGAGAGCCGCTTGATGTCCACGCCGGTGAGCGCCGCGGCGCTTTCCCAGCGCTGGTCATAGGGGGTTGTGAAGATGATCTTGTCGTCGGCGGGCACGCTCAGCCAGGCGTTTTCCGCCATTTCCTGTTCCAGCTGTCCGGCCGCCCAGCCGGCGTAGCCCAGGGCGATGAGGCATTGCTGCGGGCCTTCCCCGCGGGCGATGGCCTCCAGGATGTCGCGCGAGGAGGTGACGCCGATCTCTGCGGTGACCTTGAGAGTGGCTTCCCACTGGCCGTGGGGCTTGTGCAATACGAAACCTCGTTCGCACTGCACGGGGCCGCCCAGGAATATAGGGATTTCGGCCACTTCCGGCCGTTCGTTGCTGATCTGCATCTGCCCCAGGACCTCGCCCAGCTCGATGTCCAGGGGGCGGTTGATCATGATGCCCATGGCCCCTTCCTCGTTGTGCTCGCAGATGTAGGTGACCCCATGGAAGAAATTGGGGTCCTTGAGGCTGGGCATGGCGATGAGAAAGTGGTTGGTGAGAGAACTCATCTCATTCATTAGACTAGTATCCGCCACCGGCAAGGCTGTGACAAGTCGGCTTTCAGCGGCCGGTCTGAAGATTGTCGTTGAGGAACTGCCAGGTGCGGGTGATATGCAGCACGTCGGTATCCTTGCGCAGTTCCTCGGGGAAGGGGGCGAAGGGCGCCGCCAGACGCACGATGCGCATGGCGGCGTCGTCGAGGAGTTTCTTGCCGGAAGAACGGCGCACGGTGATGCTGTGGATGGTGCCATCGGCCTTGATGGCCACGTCCAGGAGAAGGCTGCCGGAGATGGCGCGGCGCTTGGCCTCTTCAGGATAGTTCAGGTTGCCGATGCGCTCCACCTTGGCGCGCCAGGCATCCAGGTAGGCGGCGTCGCGGTATTCCCGCGCCCGTGAGGAGATGTAGCGGTGCTTGAGGCGCTGGGCATAGGCCTGCAGGGAGCGGTCGATCTCGGCGCTGAGATTGGCGATCTCGCGGCTGCGCTGCATCAGTTCCACGGCGGTCAGCGGCGCCTGCTGCTCCTGACGGGGTTGCTCCAGGGGCCGGCTCTGCTGGGGGGATTTCTCCAGGGTCAGGCTGGGAGCGCTGGCCGGGCGCGGTTGTGGCGGGGGGGCCGCGGCGGGGGTGATGGCGCTGTCGTGGCCGGGCCGCTCCGGCGGGATCGGGGTGGACGCGGGGCTGGTGGGGCGCACCTTCTCGCTGGTGTTGCCGCCCCCTTCCAGGTTGGCCTGGGCCAGGTATTCTGCCTTCTCCGGTGTCTCCTCGCTGCGCTGGTGCACGAGGATGATCTCGATGGGCGGATGTTCGTCCTGGGGCGGGCGGATCAGTTCCGGTTTGAAGCTGATGCCCAGGATCAGTACGGCGTGGATCACGATGGCGAAGAACAGGGTCAGGCCGAGGCGGTCGGCTGCGCTGACGGAGGGGGACGTGTACTGCAGCGTGCTCACCTCGCCTGCTCCCGGAGGCGGGGCAGCATGGCCTGGACGATGAGCCCGCTGAGCAGGCCGAAGCCGGCCGCCAGGGTCATGAGCAGCGGCAGCAGGCCGAACAGGCCGTCATGGGGGATGAACAGCCAGTAGGCGCAGAAGAACTGTCCCGTCATATGGGCCAGGGAGGCCAGCAGAGCGAAGCCCACTGGGCCTAGGCCGCGGCCGGGCAGCAGGGTGCCCAGTCCCAATACCGCCAGGCTGGCCAGGGCGCCGCTGAGGCTGAGGGCGAAGGTGGGGGTGAGGAAGGTGCCGATGAGCAGGCTGCCCACCAGTACCCGCAGCAGGCTGACCCAGGCCGCGGCGGACCAGCCGTAGAGGAACAGTACCGTCAGGGTCACCACATTGGCCAGCCCCGGCTTGACACCGGGCAGGGGGCTGGGCAGCACGCTCTCCGCGATGTGGATGGCGATGGCCAGGGCGGTCAGCCAGGCGATACGGTGATCCTGGCGGGTGGTGGTGATGACCACGGTCTGTTGATCTTTGGCTGAGGGCATGGGGGATTCAGAAATTGATGCTGTCGTAACGGGTCTCGGCGGCGCTCACGGCGACGCTGATGCGGTTGGGCAGGCAGGCGGCGAACTCGCCGCCCTGCTCCAGCCAGCCGGCATGGATGCATTGCTTGCCGCGGCACGGCGAGTCGCTGAAACGCACCCGGCCATTGCGGATCTCGATAATGCTGGTGCCCAGGGGGCCCTCCAGCTCCAGGGTCTGGTCCACGCTCAGAGGAACGCTGAATTCGCGGCCGTCGGCGCCGTGGATGTGGGCCGCCTGCGCCGGCCCGCCGCCCCAGAAGTTCAGATACAGGATGGGCAGCAGGAGCAGGGTGGCGGCCACTACGATATAGTCTGCTCGGGTCATGACAAAGGGCTTACGATAACTTCCGGTACAGGTTGAGACTGAAAAATCAGGCGCCGGTTCATTTTCGGCGTCACATGGATGCGCATCTCGCTGTCGATGAGCATCACCTGGTCGATACCCATTTGTCGGGCAGTTGCCTGCCAGCCTTGAG
>CAYRLE010000057.1:0-15985 GCA_964425105.1 uncultured Gammaproteobacteria bacterium | reverse complement strand
TTTTCTTTTCCACGTTCAGCTCGATGGGCAGGCCGTGGCAGTCCCAGCCCGGCACATAGGGGGCGTCATAACCGGCCAGGGTCTTGGATTTGACAATGATGTCCTTGAGCACCTTGTTGACGGCATGGCCGATATGGATCTCGCCATTGGCGTAGGGGGGGCCGTCGTGGAGGATGAACTTGGGCGCTCCGGCACGGGCCGTCCGCAGTTGTTCATAGAGCCCCATCTCCTGCCATTCCTTGAGGAACTGGGGTTCGCGATTGGCCAGATTGGCCTTCATGGCAAAAGCGGTACGGGGCAGATTGAGTGTGGCTTTGTAATCCGTCATCACCTTGTTCTTATCTTAAAAGGAAGTTGCTGAAAAAGATCGCACCGGCTTCAGGCCGGCACAGAAATCCGGTCCACCGGCCGCGAGCCGCGCTGAAAGAAAGCACGGGCCAGGTCCACGTCGCGCCGGATCTGGGCCTGCAGGGCACCGAGGGATTCGAAACGCCGCTCGTCGCGCAGTTTCTTGAGGAATTCCACCTGCAGGTGGCGGCCGTAGATGTCGCCGTTGAAGTCCAGCACATGGACTTCCAGCAGACAGCGGCGGCCGTCCACCGTGGGCCGGAAACCAATATTGGCCACGCCGCGCAAGGGTTCGGTCTCCAGGCCGAAGACATCCACGGCATAGACGCCCTGCAGGGGCAGCGTCGCCGCCACACAGCGCCGCCCCGCCAGCGGACCGTGGACATGGATGTTGGCGGTAGGGAAACCCAGGGTGCGGCCGCGCTGTTCACCACGCACCACACGCCCGGAAATCCGGTAGCAACGACCCAGCAGCTTCTCGGCGGTCCCCAGGGCACCGGCGCGCAGGGCCTCGCGGATGCGGGTGCTGCTCACCCGGGCGCCGTCGATCTCGAAAGTATGCATATTGATGACCTGAAAACCATGCTGACCACCGGCGGCACGCAGCATTTCAATATCCCCCTGGCGCCGGTAACCGAAACGAAAGTCGTCGCCCACCACCAGATAACGAATGCCCAGGCCCTCCACCAGTACCTGATGAATGAAGTCTTCCGCTGACATCTGCGCCAGGCGGCGGTTGAAACGCAACACCAGCACCCGGTCCACGGCATAGCGGCGCAGGGTCTGGATCTTTTCCCGAAAGCGGGTCAGGCGGGGCGGCGCCTGCTCCCGCCCGAAATACTCCTGGGGATGGGGTTCGAAAGTCACCACCACAGAAGGCAGGCACAGTTCGGCGGCCTTCTCGGAAAGCTGCCCCAACACGGCCTGATGACCCAGATGCACGCCGTCGAAATTGCCGATGGTGGCCACACAGCCGCGATGACGGGCCCGCAGATTGTAATGCCCCCTGATCAATTCCATGGATGTTGCCTCACGTGTCGCCTTGGCCTGCCCTGTAGCTTGCGGCACCGTTGCCGGCACCGCGCATCTCCCTGCTTCGGGATATCCCGGCATTATACTGAGTAAAGCAGCAGCGGACCATGTCAGCGGCCCCGTCAGGATTTCAACAGCCGGCGCAGCCTCACACCCGTGAGGCGTAGCACCAGGAAATAACAAAGCGCACCCGCCAGCACCAGCAGGGCCAGCAGTGTGGCGCGACCGTGCCAGGAACGCGCCGCCCACAAACCAGGATCACCGGCCGCGAACCACAACAGCGCCGCCATGGCGGCACTGGCCGCCAGGATCTGGATCAGCAGCCGGCTCCAGCCCGGCGCCGGCCGGTAACCGGCATCGCGGCGCAGCAAATGAAACAACAGGCCGGCGTTGAGAAAGGCCGACAGCGACGTGGCCAGCGCCAGGCCGGCATGGGGCCCCGGCAACTCCCACACTACCATGGGCACCACAAAGGCCACGTTCATCACCATATTGGCCAGCATGGCGATCACCCCCACCCTTACCGGGGTGCGGGTATCCTGGCGGGCATAGAACCCGGGGGCCAGCACCTTCACCAGGATGAAACCCAACAGCCCTACGGCATAGGCCATGAGGCTGAGGCGTGCCATGGCCACGTCATTAAGATCGAAGGCGCCGTACTGAAACAGGGTCATGAGCATGGGTCCGGCTAGCACCAGCAGGGCCACGGCCGCCGGTACGCCGAGGACCATCACCAGGCGCAGCGCCCAGTCCAGGGTGGCGAAGAAGGCCTCGGGGGCATCGTCGGCATGGCGGCGCGACAGGGTGGGCAGGATCACCGTGGCCAGGGCGATGCCGAACACCCCCAGGGGGAACTCTACCAGACGGTCGGAGAAATACAGCCAGCTGACGCTGCCGGTCACCAGGAAAGAGGCAATCAAGGTATCGAAGAGCAGATTGATCTGAGCCACCGAGGAGCCGAAGATGCCTGGCAGCATGAGGCGCGCCACGCGCCGCACCCCCTCGTCGCGGAGACTGAAGCGGGGCCGGGGCAACAGCCCCAGCCCCCTGAGATAGGGCAGCTGAAAAAGCAACTGCACCACACCCGCCAGGAACACCCCCCAGGCCAGGGCTGTCACCGGCTCTGCCAGGCGCGGCGCCAGCCACAGGGCCGCCGCGATCAGGCACAGATTGAGCAGCGCCGGGGTGAAGGCGGGCACGGCGAAACGCCCGTAACTGTTGAGGATACCGCCTGCCAGGGCGGTGAGGGAGATGAACAGGATGTAGGGAAAGGTTACCCGGATCATCGCCACCGTGAGATCGAACTTGGCCGCGTCCTGCAGGAAACCCGGCGCAAAGATCGTCACCAGCAGCGGCGCGGCCAGCACCCCCGCCAGGGTGACCAGGAACAGGATCCCCCCCAGCACCCCCACCACATTGTCCACCAGCCGGCGCACCTCGGCCTGTTCGCGGCGGGTCTTGTATTCCGACAACACCGGCACGAAGGCCTGGGAGAAGGCGCCCTCGGCAAACAGGCGGCGCAGAAAATTGGGGATCTTGAAGGCGACGAAAAAGGCGTCGGCGCCCAGCCCCGCCCCAAAGGCCCGCGCGATGACGATATCGCGCACCAGCCCCAGCACCCGCGAGATGCCCGTCATGCCCCCCACGGTGACGGTGGAACGGAATAATCGCTTGCTCACGGCTGGGCTCTTGCTGGGGGGCTGCTCATTATTATTGAATCAGGATATTACCGGCGACACGGGCAGCGCACAAGTCACCACCCAGGTCCACTGCACAGGAGTACAGCCTGGTTCTGCCAGGAGGGGCCGCCGACGCACCTGGCGGAGCGTGATTTTCCCCGGCGAGATGTGCCCAAGAGATTGACAAAGCCATGAAGAATCATCATAGTATGTGCCCTTTGATCGAGTCGTAGCAGAAGGAGTAGTCAATTGGCAAACTCAGCCCAGGCCAGAAAGCGGGCCCGTCAGGCAGAAAAACACCGCACGCACAACGGCGCACTGCGCTCGCATATGCGTACCGTCGTCAAGAAAATCGTCAAGGCCATCGCCGCTGGCGACAAGGACCAGGCGAGCGCTGCCTATCAGGCTGCTGTGCCCGTCCTCGACAAAATGGCCCGCAAGGGCATCATCCACAAGAACAAGGCCGCCCGCCAGAAGAGCCGCCTCAACGCCCATCTGCGCAAGCTCGAGGGCTGAACTCTTCCGGAGCCGCTCGCCATACAAAAAAGCCGGGCTTACAGCCCGGCTTTTTTGTGCCCGCCTTCTCGGAAGCGCTCCTCACATCAACACCAGATTATCCCGGTGAATCAGTTCCGGTTCATCCACATAGCCCAACAATTCCTCGATGCGGCAACTAGGCTGCCCCATGATGCGGCGCGCCTCGGCGGCGCTGTAGTTCACCAGACCGCGGGCGACCTCCCGCCCCCGGCCATCCAGACAGGCCACCACTTCGCCGCGCTCGAAATTACCCCGCACCTCGGTCACGCCGATGGGTAGCAGGCTCTTGCCGGCCTCGCGCAACACGGTGACGGCGCCGTCGTCGATCACCAGCTGGCCGCGCACCTGGAGTTGTCCGGCCAGCCAGCGCTTGCGGGCCAGCAGCGGTTCCTGATCGGGATAGATCAGGGTGCCCAGCGCCTCGCCTGCGGCAATGCGCTCCAGGATACGCTCCCCCTTGCCCGAGGCGATGACCGTAGGTGTGCCGGAACGGGCGGCATGGGTGGCGGCACGCACCTTGGTGAGCATGCCACCGCGCCCCCAGCGCCCACTGCCGCCGCCAGCGGCCAGCTCCTCCAGGCGCGGATCGCCGGCGCGCGCCTCGCGGATAAGCTTGGCCCCGGGGTGGCGATTGGGATCCTGGTCGTACATGCCGTCCTGATCGGTGAGGATCACCAGCAGGTCGGCCTCGATGAGATTGGCCACCAGCCCCGCCAGGGTGTCGTTGTCGCCGAAACGGATCTCATCCACGGCCACGGTATCGTTTTCATTGACCACCGGCACCACCTGCAGGGCCAGCAGGGTGCGCAGGGTGCTGCGGGCATTGAGATAGCGCTGGCGGCTGGCCAAATCCTCGTGGGTCAGGAGAACCTGGGCGGTGTGGACGCCCTCTCCCTGGAAGGCCGACTCGTAGGCCTGGATCACCCCCATCTGACCCACCGCGGCGGCGGCCTGCAATTCGTGGAGGGCATGGGGGCGCTGCTGCCAGCCCAGGCGCTTCACGCCTTCGGAAACCGCGCCAGAAGATACCAGCACCACCTCGGCGCCGCCCCTCCGCAACGCCGTGATCTGCTCCGCCCAGACGGCGATGAGCGCGCCATCCAGGCCCCGGCCATCATTGGTGAGCAGGGAACTGCCCACCTTGACCACCCAGCGCCGGGCCTGCTTCAGTTGTTCGCGTCTGTTCATGGGGCTCAGAGTAAAGAGAAAAGGGTAAAGATAAAAGGGGGGGTGAGTCACTAAAGCGTGAGGCGTGAGGGGTAAGGAGTGAGGGGGATACGCCACCTCACGGCTTCATACTTGAGCCTTCTCCAGATAGTCCATAATCTTGTAACACAGTTCGCGGGTGCCTTCGCCGCCCAGCGCCGAAATGGTGAACCAGGGTGCCTGCCACTGCAGGCGCTCCACGATCTCTTGGCAAGCCGCATCACGCTGCTCCGCCGGCAGCAGATCCACTTTATTGAGCACCAGCCAGCGCTCCTTACGGGAGAGTTCCTCGCTGTAGTTGTGCAGTTCGTTCTCGATCTCGCGCACCGCTGCAACGGGGTCGCTGCCATCCAATGGGGCGGCATCCACCAGATGCAGCAGCAGGGAGGTGCGCGACAGGTGTTTGAGGAAACGGATCCCCAGACCGGCACCCTCTGCGGCCCCCTCGATGAGGCCGGGAATGTCCGCAACTACGAAGCTGCGGTGGTGACTGACGCTTACCACCCCCAGGTTGGGATGCAGCGTGGTAAAAGGGTAATCGGCCACCTTGGGACGCGCCGCGGACACCGCGCGGATGAAAGTGGACTTGCCGGCATTGGGCAGGCCCAGCAGGCCTACGTCGGCCAGCAGCTTGAGCTCCAACTCCAGGCGGCGCTCCTCGCCCGGCGTGCCGGAGGTGGCCTTGCGCGGCGCCCGGTTGGTACTGCTCTTGAAACGGGCATTGCCCAGACCATGATAGCCGCCCTTCGCCACCAGCAGGCGCTGGCCGGGCTCCACCACCTCGCCCATCAACTCTCCGGTGTCACAGTCCCGGACCAGGGTGCCCACCGGCACCGAGATCAGCAGGTCCTCGCCACTCTTGCCGGTGCGGTTGGCGCCGCTGCCATTCTGGCCCCGCTCGGCGCTGTAGTGGCGCTGGGTGCGAAAATCCACCAGGGTGTTGAGATTGGGGTCCCCCACCAGATAGATGCTGCCGCCATCGCCGCCGTCACCCCCGTCGGGACCACCGAAGGGGATGAATTTCTCGCGCCGGAAGCTGACGCAGCCATTGCCGCCATCCCCAGCCTTGACCCGAATTGTGACTTCGTCGACGAATTTCATAAAATCAGATACAAGATACAAGGAAAAAGAGAAAAGAAAACCCCGTACAGAGACGGGGTCTTGGTCATGCGATTAAGAGGCAAACGACGCCGGGTTCTAATCGGCCACCACGCTGACATATTTGCGCTTCTTGGGCCCCTTGACCTCGAACAGCACCTGGCCGTCCTCCTTGGCGTAGAGGGTGTGGTCATGGCCGCAGCCCACGTTGACCCCGGGGTGGAAGCGGGTGCCGCGCTGACGCACGATGATGTTGCCGGCCCGCACCTGCTCACCGCCAAAACGCTTCACGCCCAGGCGTTTCGATTCCGACTCGCGCCCGTTGCGGCTGCTGCCGCCTGCTTTTTTATGTGCCATGGTTCAAATCCTCCAGCAACTCGTCCCCATCAGCCGGCGGTGATGCCGGTGATCTGCAATTCCGTATAGGCCTGGCGGTGCCCCATCTGCTTCCGCGAGTGTTTGCGGCGGCGGAACTTGACGATCTTGATCTTCTTGTGCCGCCCCTGGGAACGCACGGTGGCGGACACCTTGCCGCCCGAGACATAGGGGGCGCCGACCTTCACCTCCTCGCCGTCGGTCACCATCAGGACCTTGTCGATATCGATGGACCCGCCTTCAGGCGCGTCGATCTTCTCCACCCGGATCACATCCCCTTCGGATGCCCGATACTGTTTGCCGCCTGTTTCAAATACCGCGTACATAGCTCACTCCCAGACCTTTCAATTCCTAAATAAAGCCAATAGCTGAAAATCGATGCAAGCCGGGCATTTTAACCGCTGTCCCGCGCCGGGTCAATGGCCCCGCAGCACCGGGCTTGCCACACTTTGCGAAGAATCTTACACTGAGCTTTTGTCATAACCGAGTGCTTCTATCTTGTACACACAGACCGCCCCCAAGCTGGCCATGGATCTCGACGCCATTCACGGCCTCATGGCCAACGACATGCAGGCCGTGGACCGCATGATCCATGAGCGGCTCAAGTCGAAAGTCAGCCTCATCAACCAACTGGCATTCTATATCGTCAACGGTGGCGGCAAGCGCATGCGTCCCCTCCTGGTGCTGCTCAGCGCGCGCTCCTTGGGATATGAGGGGGTGGATCACATCAATCTGTCCACCGTCATCGAATTCATCCATACCGCAACCCTGCTCCACGACGATGTGGTGGATGCCTCGGAATTGCGTCGCGGCCAGGAAACCGCCAACGCAGTATGGGGCAACGAGGCCAGCGTCCTGGTGGGGGACTTTCTCTACTCCCGGGCCTTCGAGATGATGGTGGAGGTGGGCAATCCACGCGTCATGGACATCATGGCCCAGACCACCAACACCATCGCCGAGGGGGAGGTGATGCAGCTGCTCAACAGCAATGATGCAGACACCAGCGAGGAGAAATACCTGGAGGTCATCCGCTGCAAAACCGCCAAATTGTTCGAGGCCGCCGCCCGCCTGGGGGCTGTCGTCAGCGACTCGACCCCTGAAGTGGAACAGGCACTGTCCGCCTACGGCGCCCACATCGGCTCGGCCTTCCAGCTCATCGATGACGTGCTGGACTACAGCGCCTCGGCGGACCAGATGGGCAAGAACATCGGCGACGACCTGGCAGAGGGCCGCCCCACCCTGCCCCTGATTCATGCCATGCGGGTAGGCACGCCCCATGAGGCGGCGCTCATTCGCCATGCCATCGAAAAAGGCGGACGCGAAAACATCGAAGCGGTGATGCAGGCCGTTGAATCTACCGACGCATTAACTTACACTGCACGCGCGGCTCAACGAGAGGCGCAACTGGCATCCCGGTCGCTGGCGCAGATCCCCTCCAGCCCCTACCGAGATGCGCTGTATGCCTTGGCAGAATTTTCCGTCAAGCGCGACTACTGAAACAATTCGATCATTCGGGGTGTAGCTCAGCCTGGTAGAGCACTGCCTTCGGGAGGCAGGGGTCGTAGGTTCAAATCCTGTCACCCCGACCAATTCAACAACCCTCGCCTGTAAGGCGAGGGCTTCAGGGTGGTCGATGAGAAATCGACGATCATCAGCAACCGCCCCCTTCTTGTTGCTCAATATATTTGTGCGGCAATTGCCCCTGAGTTCGCTGCCAAATAACCACGCGGCTGGCAATAACAATCCCAATATTTCTTGCGTAAGATATCCCTTGTCCACACCATGCCCGCTCAGCACTCGCTGCCAGTATTTCGGCATTCGGACCAAATGCACCTTAAGATTTGTCTTTATCCGGGCTCCATATCTGCTATGTCGCTCAGCGATATTCTCTTCACCTGACAGCGAGTGATGCCAACCTTTCCCGGAGGGGTCATTGAAAACGCAGGGCTGTATAACGATATTTATATCAACTGACAATATCACCATCTTGCTGTTTTCTTAGAAAAATCACAGGAGATATTAGATGATAGTCATTCATGTTAGGCTGGCCGACAGATCAGCATAGTTTCGCCATGCACGGGAAATTACTCAGACGATCACGTATTATGAAAAATTGTTTTCTTCTCATGGTATTCGTCCTGTTGAGCCTGCCGACGTTTGCACAACAATGCGATCCAACTCGGGCTGAGACCACACCTGATCACCTTTTCATCATGAATGAAGACGGTACTGTAAAAGACAAGAAAACCAAGCTGTTGTGGATGCGCTGTGCGCTGGGCCAGATTTGGCGAGACGGAAGTTGTACTTCTTCATATTTGACCTACGATTTTTTTGAGGCCAGAGTCGCGGTTCGCGAACTGAATCGCGAAGGTGGTTTTGCAGGCTACCAGGAGTGGCGCCTGCCGACAGTCGAGGAACTGTCAACGATAGTAGAACGACGCTGTTATGATCCAGCGATCAATCTTAAGGCATTCCCGAATGCGCCAGTCACAGGCTACTGGTCATCAACGCAGGATCCCGGTTATCGAAAAGGGGCGCTGCTGGTGCACCTGTTAACAGGATACAGTTACATGGGAAACAAAAGAATTGCATGGGCACTCCGCTTGGTACGTAACGACAAATAACCTGACCTTCTCGACCCCGAAGAACAATAGATTCGCAGCACAGCCTCGTCCCTTGAACAACTGCTCATGGCAGGACAAAGCTGTATAGCTTACGCCAGGAAGTGGCCCTGGGTCTTACCTTCAACTTAGACACGCCTGATGTATCCAACAGGCCACCTGCCATGGTCACAATGCTATCGACGGCATTGGGCAATCAAGGGCACCTGAAAAGGCACGCAGCAACTCGATTTCGACAGAAGATATTATTTGATCATGCACGATGCTGGTAGCACATGCCATCAGCAGTTTTGGCTTGGCCAGGGGCCTCAACTTTTCCAGGTTTTTCAGGGAGCGGTCGAGATCAGCAAGACTGATTTTGTTTATCGCCATTAAGTGTAGCTCCCCGATGTCCAGCGTTTTCGCAGCCGCATTGAAGGCTTCTTCAACATCTTTTTGGCCCTGCTGGCCGGCATAGGCCATTACCGATAGAACAAGCTCGACTTCCTTCTTCAGCCGGCCGACATCGGAATAGCGCGTACGCGTGCGCGCCGTCTTGAAAAACTGGCCATCCAGATGATTAAAGAGAATCTTCTGCAACGACCATTCCAACAACTCAACTTTGGAATCCATTTCGATCAACGCGACTAGATTGCTCCTGAAGGCCTGATACTGATCGAGTGACAACTGCTTCAGCGCTGGCACGGCGATGTTAATCAGCGGCAAACGGTATTTGACATCCAGGTCATTCATCTCCGGAAGTAGTTTCTCTATTAATACGAAAACGTCCGGATCGGCATATGCTTGCAAATGCTCCAGTTGCCGGGCGCGCAGTTCATGTTGCGAATCGAGCGCCAGCGAATAAATCACGGCGCGGGCACCATAGGGTTCCCGGGCAGTCTCTCTAATAGCCATGGGCAATTCTGTTATCAATGTGCGCGCGTGACTGATTGCTTCCGGGTTGAGGTTACCTATTTGATCAATCACATTTTTGAGGTCTGTCATTGCAGCGCCCACAGCAATATTCTTGATAAATTCTTTGCGCGTTACAGCCTCGCTTTTAACACGCTCAACCTCATCCCGGGGCACGTCGGCGTTATCGGAAGAATCAAACTCTCCGTCCCAGCGGGGGTCGATGCGCAGGATGCGCTTGGCCAGAGGAGGATGCGTGGCGGACAACGATTGCATAAAACCGGATACGCCCTGAGCAAAAAACGCATGACTGACTTCGGGGGCGGCCGGGTTCTCCACTCTGGAACCAAACTCGAGCCCTCCAATTCGTTTCAATGCGCCCGCAATCCCCTCCGGGTTGCGGGTAAACTGCACCGCTGTGGCATCCGCCAGGTATTCACGCTGCCGGCTCACCGCGGCCTTGATCAGGTTTCCGAAGAAGGTACCGGCGAAACCGATGACCATCAGCCCAATAGCCAGTGCCAGTAGTCCGCCCGCACCCTTGTCGCTACTCCGACCACGCCTCGAATAAGAAGCAGAATACAACATATAGTAGCCGATAATGCCGATAATCAGGATGCCATTCAGCACCCCCATCAGGCGGATATTGAGCCGCATATCACCATTGAAAATATGGCTGAACTCATGGGCGATGACGCCCTGCAACTGATCACGACTCAAGTGATCGATCGCCCCTTGGGTAACACCGATGACGGCATCGCGCGGCGAAAAACCTGCTGCAAAGGCGTTAATGCCCGGCTCATCCACCAGCAGATAGACAGGTGGTGCCGGCGTACCGGATGCAATGGCCATTTCCTCCACTATGTTTAGCAGTTTGCGCTGCTTCAAGTCATCCGTGTTTTGCGGAATCAATCGCCCACCCAGGGCCTCCGCAACAGTCTTACCCCCGGCCGACAGGGCCATGATCTTATAGAGGCTACCTACCAGCACTACGGCGCCTACGCCGATGCTGACAGTGGCAAATGTCCGCCAGTCGATCTGCCGGAGCAATGCCCCACCATCTTGAATTTGTTCACTGTTGATATAACCAAACACCACCATGACCAGGAGGTTGGTCATGATGATCAAGGCGACCACTGCCAGCACAAACAGGAAGACGAGCTGAACTGTGTTTTTGCGAACACGGTCTTGCGATTCAAAGAAGTTCATTTCAGATATCAGACCATATGGCTGCGACTAGAACGATACTTTAGGTGCTGCCTGTATTGCAGCGCTATCTTCAAATTCCAGCAGGGTCGCATCCGCGGCATGGCCAAAACGTGCAGCAAAGAAGACCGGAGGAAACGTCTGCTTATAGGTGTTATAGGCCATCACCTGGTCGTTGAAGGCCTGCCTGGCGAATGAGACCTTATTTTCTGTAGAGACAAGCTCTTCACTTAATTGCATCATGTTCTGGTTGGCCTTGAGGTCCGGATAGGCCTCCATCACCATATTAAAATTCATCAGGGCGCCAGCCAGTTTTCCTTCGGCGCCACTCAGCCCCTTTATTGCCTCGGCATTGCCCGGATCTGCCGCTGCCGATGACAGCATATTTTGCGCCATGTTGCGCGCCTGGACCACTGCCTCCAGGGTTTCGCGTTCGTGCTTGATATAACCCTTCGCGGTCTCGATAAGATTGGGTATCAGGTCGTAACGGCGCTTCAACTGCACCTCAATCTGCGCAAAGGCGTTTTGATAACGATTCTTCAGCGTAACCAGTTTGTTAAATATTGCGATTACATAAAAAACAATCAGCACAACAAGAATCAGGATAGTAATTAACGTGGCATCCATATCTCTCACCTTCTCCAAACTATTGAACTGGATATATGTCGGTACCTTATATCTTAGGAACCTCTAATCACTCCTGCCATAGGATACACGAATTCTCCATGGGTACCGCCACATCGTCCCGGTGCGGTATATCGAGATACACTTGAACTTCAAATACATGCTGACGGCCATCCGTGTCTATCTTCACCCTCCCAAAGCGGAGCGCTGAATCTTGCGTGGCTCGAACACCACATCGCCATCCGACAGGATCACCGTAGCCCCCCGTCTACGAAGATGCTGAATGAGGCCGAGCGCGCCGGGATAAATCCGCCTTGCAAACGGATAGTCCACCAGAAAGGAAGACATGAGCAGCAGGCGCGGGTCGTTCAAGTCCTCCAGCCGGTAGCGCTGCAAAGCGCCCAGATAGTCTGCGTAGCCGTGCTCAAGGCGGAGTTCTTCGAAAATCGCCCAATACCGGTCCCGGCTATCGAGGCCGAACTGCCGCTGTAGATGATCGTCAAGGTCTGCTACGATGTGATCATTGTTGAGGAACCTCTGATTAATTCATGAACCGGTGTCTAGCGGCTGAAATATCCCGGCTCGGCGTTGAAAATCTTGGCAATAGCACGCTATTACCTGCGCTTTTCGCCTTGATCCGGAACATTTCATCTCGCCATCCATCCAGCCCAGAATTAATCAGAGGTTCCTTGAGTAAGGTGTTATCGACGTCCAACAGGAAAACCACCTCGTCGGGCGCAGTCATTCCGCCTCCTCAGCCACGGGGTTGTGCCAGCCCCCGTCCGCGGCGATAAGTGCGTCAGCCTGTTCCGGCCCCCAGCTGCCGGGCTCGTATGGTACCACCCGGTGGTGCGTTGTCAGGACTGGATCGACTGCCGCCCAAGCGGCTTCAATGCAACTCTCACGGGCGAATAACGCCCCGTCACCGGCCATGGCGTCTCCCAGCAGCCGCTCATAGGGGGACTCTTTGTCCGGCTGCTCGTTGAGCAGAAAGAGCTCACGCTGGTCGCCGGTGAACGCCTTTCCTGCGCGCTTGACACGTGCGGCGAGGGCGATAGCAGTACGGGGTGAGAGCCGAAAGCGTAAATAGTTGGCGCGCCCGTTCACCGGGGCCGAGTCGTCGAAAAGCCGTTGCGGCGGGGGCTTCAGCTCCACCAGGATCTCTGCCATGGTTCGGGCCAGACATTTTCCGGAGCGCAGGTACCACGGTACACCTTGCCAGCGCCACGAATCGATGAACAAGCGCAGGGCACAGAATGTCTCGACATCGGAGTTCTTCGCCACCCCCGGCTCATCGCGGTAACCGCGGTACTGGCCGCGCACCAGATCGTCGGGCTCGAGCGGACGCATGGCGCGAAAGATTTTGTGTTTCTCGGCATGCACGGCATCAAACCCCTGATAGGCCGGCGGCTCCATGGCCAGCAGCGCGACGATCTGAAACAGATGATTCTGGATGACGTCGCGCAGGCAGCCTGCGCTCTCGTAAAACGTGCCGCGTCCCTGTACGCCGAAGGCCTCCGATAGAGTGATTTGTACACTGGCCACATAGTTGCGATTCCAAACCGGTTCCAGAAAGGTATTGGCGAAGCGGAAATAGAGGATGTTCATGATCGCTTCCTTGCCGAGGAAATGATCGATGCGGAAGATCGCGTCCTCCGTAAAAACAGATCGCAGGACACGGTTGAGGTCCCGCGCAGACGCCAGATCGCGCCCGAATGGTTTTTCAACGATGACACGCGCCTGTTCGGCCAGGCCCTCCCTGCCCAGCCCTTCTACAACCGTCGTGAACATCTCGGGTGGAATGGCGAGATAATGCGCCGGGCGCGAGGCATTGCCAAGCGCCTTCTTGAGCGCTTTGAAGGTGGCCGAATCGTTGTAATCACCACTGACATAGGCGAGCAGGGAAAGAAGATGATCAAGGGCCCGCTCGTCATCGACCTTGCCGGATTTCTCTATGGCGTCCCGTGCGTACTCGCGCAGCTGTGGTAAGCTCCATTGCGAGACGGCGACCCCGATCACCGGTACATCTAGAACCCCGCGCTTGGCCATGGCATAGAGTGCTGGAAATATCTTTTTGTGGGCGAGGTCGCCGGTCACACCAAACAGCACCAACGCATCCGAAGTGGCGGTGCGACCCTGGCTATTATCCATCTCAGCGCCCCTCTTTCTATGGCCAGACTAGTTCGATTTCTGCACGACCAACAACAATCGTAATGTTTTTCTCCATGAATCTGGCAGTGACCTTGGGCCGGAGACCTCGGCGCAGGCCATTGCCTCTAACACTTCACCTGCAGACCTTATGGGCGCACAGGTGCAACATTGACCCCAAGATTGTAGACAAGCTCACCGCCAAAATAGGCTGCCGTCACCAGGACACCGATTCCTACCAGGGAGATGGCGAAGAATACCCAGCCCATGGCTGCATTGAGCTGCATGCCTCGCCAGCGCGCCAACGTGTGCCAGATGGCAAGGCCGACCAGTATCGATAGCGTTGTGAGACCCAACTCTTCATGTCTCTCCAGCGGCGCCTTGTCAAAACCAAGGTCAACTGCTTTGTCCAGAGCAATGTCGCCAAATACTGCAGCAATTGCTGCTGCCAGCGCGGCCAGTAACAATGCACTCAAGCCGACAGTTGGCAAACAGTCTTTTGCAGCCAGATCACCCCGCTTCAGCAGCACAAGGAAGTCAACGGAAACGGCGATCAGAAACAATACAATCGGGAAATGAACTAACATTGGATGTATATGTGCAATGTCTATCATTATCTTTCTCCCACATCACTTACCAGAATGATCAATGCAGTGCTCAAAGGGGGCTTTTATAGCCTATCGAAAGCGCTCGCAACAGTATAGTGGACTCCATAGCTTCGAATGCAGGGCCCAAATGCAATGCGCAGAAAGCTGACCGGCACCGGGGCTCGTGACAGGGCGCTTGCAAGTCGACTCGGCGGCAGGAAGATTCAAGGCGAAGCGCTCAACACCGTAATCGGGTCTGTAAACAGCTTCGCATTCGGGATCAGGACCTTGGCGCCTTCAGCATCAATCACCGTATAGCGCATGTCAATAGCAACGACCACACCCTCATAGCTGGCTATTCTGATACGGTTGCCAATCTCGAAGGGCCGGTAAAGCAGAATCAGGACACCGGACAACAGATTGGCAATCGTGTCTTTCAGCGCGAAGCCAAGGGCAAAGCCCGTCAGGCCCAGGCCAGCCACCAGCGCAGAGACATCGACACCCAAGGTGCCGAGCACTGTAACGAGGCCGATGACGATGATAATGACATTGCTGGTACGGGCAAGAAGAGAGACCAGGTTTCCCTCGAATTGCAGGCGTTCTGCTGCCTTTACAATCAGACGCCTGATGATCTTCGCCGCAGCAAAGAAGACCACGGCAATCAGGATGACGCCGATCATTTTTGGCAGCCAGAGCGCAGCTTCCTCCATCAGCATCTGCATCAGGCTGTCCACTCTGCACACCCATAAGGCAAATATAAAGAAACGCTCATTCTCATATCACTCAAGGCAATAGCCTGCCACCCAATGAAACCAGTCTCCGGGCGTTGGGTTCGGTTGTCGGCCACCACCTGGCCAACTTCAGGCGACGCTGTGGTCAGCATGGCACAATATCACTGGAGCCGCCACCAGTCGCCAAGACGATCCTGGCTTTCCCACTATTTTCATCGACAAACCATGGCCTTCTCTGCGGACCGCAGACAAAAAACCCCGGAATGATCCGGGGTTTTTTGGGGTTGAGGGGTAGATTGTCAATCAACGAAAACTACCATGACGATTTCTGATCCGGCGGGAACTGCGAAAACGCCCGCTACGGGAATGCACATTGGTAAAAATACGGTTCGTGCTGCGCCCGCCATGGCGGTTCCTGAAGGTGCGCCAGCCGCCTCGCTGTAGCCCACGAAAAGTGCGGCGGATACGACGCGCCACTTTCACTGCCTGATCCGAAGCGGTGCTCAGATCAGCCCCGGCAGGGGCCTGAACGGCCAGACGAAAAGTGTCGATAGAACTTGACGGCGCGACAGTCTTGGCAGAAACCACCAACGGCAGGGCTGCCAGCGTGAGTGCCGCGACGATACCCATCGAGTATTTCGAGATCATGGGAATCTTCATTTTCTTACTCTCCTCATTTGTTCAAATTTCGTGACAGCAATCATAGCAGATGCTGTTATCCATTTAGATCATCGCCGCCGACCGTGACGGCCACGGAAACGAAAACTTCTGCGTTTAGCCCCGGTACGAGCAACGCTATTCGTGTTTGCCCTCGCAGCGCGGTTGGCACTACGGATTCTGTTAAAACGTGCGCTCCGACGATTGATACCGGTATGGGAAACGCTGTTGCTGTTGCTTCTCAC
>CAYRLE010000056.1:0-16017 GCA_964425105.1 uncultured Gammaproteobacteria bacterium | reverse complement strand
GATCCGGAACATTTCATCTCGCCATCCATCCAGTCCAGAATTGATCAGAGGTTCCCTAGGGCAGGGCCGGGCAGTTGACCGGCAGCGGCCTGCGCAGTTCGATGGCCGAGGTGGCGACACGGCAGTCATAGGCCAGCGCCTCCACACCCTGCGCCAGCGCCTGCCGCAGGGTCTGGCCATAGGCCGCATCGATGGTATCGGCGGGGCGCACCTCCCTGGCGTCTTGGCGCTGGACGCAGAAGAAGATCACCCCGCGCTGTCCCTGGCGCACCATGGCCGCCAGTTCCCGCAGGTGCTTGGCGCCCCGGCTGCTGACGGCGTCGGGAAACAGGGCAATGCCGTTCTCCACCAGGGTGACATTCTTGACCTCAACGAAGCAGCGCCTGCCGTTCCCCCCGTCCAGCAGCAGATCGACGCGGCTGTTCTCCTCCCCGTAGACGGCTTCCGCCCGCAGCCCGGCATAACCCTGCAATTCCGTGATGACGCCGTTCTCGATGCCTTCCCGCACCAGGCGGTTGGCCAGTATGGTGTTGATGCCCACCAGCGCCCCGCCGGGGGATTCCACCAGTTCCCAGGAGAGGGAGTATTTGCGCCGCGGATTGTCGCTATGACGCAGCCACACCCGGGAGCCGGGGACGTTGCAGCCCGTCATGGCGCCAGTGTTGGGGGTATGGGCGGTCACCAGGGTGCCGTCCGCCAGGCGGATGTCGGCGAGAAAGCGCTTGTAGCGGCGGATCAGCGTGCCCTCCAGCAATGGCGCGGGAAATTTCATGAATCCTGCTGCCTGCCTTTCCAGGCCAGGATACGGCGGCGGTCGCGCTTGCTGGGGCGCCCCGTGGGGTGGGGCGCGCCCTGGGATTCCAGGCGCCGCTGTTCCTGCTGGATGCGGCGGCGGGTGATGCTGTCTGTCGACTCCTCAAAGAGCAGCTGGGCCTCCTTTGCCGGCCCGCGGCGGCCGCTCAGTATCAGCACGGTGACCGTAAACGTCTCGGGACCCCGGCGGATCTCCAGGATGTCGCCAACTCGCAGGGCCCGTGCTGGCTTGCTGCGCGCACCGTTGACATGGACCTTGCCACCGCTCACGGCCGCGGCCGCCAGCGAACGGGTCTTGAAGAAGCGGGCCGCCCACAGCCACTTGTCCAGCCTGATGTCCTGTGGCTTGTCAGTCATGGCGCAGCCTGTGGTCTTCCTCTTCCGGTCATTTTCTGTTTTTTACAGGGGGATTTGCCGATACTAAGGCGGTCATCATATCATCCGCGGAAGGCCACGACGCAGCCATGAAACTGAAAACTCTACTGATCGTTTGCCTGCTGGCGCTGTTGGCGGGGCCGGTGCCGGCAGCCACTGCCGAACGCCATCACATGTTGTGGCGGCTAGAGGGCGAGGACGCCACGATCTATCTGCTGGGATCGATCCATTTCGGCAGCGCGGACATGTATCCCCTGCCGGCGGTAGTCCGCGATGCCTACACAGCCGCCGATGCCCTGGTGGTGGAGGTCAACATGGCTGCCCTCGATCCCAATGAGACAGCTGCCCTCATCGCCAGCCTGGGCACCTACCGCGATGGCGGCAGCCTGAAGGATACGCTGGATGCCGCCTCCTGGGACAGGCTGGAGCGGGTGGCCGGCAGGCTGGGGATTCCCTCGCCGCTGCTCGCCATGCAGAAGCCCTGGTTTGCGGCCATGACCCTGGCGGTGGTGGCCCTGCAAAAGAGCGGCTATGACGAGCGCTGGGGCATCGACAATCATTTCATGGAACAGGCGGCGGGCAGCGGCAAGCCCATCCTGGAGCTGGAGACCCTCAGGGGGCAGTTGGGCATGATGGACCACCTCTCGCCCCGGGTGCAGCAGGCCATGCTGTTGCAGTCGCTGCATGAACTGGAGCGCAGCGGTGATTATTTCGCCGCCATGGTCGCCGCCTGGCAAGGGGGGGATACAGCAGCCCTGGAGCGGCTGGTGGCCGAGGGTTTCGAGGATTCCCCGGAGGGCCGGCGCCTGTATGAGGTGTTTCTGACCCAGCGCAATACCCTCATGGCGGACAAGATCGAGGCTCTGTTAGGCGAGCGCCTGACCTATTTCGTCGTGGTCGGCGCGGCCCATCTGGTGGGACAGAAAGGGCTGGTGCACCTGCTTCAGGCCCGTGGTCACCGTCTCAGACAGTTCTAGGAGCCTGAAGGCGCACACTTCACTTGCCCTCCCTCTTGTCCAGACGGGTATATTTGGAGCCCTCCAGGGTCAGGTTGTACATCAATCCCTTGTTGCCGAATACGAAGCCGACGATGGGATCCTGGATGTTGGTGGTATCGAGGGAACCACCCACGCCTATTTTTACCAGGGCCACGGAACCGTCCACACCCGCCTTCCAGCCCTCGCTGCGGCGAAACCGATCCAGGGCCTGTTGTTCCAGGAAGACCAGGATGACGGTCTTCGACTGGGCTCCCAGCTGAAAGCCAATGGAGGCCCCCGCCGTACTGTAGTAATCCACGGTGCGTCCCCCGATGCGCAAGGCCCCCTCGCCATATTCCCCGCCGATGCCAAACCCGACCTTGATCACCTCGGGAAAGACCAGCACCCCCTTGGCGCTGGCGAGGAAGGTCTGGGCGCCTGCCACTTCCTGCTTGAAACGCTTCAGAGCCTCGTCCACCTTGATGTCGATGACCCGGGCGGAGGCGGCGATGGCAAGAGTGGGCAGCAGTGCCAGGCAGAGCAGCAAGGCCAGGCGTCGCAAATGAACTGAAAGAGTCGTCATCAGATATCCTCGTTCTCGGTCGTTCTGTGTCCATTGTAACAAACTCCTCGCTACTCCCCAGCTGGATGCAAAAGTCACAGGCTAATCAAGCAGCTGCGCTTGCCGATATAAGAGGTATGCCAAGAGACTGCCATATTCATCGCATTCCATTGCAGGCCGCGGGGTGGACCGGGCATGATTGAACGGCGCGGTCATGTACGGACGGCCATCGGCCTGGAAGTGACCGTCAGTGACGGCTGCACGGGCCCCCGCCATTACCGCACCCGGGATATCTCCGATGGCGGCATGTTTGTAGCGGTGCAGGGTGGTCCGGCGCCGCCAATGGGGGCCGTGGTGGATGTTCAGGTCCAGGGTATCGTCGATGGAGCTCCCTTGCTCAGGATGCGCGTGGTGCGCGTCGATGGCGAGGGTTTCGGCCTTCGACTTTGCGGCAGCCTGGATGCAAAAGGGATATCATCATGAACAGAGACCTGCTGAGAAGCCGGGATATTTTCACAGAGCGGCGCCGGGGCGCGGATTTCTGGCTGCTGCTGATACGCAGCCTCGGTATTGGCGGTTGGCTGCTGTTGTTCAGTGCCCTGGCGCTGTTCGAGCGCGCCAGGCCCGAAGAAAGCTTTATCGATGCAGAACTGTTCCAACGCCTTGGGGTGCCGCTGGTGCTGCGTCATTACTGGGACCTCGACCTGGTCCGCTATATTTTCTATCTCATGGCCATGGGCCTGGTGCTCAGCATCGGCGGCTTACTGGTCAATGGCCGGCGCCACCGCCGCAGGGACGACCATTACCGGGTGTATCTGCTGGTCCTGGGGCTGATCTCCCTGGCGGGTCTGATCATGTATTGGTTGAAACTGCCCCTCTGAACATAGCAACAGGGGCCTCGGTGACGATAGAATGGGTGCCATGATCAGCGACGAAGAACAGGCCATCACCGACAGGCTGCAGCAATTGCGCATCGAGCATCGCGACCTGGACGATGTCATCTACCGCCTGCAACGGGAACTCCATGTGGACCAACTACAGCTGCGCCGTCTCAAAAAGCGCAAACTGTTCCTCAAGGACATAATCACCCGCCTGGAGAGCCGCCTGATTCCCGATCTCGATGCTTGAAAGATTAAAGATACAAGATACAAGGGCTTGAGGGGCGCTGGCGCGCGCCCGGCCATGATCTTGGAGTCCTCACCCCTCACCCCTCACCCCTGAGCCTGCCCCGCTGGCAGGGGCACATCAGGGTTCCAGCAGCGGCAGCAGGGTCACCTTGCCGCCATAGCAGATGCCGGTGTCTATGAAGTGCACATTGCCCAGCATCCGGGGTGCAGCCAGCGGGGTGTGCCCGCAGTAGACCTTGACCACGCCGGCCACGGGCTGACGGTCGAGAAAGGAGAGACGGCGCCTCTCCCAGAGCACAAAACGCTGCACATCCGGGTCGCCCTCCTCCAGGGCGGCGACCAGTGCCGGCCAGTCCAGCCAGGGCGGGACGTCGGCATGGACCATGCCCACGGCGCCCTGGGGGGTGGCGATCTCCAGGGCCAGGGGCAGCTTTTCGAAGGCGGCGATGAACTGCTTGCGTTTGACTTCATCCACTTCCAGCCACCAGCCGCCGCCATTGCATTCCAGCCACCAGGTCAGTTCGGCGGGCTCGCCGCGAGCCTGAATCAGCATGTCTTCATGATTGCCGCGCACGCTGTGGAACCAGGGCCGCGCCAGCCACTCCAGGGCGTCGCCTGAGCAGGGGCCGCGGTCCACCAGGTCGCCGGTGCAGAACAGCCGGTCGCGGCGCTCGTCGAAAGCCGCCTTTTTCAGGGCCTGCTGGAGGCGGGGGAATTCGCCGTGGAGGTCGCCCACCACGTAATCCCGTCCCCGGCAGTTCTCTGCAAAGCGCTGCAATCTGTTCCCCGTCATCTGGGCCTGGTCCTGCCTGGCATGTGTCCGTAGCGGGTCATCATGGCAAAAATCTCCCCTGAATGCGATATCGCCGGTGGCTTGCGGACATCGTGCCGCAGGCCGTCATTGCAGGGACCTGTTGGGCTGTCTCCGGGAAAGGTTTACAATGACGCCTTTCCCTGCAAAACGGATTCAGTCATCGTGTACAGCTTCGAGGATGCGGCGGCGGCCCTGATCGCCGTGGGCCAGCAGGCCTTCGCCAGGGGCTGGGTGCCAGCCACCAGCGGCAATTTCTCCACCCGCCTGGGGGAGGAGGGCGCCGCCATCACCGTTTCCGGCAGCCACAAGGGGCAGCTCACCACGGCGGACATCATGCGCGTGGACATCTCCGGCCGCCCTCTGGAAGACAAGCAGCCCTCGGCCGAGACCCAGTTGCATGTGATGCTCTACCGGCGTTACCCGGCGCTGCATGCCGTGCTCCACACCCATTCCGTCACGGCCACCGTCTTGTCGCGGCTGCTGACGGAGGAATTGATTCTGGAGGAACTGGAAGTGCTCAAGGCCTTTGCCGGGGTGGATACCCATGAGACCCGGGTGCGCATACCAGTGTTCGCCAACGATCAGGACATCGGCCGCCTGGCAGGCCAGGTGAGCGCGTATTTGGACAGCAATGGCCCGGTGCCCGGCTATCTCATCGCCGGCCACGGGCTGTACACCTGGGGCGCCTCCATCAGCGAGGCCATGCGCCACCTGGAGGCGTTCGAATTTCTGTTCCGCTGCGAACTGGAAATGAGGAGGATAGGGCGCTAATGGGCATCCTGAGGATTTATGACGAACAGGGCGCCGTGGTGGACGGCGACTACCGGACCACGGAGGAGATCGCCCGCCAGCTGGGGGCGATCAATGTGCTGTTCGAGGCCTGGGAGACCGCTGCCGCCCTGCCTGCAGAGGCGGCCGGTGAGGCGGTCCTGGACGCTTACCGCGAGTCGGTGGAGCGCCTCAAGGCTCGTTACGGTTTTCAGAGCGTGGACGTGGTGAGCCTGGGGCCCGACCATCCTGAGCGCGAGGCCCTGCGCCGCAAATTCCTCGCCGAACACACCCATCACGATTTCGAGGTGCGCTTCTTCGTGGCCGGCAGCGGCCTGTTTTACATCCATGCCGGGGAGCGGGTCTATGGCGTGCTCTGCGAGCGGGGGGATCTCATCAGTGTGCCGGCAGGGGTCCCGCACTGGTTCGATATGGGCGGCGCGCCGGATTTCAAATGCATTCGTTTCTTCACCACCCCGGAGGGCTGGGTGGCGGAGTTCACCGGCAGCGACATCGCCGCGCGCTTCCCGGATCTCGACGCCTTCTGCCAGGCTGTCTCATGACCCGCGCGGTCGTCACCGACATCGAAGGCACCACCTCCTCCATCGCCTTCGTCAAAGAGGTGCTTTTCCCCTATGCCCGCCAGCATCTGATGGACTTCATCCGCCGCCACCATGACGACCCCGGGGTCGCCCCCCATCTCAATGAGGTGCGCGCCATGCTGGGCGGGGAGGCGGACCTGGAGGCCATTGGGCGCCAGCTGCTGCGCTGGATCGACGAGGACCGCAAGATCACCCCCCTGAAAGCCCTGCAGGGCCTGATCTGGGAGGAAGGTTATCGCAGCGGCGCCTACCGCGCCCATGTCTATGAGGATGCCGCCGCCGCCCTGCGCCACTGGCATGAGCAGGGGCTGCGCCTCTATGTCTATTCCTCCGGTTCGGTGCATGCCCAGAAACTGTTTTTCGCCCATACGACGGCGGGCGATCTGACGCCCTTGTTCAGCGGCTATTTCGACACCACCGTCGGCCCCAAGGCGGCGCCCGCCTCCTATCAGCGCATCGCCCGGGAGATCGGCCTGGCGCCGGAGGAGATCCTTTTTCTGTCGGACGTGGAGGGCGAACTGGATGCGGCACGCAGGGCAGGCATGGACACTTGTTGGCTGGTGCGGGACGCTGTGCCGGATGCTGGCGCCGCCCACCGCCAAGTGTCCAGTTTCCATGACATCAGACTCTAGGCGCCGTGCGCCTCCACTCACTGCACTCTGGACAGATTTATGACGTTGCAGAACATTACTTCTGAAGAACTGGCCCTGATTTTCCGGGCCCTGGCCTTTGCCGCCCACAAGCACCGCGACCAGCGGCGCAAGGATCCGCAGGCCTCGCCCTATATCAACCACCCCATTGCACTGGCCCATGTGTTGTGCAACGAGGGCGGCGTGTACGACGTCGAGACCCTGTGCGCCGCCATTCTCCACGATACCATCGAGGACACCGAAACCAGCGCCGCAGAGTTGTCGCGGGAGTTCGGTGCGGCCATCTGCCGTATCGTGCTGGAGGTGAGCGACGATAAGCAGCTGCCCGGTGAGGAACGCAAGCGCCTGCAGGTGGAGACGGCCGCCGCGGTCAGCGACAAGGCCAAGCTGGTGAAGCTGGCGGACAAGATCTGCAATCTGCGCGACATCGCCGCCAGCCCGCCGGTGGGCTGGAGCCTGGCGCGGCGCCAGCGCTATTTCGACTGGGCCAAGGCCGTCATCGATCGCGTGCGCGGTGTGCATCTCACCCTGGAGGCGGTATTCGACGAGGCCTTCCGGCAGCGGCCACAGGACTGACCGCATTTTCCATGAAAGCATTATGGAAATCCTGGCAGGATGTTCTAAACTCGGTCTGAATTCAGCAGACCCCTGAAGGGAGAACCAAGATGAGCGAGACATTCATGATTTTGCCGGCAGCGGATCAGCAGCCCCCGCGGCTGGTGCGGGTGCCGGAGGACTATGAACAGCAAGAGGCCTACCGCCATGTTACCGCTGTGCTGGCGGAAGTGCAGGAACGGATACCCGACTGGAACTGGGACGATCTGGCCCAGGAGTTGGAGGCCCATGGCTTTACGGCACTGGACTACGTGCTGGGACCCTCCCTGACTGAAACCGGCCGCCGCTAGGAGGCGCATCGTGAAAAAGGCAATCGTCGTTGCATGCCTGGGCATGATGATGGGTTTGCCCACCTTGCCGGTGGCGGCCGCTGCCCCCGCCAAGCTGCCGCGCCAGGCCGTGCTCCCCCTGGCCCTGGCTCGCGAGGCCGCCGCTGCCGCGCTGGAGCGTTGCCGTGGGGACGGCTATCGGGTCAGCGTGGCAGTGGTGGACCGCGGTGGTGTGCTGCGGGCATTGCTGCGCGCTGATGGCGCCGGGGTCCATACCGTGGACAGTAGCCGCCGCAAGGCCTATACCGCGGTGAGCATGCAGGCGCCGAGCGGCAAATTCGCGGCCCTCATTGCGCGCGTCCCCGAAGTCCAGGGCCTGCGGGACATGAACGATTCCATCCTCCTGCTGGGCGGCGGCCTGCCCATCCGCATGGGTGGGGAAATCGTAGGCGGCATCGGTGTGGGCGGTGCGCCGGGCGCCCATCTCGATGAGGCCTGCGCCCGGGCCGGCCTGGAGAGCATCGGCGCCGACCCCTATCGATCCGAGTAGGCAACAGTGGGCGGCGACAAGCAATGCGTCTATCGCGGGCAGATCGTTGCCGTGGAACTGGAAACGGTGGCCTTGCCCAATGGCAGCCAGCTGCGCATGGAAAGTGTTCGTCATCCGGGCGGTGCAGCTGTCGTGGCCCGCGATGGGCAGGGGCGGGTCTGCATGCTGCGCCAGTACAGGCCAGTGCTGCAAGCCTGGGTCTGGGAGCTGCCGGCCGGCAAGATCGAAGCGGGAGAGCCCCCCCAGGAGACTGCGCGCCGCGAACTGGCCGAGGAGGCCGGGTTGATGGCTGCTGCTTGGCGCGAACTGGGCGAGATCGTCTCCTCGCCGGGGGTGTTCGATGAGCGGATCCATCTCTTTCTGGCCACTTCCCTGAGCGCCGCCGATCCCTGCGACCTGGACGAGCAGGAGATCTTTGAACGCCACTGGCTGCCTTTCGAGGAACTGCTGCAATGGGCCCGAGACGGCCGTATCCAGGATGCCAAGAGCATCATCGCCTTGTGGCGGGCCGCCGAGGTCCAGCAAGGAAAATGCTGAGAAAAATACTGGGTTATTAGCTGTTTGCCTCAAAGATGCATTTGAGGTATAACATTAGCCGGGTTAGGGAAGAAGCATAGATTTCCGTCCTCCGGTTCTTCCGTCCAGAGCGCCAACGATCAGTATCCCATCCATGCCGGTGGGGCTGATGTGGTTGTGGCCTGCACATGGGCGGCGGAGAGGGAATGAATGCTCCCTGTCATCAAATCTGCAATTGCCGATGCATTGCAGCAAGCTACAAGAATCATGGAGCGTACTCATGACACAGAGTCTTTATGAAAAGATCGGGGGCGAGGCAGCAGTCGACGCCGCAGTGGATATCTTCTACCGCAAGGTGCTGGCCGATGACCGCATCAATCAGTTCTTCGAGGGTGTCGATATGGATCAGCAGGCTGCCAAACAGAAGGCCTTCCTGATCTTTGCCTTTGGCGGGCCCAACAACTACAGCGGCAAGGATATGCGCGAGGGTCATGCCCACCTGGTGCAGCGCGGTCTCAACGACAGCCATTTCGATGCCGTGATGGAGAATCTGGCCGCTACCCTGCAGGAACTGAATGTACCGGCAGAGCTGATTGCGGAAGCGGCAGCCATCGCCGAGAGCACCCGCAACGACGTACTGGGTAAGTAAGACCTAGGGGTACACCATGCCGGTCATCAGCTATCAGGGCGCAGACTATCCATGCCGTGATCAAGAAACGGTGTTGGAATGCCTGGAGCGGCATGGTGTCTCCGTCCCTTCCTCCTGCCGCAACGGAGTCTGCCAGACCTGCCTCATGCAGGCGCTGGAAGGCACGGTGCCGGCCAGTGCGCAACAGGGACTCAAGGATACCCTGCAGGCGCAAGCTTACTTTCTGGCCTGCGTGTGTCGGCCGCAAGGCGATCTCACCATCACCCTGGCGGGCGACGAGGTCACCCACCGGGTGTCCGCTGCCGTGGTCGCTAAGGAAGCGCTGTCTGCGGAAATCGTGCGTCTGCGTCTGCGCACCGCGTCGGCGTTCGAGTATCGGCCAGGACAGTTCATCAACCTCGCTCGTTCTGACGGCCTGGTGCGCAGCTATTCCCTGGCCAGTCACCCCCTGCAGGATGGTGAGGTGCTGGAACTCCATGTCAGGCATATCCCGGGGGGGCAGATGTCCGGTTGGATCTGCGACGAACTGCAGCCGGGGCAGGAGGTGACCGTGGAAGGACCGCTGGGGGATTGTTACTATCTCCCCGGCGCTCCCGAGCAGGACATGCTGCTCATCGGCACCGGCACTGGATTGGCGCCGCTGTGGGGCATCGTCCGCGATGCTCTGGCCCAGGGACACAAGGGCGCCATTCATCTCTACCATGGCAGTTACCAGGCCGCCGGCCTGTATTTGGTGCAGGAGTTGCGGGAGCTGGCCCGACGCCATGACAATTTCTTCTACACGCCCTGTGTGGACCAGGGCGAGGCGGGGTCGATATTTTCCATTGGCCGCGCCGATCAGCTGGCCCTGGCGGCCTTGCCGCAGTTGAAGGGCTGGCGGGTCTATCTCTGCGGCCATCCGGAGATGGTGGCCGGTGTGAAGAAAAAGGCCTTTCTGGCCGGTGCTTCCCTCGGTGATATCTATGCCGATCCCTTCGTCTACAGTGTGCCCGATAAGGAACCGGCGAAAGAGGCCGCTGCCGCCCCATCCTCGGCCACCGGCGGCTGACGCCGGCTTGCCTCATTAACACTCTTAATACCCTTAAAAGAGGGGGCAGTGTTTTGTTGCTTTGCGCTGCCCTTGCTCCCGCTAGCAGGCTATGGCCGAGCAGGCCGTCATCCATCGTCACGGCTGGGGGAGGAACAGCGCTGGGTCGACACGGGCGTCGTTGAGGCTGACACTCCAGTGTAGATGGGGGCCGGTAACCCGGCCGGTGGCGCCTACCGCGCCGATGACCTCGCCGCGGCGCACGGTCTGGCCTTCCCGCACCGCGATGCGCTCCAGATGGCAATACATGGTCACCAGGCCCTGGCCGTGGTCGATGAACACGCTGTTGCCGTTGAAGAAGTAGTTGCCTGTATTGACCACTACGCCGTCTGCCGGGGCCCGCACCGGCGTGCCTTTGGGGGCTGCGATATCCATACCGCTGTGGGGCTTGCGCGGCAGGCCGTTGAAGAAGCGGCGCAGGCCGAAGGAACTGCTCTGCTGGCCCTTCACTGGCAACACCAGTGGCAGCCCCACGGGGCGCGTGCTCCAGGCCCGGAAGGCGGCGATGATGCGCTGTTTCTCGCGGCGGATGCGGCGCAGATCCTCGGCATTGGGTTCCACCTTGCGTTTGTCCTTGATGGTGATGTGCTGAGCCTGGTATGCCTTGTCGCGTACCTCGAAAGTGGCGATGACAGTCTTGCCTGCGGCATCGCGGCTCAGGCGCTGCATGCCCGGCTTGGCATCCAGCGGGATGCCCACCACGGCATAGGGCTGTCCGCCATGCTCCAGTATCATCACCCGCCGCCCCCGGTAATAGAGTGCTGCCGGCGGATGGGGATTGCCCTCCAGGGTGATCACCGCCACGCCGCCGGGCACCGGCTGATGGCGGGGCAGGGCGGCCTGCGCGGGCAGGGCGAGGAGGAGCAGTATCCCAATCAAACCTTTATTCCTCATCAATACTCTCCTGCACCTCACAGACAATGCGCCCCCGCGCCAGCCGCGCCTCCACCCTGTCGCCGCTCTGCACCTGGCGCGCATCGCGCAGCAGTTCACTGGCGGGGAGACGGCGCACGATGGCATAGCCCCGCCCCAGAGTGGCCAGGGGGCTGATGGCGTCCAGGGCGCGGCTCAGGCCTTGCAGTTGCCGGTGCTGGTCCTGGAGACGGCGGTCCATGGCCTGCGCCAGGCGCAGGTGCAACTGCTGGCAGCGCTCGCGGTGGCGGGCGATGCGTTCCAGGGGGCGGTGGCGGCGCAGGTGGGCCTGCTGTTCCCGCAGCCGGGCCTGGCCGTGGTGGATATGGGTGTTGATGGCGCGCACCAGGCGTTGTTCCAACTCGTCCAGGCGCTGGCTCCATTGCTGCAGGCGCTGCCCGGGGTGCTGTTGGCGCAGGCGCGCAGCCAGCCACTGCAGGCGCCGGCGGTCATCGCTCAGGCGCCGGCGCAGGATGATCTGCAGGCGCTCTTCGCAGCGCCGCAGCCGCCCCCGCCATTCCTCAGCGTCGGGACTCACCAGTTCAGCAGCCCCCGAGGGGGTGGGGGCGCGCAGGTCGGCGGCGAAGTCGGCGATGGTGAAGTCGATCTCATGGCCTATGCCGGAGACGATGGGGATGCCGCAGTCGTGGATGGCACGCGCCACGCACTCCTCGTTGAAGGCCCACAGGTCTTCCAGGGAACCGCCGCCGCGCGCCAGGATCAGCACGTCGCAGTCGCGGCGCCGACAGGCCAGCTGGATCATGCGGGCGATGGCGGGGGCCGCCGCTTTGCCCTGCACCGGCACCGGGTAGATCACCACGGGTAAGGCGGGAAAGCGCCGCTGCAGTACGCTGAGGATGTCGCGCAGCGCAGCCCCTGTGGGGGAGGTGACGATGCCGATGCGCCGCGGCAGGGCGGGCAGGGGGCGTTTGCGGGCTTCCTCGAACAGCCCTTCGGCAGCCAGGCGCTGCTTGAGTTCCTCGAAGGCGCGGCGCAGCGCGCCATCGCCGGCCTCTTCCATGTGTTCGATGATGAGTTGATAGTCGCCGCGGGCCTCGTAGAGGCTGAGGCGCGCCCGCACCAACACCTGGCTGCCGTTTGCCGGCGTGAAGCCCAGCAGGCGGTTGCGGTTGCGGAACATGGCGCAGCGCACCTGGGCGGATTCGTCCTTCAGGGTCAGGTACCAGTGGCCCGAGGAGGGGCGCGCAAAGTTGGAGACCTCGCCCTCCACCCAGATGAGGGGAAAGCTGCCCTCCAGCAATTCCCGCACCTCGCGGTTGAGGCGCGACACGCTGAAGATGTCGCGGCGCGGGGTGAGGTCGGGTGGCTCGGTGAGGATGGAGGGTTTCATGGGAGATATAGTTTACCTTCTGTTGTCCTGACTGTCGCAGTAACTGCGTCCAGGCTGGTTCTCCGGGCAATGCGGGTGATGAGTAATGCGTGATGCGTGACGGAAGTGGCGGGTAGATTCATCACCCATCACCCATCACCCATCACGCATTACTCATCACCTATCTCACCTTCATGTCCATTGAGGCAATGACGATGGAGTTTACCGAGTCCCCCACTAAGTATATAATGTCCCGTTAATTTTTACCCACTCAAAAGGTGTGCTACATGCGGATTGCTCAGGATGCCCTAACCTTCGACGACGTGCTGCTGGTGCCGGACCATTCCACCGTGATGCCCAAGGAGGTGTCGCTGGTTACCCAGCTGACCCGGGAGATCAGCCTCAACATCCCTCTGCTGTCGGCGGCCATGGATACCGTCACCGAGGCGCGCTTGGCCATCACCCTGGCGCAGGAGGGCGGCATCGGCATCGTCCACAAGAACATGAGCGTGGAACAGCAGGCCCAGGAGGTGCACACCGTCAAGAAGTACGAGAGCGGGGTGATCAAGGATCCCATTACCGTGCCGCCGGACATCAGCATCCGCGAAGTGATGGAACTGACCCGCGCCTACAATATCTCCGGGGTGCCGGTGGTGGACGGCGAGGAACTGGTGGGCATCGTCACCCGCCGCGACCTGCGCTTCGAGACCCAGCTGGACAACCCGGTGTCCAGCATCATGACCCCCAAGGAGCGCCTGGTGACGGTACAGGAGGGGGCGGACCGCGAGGAGATCGTCGCCCTGCTGCACCAACACCGCATCGAAAAGGTGCTGGTGGTGAATGGCGATTTCCATCTGCGCGGCATGATCACGGTCAAGGATATTCAGAAGTCCAGCGACTATCCCATCGCCTGCAAGGACAGCCAGGGGCGTCTGCGGGTAGGCGCCGCGGTGGGTACCGCCAACGACGAGCGGGTGGAGGCCCTGGTGGCTGCCGGTGTGGATGTCATCGTGGTGGACACCGCCCATGGCCATTCCCAGAAGGTGCTGGACAAGGTGCGTTGGGTCAAGCAGCACTATCCCGATGTGCAACTCATCGGCGGCAACGTGGGCACCGGCGCCGCCGCCAAGGCTCTGGTGGCGGCCGGGGCCGATGCCGTCAAGGTAGGCATCGGCCCCGGCTCCATCTGTACCACGCGCATCATCACCGGGGTGGGCGTGCCCCAGATCACCGCAGTGTCCGAAGTGGCCAAGGCCCTGGCGGGCAGCGGCACGCCGCTGATCGCCGATGGCGGCATCCGTTTCTCCGGCGACATCGCCAAGGCCATCGTGGCCGGCGCCCATACGGTGATGATCGGCAGCATGTTTGCGGGTACCGAGGAGTCACCGGGTGAAGTGGAGCTTTACCAGGGGCGCTCCTACAAGTCCTACCGCGGCATGGGTTCCCTGGGCGCCATGGCCGAGGCCCATGGCTCCAGTGATCGTTATTTTCAGGAGCACAGCACCCAGGTGGAGAAGCTGGTGCCCGAGGGCATCGAGGGCCGGGTGCCCTACAAGGGCAGCGTGGTGGCCATCATCCACCAGTTGCTGGGCGGCCTGCGCGCCAGCATGGGTTACACCGGCTGCAAGGATATCCCTGAGATGCGCAGCAAGCCCCAGTTCGTGCGCATCACCGGCGCGGGCATGCGCGAAAGCCATGTCCACGACGTGTCCATCACCAAGGAGTCGCCGAATTACCGGATTGATTGATCAATCCCCCTCGATCCCCCTTTGAAAAAGTGGGCGACAGGGCGGTAATCCGCTGCGCAAGCTGGAAGAGAGAACTTTGACAGACATCAATATTCATTCCGACCGCATCCTGATTCTCGACTTCGGCTCCCAGTACACCCAGCTCATTGCACGCCGGGTGCGCGAGGCCCAGGTCTACAGCGAGATCCATCCCTGGGACATGGACGAAGCGGCCATCCGCGCCTTCGCACCCAGGGGCATCGTTCTCTCCGGCGGCCCGGACACGGTGACCGCCGAGAGCACGGGGCGCGCCCCTGAGCTGGTATTCCAGCTGGGGGTGCCGGTGTTGGGTATCTGCTACGGCATGCAGACCATGGCCGCCCAGCTGGGGGGCAAGGTGGAAAGTGCGGAACATCACGAGTACGGCTATGCCCAGGTGCGGGCGCGTGGCCACTCGCGCCTGCTGCGCGGCATCGAGGACCACACCACCCCTGAGGGCTACGGCATCCTCGACGTGTGGATGAGCCACGGCGACCGGGTCATGGAACTGCCGCCGGGTTTCAAGCGCATCGCCAGCACCGACAACGCCCCCATCGCCGGCATTGCCGACGAGGCGCGGGGATTCTACGGCCTCCAGTTCCATCCCGAGGTGACCCACACCCGCCAGGGGCAGCGTATCATCGAGCGCTTCGTCCACGACATCTGCGGCTGCGCCGCCCTGTGGACCGCCGACAACATCATCGAGGACAGCCTGCGCCAGGTGCGCGAGCAGGTGGGCGCGGACGACGTGCTGCTGGGCCTTTCCGGCGGCGTGGATTCCTCGGTGGTGGCGGCCCTGCTGCACCGTGCCATCGGCGAACAACTCAGCTGTGTGTTCGTGGACACCGGCCTGCTGCGCCAGGACGAGGGCGACCAGGTAATGGCGGTGTTCGCGCGCCACATGGGGGTGAAGGTGATCCGGGTCAACGCCGAGGCCCGCTTTCTGAGTGCCCTCAAAGGCATCAGCGATCCAGAGGAGAAGCGCAAAATCATCGGCCGCCTGTTTATCGAAGTGTTCGACGAGGAGGCAGCCAAACTACGCAATGTGAAATGGCTGGCCCAAGGTACAATCTATCCCGACGTCATCGAATCCGCCGGTTCCAAGACCGGCAAGGCCCAGGTCATCAAGTCCCACCACAACGTGGGCGGCCTGCCCGAGAACATGAAGCTCAAACTCGTCGAACCCCTGCGCGAACTGTTCAAGGACGAGGTGCGCAAGATCGGCGTGGAGCTGGGTCTGCCCTATGACATGGTGTATCGCCATCCCTTCCCCGGCCCCGGCCTCGGGGTGCGCATCCTGGGGGAGGTACACAAGGCATACGCCGACATGTTGCGCCAGGCGGACGCCATCTTCATCGAGGAGTTGCGCAAACACGAACTCTACGATCAGGTGAGCCAGGCCTTCGCCGTCTTCCTGCCGGTGAAGTCGGTGGGCGTCACCGGCGACCAGCGCCGCTACGAATACGTCATCGCCCTGCGCGCCGTAGAGACCGTGGACTTCATGACCGCGCGCTGGTCCCATCTGCCCTATGAAATGCTGGAGACCGTCTCCACCCGCATCATCAACGAAGTGCCGGGCATCTCACGCGTCACCTACGATATCTCGGGGAAGCCGCCGGCCACCATCGAGTGGGA
>CAYRLE010000055.1:8814-16108 GCA_964425105.1 uncultured Gammaproteobacteria bacterium | reverse complement strand
CATCCAGGGCGATGTCGATGTCCGAGAACGATCGTGCTTTGCCAGTGGCGCGCGAACCATATAGATAGACGGCGATGTCCCGACCCGCTACCAGGGAAAGCACGATCTGACGGGCCTTGGCCAGGGCCCACTCGTCTATGGACTGATCCGCCGTGCCGGTCATCAGGCCCCGATCTCCATGCTTTGGCGCTGCAGCCAGTCCAGGGCGCCGGGCACCGAGCGCCAGCAGTCGCGCATGGCCTCGCGGTAGATCCAGGCCTGGTCCTTGCCGCCCAGGGTGATGCCCCGTTCATCCAGCTTGGGCTTGCGTACGCGCTTGGCGGTCAGCATGGGAACCACATGGGAGTTCAAGGCGTGGGCCTCGCACAGGGCTTGCCGGGCCTGCTCATGTTCGCCGCGCCGGTAGTGGGCCAGCACCGCGCCAAGGGCCAGTTCGACGTGCATATCACCAGGATAGCGGCTGCACAGCTCGAGCGCGGCCGCATCGTCTCCGGCGCGCAGCAGCATATTGACGAGCAAGGTGCGGGTGCCGTGGTTGTCATCGGGGTTGAGGCGGATGAGCTGGGTCAGGCGTTCCCTGGCCGCTTCGCCCTCCCCCTCGGCCTCCAGCCAAAAGGCATAGCGGGCCAGCAGGCGCAGCGCGGGGCGGTTCTCGGGGCAGATCCAGTGCAGCTCAATGCCGGGGGCTGCGGCTGCCAGTGCCTGATCGAGAATGGCCACGGCGCGCTCCAGCAATGGCACATAGGCCTGCTGGGCCACGCCCGGCAGCCAGAAGTCGCTGTGGATGTACACCGCCGTGGCCAGGTCGTCGAGGATATCCAGACTGTCGAAGGCCGCCGGCTCCCGTTCCAGGAATGCCTGCCACTCGGCGGCTATCTCCGCTGCCCAGGGGTCGATATCGCTGAAGGGTTCCGGGTTGACGGAAAAGGGCTTGTCGATGGGATAGCAGGCCTGCCAGCGTTCTTCCAGGGCGGCAAGCTTGGCGGGGGGCTGGATCAGCCAAGGGGCTTCTTCCTCATTGTCATCGGCTTCCTGGAACAGCTCGCCCTGCAGGTCCTCGTCGGCCTCGAAGGGCCCCTCGAGGGTGTCCTGAACCAGGGTGTAGGCCGGCAAGGGGCGGCTGTCCATGCCCTCCATGCAGGCCAGTAGAGTCCGCAGTGGCGTGTCGCCCGGCTGGGTGAGCAGGGCGCCCTCGGGATCGGCGGCGATCTCATCCAGGAATGCCAGGATATCGGGAGGCGCATAGTCCTTGTCCGCCAGGCGCTTGCGCCAGAAGCGGGCCCGCTCACCGACTTCCGCGATGCGATCCTCTGACAGCAGCAGGGTGATCTCGAGCATGGATAGAGCGGGGGCATCGGGATCGGCGCGTTGTGCTTCGCGGAAGGCCTGCCAGGCGCTGCCGGGGTCTCCCGCATCGGCATGCATCGAGGCCAGGCGCTGCCAGGCGGCGGATTTCAGTTCCTTGTGCCCGTGCTGGATAACCCGATCCAGCAGCGCCTGTTTCTTGCGCGTGTGCCCCATGTCGCCATAGGCATCGCACAGGGTATGCAGCGCCGCCGCATAGCGGCCGTCCAGCTTGTCCAGCCCGGCGGCGAACAAGGGCTCCAGGAGGGCCGCGGCCTTGCCGCTGCGGCCTTCATCTTGGTAGTGGGTGGCCAGTTCATCCAGCAGCGCGGGGGGAATGGCGCGCGCGGCGTGGGCCTGCTCCAGCTGTGCAGGGCTGAGGTGGCTGACGAGTAGTTCCCATATTTCCTCGGGATGGGGTTCCGGGAGAGGCGGCAACTTGGCGCAGCACTGCTTGTACTTGCGGCCGCTGCCACAAATGCAGGGATCGTTGCGCCCGGGGCTGGGTAGTGGCCGGGGGCGGAAGCGGTTGCCGGGCAACGGTGTGACATTCCAGATCATGCGGGCGAAAATGGCGGCCAGGGCCTGTTCCAGCTCTGCCTCCTCCACCGGGAAGACTTGTCCCAGTCGCCCGGGCTGCTGCATCCATGACAGAAAGTCGTGGTAATCCTCGGTCGCCAGGATTTGGCCCATGGCAGCATTCATGAGGTCGAGATAGGGCTCGGTGGCTGTTGTTTGTGTGTACATGGTTATAGACGCTGACAAGTCCCTTCCTTTTTATCATACTTTTCAAGCCTACTCTTCATCACTTGCTTTGTTCTCTGCCGAGATGTTCAACCACAATTTGTTGGATGGCTGATTTGGCGGCCAGCAACTCATCCACAAGCGCATTTCTTCACGGCTGGGATCCTGGGCGATGCCTTTTACCCAATCAGCATCGATAGAACCTCGCCTGAAGAGCCTCTCCCGCGTTCGGTTGAGCCCATGAATCTCGCGGTCGAGGAGATCGAGGGTTTGCAGTACACGCTTCAGTGACTGATCAGTCATTTTTTTATCCCGTTTAGAAATCCTCCTCAACCCCCTTTGAAAAGGGGGTTGAGTTCTCTCGGTTTCAGTTAGAGCGGCACGCCCTCCTCCAGTGCTTCCTGATGAATAGGAAGATAGGGGGTGCCCTTTCGGTGGACGATTATATCGATTTTCTGGTCCCCCAGGCGCTGCAGCAGTCGAGAATGCAAACGCAATTCTTTTTGCAAAGCTTCTTTGGATGGCGCCTCTGTTTCAATGTACAGATCAATATCACCACCCCGTGCATCTGGATTGGTGCGGGATCCGAATAACCATATTTGGACATCTGTGCCGAAAATGGACCGGGCTTCTTCTTTTATAGCCTGAAGTTGCTCTTGTGTCAGACGCACCTTCGGTGCTTGCCGGGTCGAGGTCATTTTTCTGTTGTCTGCCAGTGGCATTCTGTGATTGAGAACTGACGCGAAACAGAAACAATAAAATATCTCATATATTCAATACTATATGAATAAATACTCATATATCACATTATGTCACTTCAGGCGGGGTGCGTAGAAAGCGGACCAGAGGCAGTACAGTGTCGCCAAGAGCCAGCCCACGGAGGCATCCACAAGGTCGATATAAGGCTCAGTGGCTGTTGTGTGGGTGTTCATGTCTATAAAAAACCTGCAAAAACCCTCTCCAGCACCCGCAAATCTTCAAGTTCATGCTGCAATACTTCATAGACAATCAGCCTGTCCACTTCCAGATAGTCGTGCACCAAAATATTGCGGAAACCGATCATGCGGATCCACTTATCCTCCAATGACTGATCGATATATCCCCGCTCCCTGAAGATCCGTGGGATATCTCGGCTGGCGTCCACTGTGCCCAACTCTTCTTCTGCGATAATGTGGTTTGCAATATCATTGACAGTTTCGATAGCCAGCTGCAGGAAGCGTTCAGCACTGCCATAGTGCTCAGGATCACTCAAGAACTCTTCTTGGCTGTATGCCTGCATGCGTTCAAGGAAGCCCAGGTATTCTTCCAGTTTCTCAAGGCGCTTGCGTATGACTTCAGGCCTTACCATGTGCGAGTCTCCGTCTTCGGGCTGTGCGTTGAACTTCCAGATAGGGCAGAAAATCCAGGTATTCCCGTATGCTCCGCGAATAATATCCCCCGCGGTCGAATTCTTTCCGGGCATATACCAGCTTGTTCAGGCGCACTGCTTCAAAACGAAGCACGACGTCGTCCGTGCTCAATGCGACCAGATCCACATTATCCAGCCCTTCCGCCGTCAGTGCCGCCAGGATATCCAGTTTTTTCAGGCCCAGCGGTTGATTCACCACCAGAGCGAGATCCAGGTCGCTGTCCGCTTTCATGCGTCCCTCTGCCCGGGACCCGAAAAGATAGGCGGCTTCGACCTCGGGGAAACGGCTCAGCGCGCGTTCCAGACGTCGTTTCAGATCATCTTTTTCAGCTGATTGCATTGATGAGTGTATTTCTCGTCTGGGTTGGCGAATGCTGTCATTGGCAGTCATTCATGGCGTTTTGGATGGAGCTTGTATATTCATGGTTTTTTCTCAGGCGGCCAGCTCTCTCAGGACTTCCGGGCGCGTGATGGCTATCTTCAATAGTGTCCTGGCAGCACCCGAAGGCTGACGCCTGCCCTGCTCCCAGTCTTGCAGGGTGCGGACACTCACGCCCAGTAGTGATGCAAATTGGGATTGGGACAATCCTACCGCATAGCGGGCCTGGGCTACAGGAGAATGCACCTTGCCCTTTCGTCCCTCTTTCATTTGACGCACAGACTGCAACAACTCGTCGCCGATGTCTCGCTTGGCATCGCGCTTATTCAGCGATTGTTCGCTCATGGGCATTTTCTGATTTCCTCTTTGATTGCTTTCAGGACATGGGGCTGGATGGTTTCCACTGCACTCTTGGCATATATCGACAGGAGCCAGATTTCTCCTTTTTCGAGCCGGTTATAATAAATGACCCGCACACCTCCACGCTTTCCACTGCCTTTTCGTACCCAGCGAATTTTGCGAACCCCTCCCGTTGCCGGGATCACGTCACCTGCTGTTGGGTGCACAGCCAGCCATCATGTGAATGCGCTCTGCTCCTCTTCCGTCCAGTAGTCATGAACCAGACGTGAGAAAATCGGAGTCTCTATGATTGTGTACATCGACTACACAAATATACGGCATTGCCGTATATTTGTCAATATTGGAAGCCTATACATGACGCGATCCTCCATGATTGCGTGTCTGGCAAATCAGTACCAACCAAATGATGTGATGCTGCAAATCGTATGTTCAGGATTGCGGGTGTAATACCACCTAATTCATGGTTCAGAACTTCCACCACACCGGCACCAGATATATCACAAGGATTCCCACCAGGAAAGTCAGGGGGATGCCGATCTTGACGTAGTCGGTGAAGTGGTAGCCGCCAGGGCCGTAGACCATGAGGTTGGTCTGGTAGCCGATGGGGGTTACGAAGCTGATGGAGGCGGCGATCATGATGGTGATCATGAAGGGCATAAAGTCCACGTTCAGCGCCTGACTTGCGGCCAGGGCGATGGGGAACATCAACACGGCGGCAGTGTTGTTGGTGATGATGGCGGTGAACAGGGCGGTGAGGATGAAGATCAGCGCCAGGGCCAGGGTGGGGCTGCCGCCGGCCAGGGACAGCAGAGTGCTGGCGATGACCTGGGCCGCGCCGGTGAGGTAGAGGGCCTGGCCGATGCCTAAGGAGGCGGCGATGACGATGAGGATCTGCCAGTCCACGGCGCGGCGCGCGTTGCCGCCGCTGGTGCACCTGGTGATGATCATCAGCCCGCCGGCCAGCATGGCGGCCTCCAGCATGCTCAGCCAGCCGCTGGCGGCGGAGATCACCATGGCGGCGAGGATGGCGATGGCCACCAGGGCCCGTTCGTGGCGCAGGGGGTTGGAATCCGCCAACTGACTGACGAGATAGAAATCCCGGGAGTTGCGCTGCTGTTCGAGAAACGAGGGGTGGGCCTCCAGCAGCAGGGTGTCGCCAGGCTGCAGCACGATGTCGCCGATTTTTTTCTTGAGCTGCTCGCCGTTGCGCGCCACGGCAATGATGGCGGCGTTGTAGCGGGTGCGGAAGCGGCTCTCACGGATGGTCTTGCCCGCGGTGGGAAAGCTGTCGGAGACCACCGCCTCGATGAGGCAGCGGTCCGGACGCGGTACATTCAGCTTGAAGACCTGGTCGGTGGCCGGACGCAGGCCGCGGATCTTCTGCAGGTCCACCACCGACTCCACGACCCCGGCAAAGACCAGGCGGTCGTCGGCATGGAGATGCTCTTGGGGGGAGACGGCGGGGATCAGCTGGTCCTGGCGGTCGATCTCGATGAGATAGAGGCCGGGCAGCTGGCGCAGACCCGCCTCCTCGATGGTCCTGCCCACCAGGGGGCCGTCACTGTCCACCAGCATTTCCACGGTATAGCCGCGCACGTCCTCGAACTGGCTGATGGCGGAACGGCGGTCGGGCAACAGCCACTTGCCCAGGACGATGACCGCCAGGATCACGCTCAGGGCGATGGGGATGCCGATCTTGGCCAGTTCGAAGATCCCCAGCCCCGAGGTGCCGGTCTCCTTGATCAACAGGCCGTTGATCACCAGGTTGGTGCTGGTGCCGATGAGAGTGCAGGTGCCGCCCACCATGGCGGCATAACTCAAGGGAATGAGCAGCTTCGAGATGGACAGGCGATGGCGGCGCGCCCAGTCCTGTACCGCGGGGATCATCATGGCCACCACCGGGGTGTTGTTGAGGAAGGCGCTCATGGCGGCCACCGGCGCCATCATGCGCAGCTGGGCGCCAGACAGCGACTTGGGACGGCCCAGGATATATTCCACCACCCAGGCGATGGCGCCGGTATCCTTGAGGCCGGCCACCACCACATAGAGGGCGCCCACGGTGACCACACCTTCGTTGGCCAGACCGGACAAGGCCTGCTCGGGGGTCAGGATGCCGCTCACCAGCAACAGGGTCAGGCCGCCCATGAGCACGATGTCGGTGGCGAAGCGGGTCAACGCCAGCAGGCCGAAGCACAGGGCGATGACGGCGAGGGTGAACCAGGCTTCGGTAGTCATAGACTGTCAGCTGGGATGGTGGATTGTGCTGTGCTTATCCACCGTCCAGTCATCTTCCTTTGCAGCCGTCGGTCAAGATGGCAGGATGCCTCTTTCCTTCAGCAGATCGATGACCTTGGTGGCGCTCTCCTCCAGGCTTTCGCTGCCGGTGTCCACGGTCAGCTCGGGGGCCAGGGGTTCTTCATAGGGGGAGTCGATGCCGGTAAAGGCCTTGATCTCCCCTGCCCGGGCCTTTTTGTAGAGGCCCTTCACATCGCGCTCCTCGCAGATCTCCAGGGGGCAGTGGCAGTAGATTTCCAGGAAGTCGCCATGAGGCACGAGGTTGCGGACCTTTTCCCGATCGCTGCGGAAAGGCGAAATGAAAGCGGTGAGGCTGATGACACCGGCCTCCAGGAACAGTTTGGCCACTTCGCCGATGCGCCGGATGTTTTCCACACGGTCTTCATCGGAGAAACCCAGGTCGCCGCACAGGCCATGGCGGATGTTGTCGCCATCCAGAACGAAGGTGCGGCACTTCATCTCGTAGAGCTTCTCCTCCACGGCATGGGCCAGGGTGGATTTTCCGGAACCGGACAGGCCAGTGAACCAGAGGATCACGCTCTTATGGCCATTCAGTTCCTCTCTGATCTGGCGGTCGATGGTGGCATGGTGCCAGACGACGTTGCTGCTGATTTTTTTTTCGTTGCTCATGGTTGCCTCATGGTTAGGTGGTTAATGACAAGGGCCGCTCTATGGCATGGATTTGGTGATGAGTGATGAGTAATGGGTGATGTGTGGGGCAGGCAGCGTACCCCCTCACTCATCACTCATTACTCATTACTCAT
>CAYRLE010000055.1:0-8714 GCA_964425105.1 uncultured Gammaproteobacteria bacterium | reverse complement strand
ACTCATTACTCATTACTCATCAAATACCAGCGATAGGCATCACTGATGCCCTCCTTCAGACCCAGGCGCGGCCGCCAGCCCAGGGCGCTGAGCCGCGACACATCCAGCAGCTTGCGCGGGGTGCCATCGGGTTTGGAGGTGTCGAAGACCAGTTCACCCTGATAGCCAACCACCTCTTTCACCAGTTGTGCCAGATCGTGGATGGTGATGTCCTCGCCGCAGCCGATGTTGATCAAGGGTGCGGTGTGAGGGGTGAGGAGTGAGGTGTACTGTTCCTCAGGCAGAGTCATTAAATAGACACAGGCATCCGCCATGTCGTCGCTGTGGAGGAATTCGCGGCGCGGTTGGCCGGTGCCCCAGACGGTGACTGTGGGATCCTTGGCCTGTTTTGCCTCGTGCATCTTGCGGATCAGTGCCGGCAGTACATGGGAGTTCCGCAGGTCGAAGTTGTCGCCCGGGCCATAGAGGTTGGTGGGCATGACCGCCAGGTAGCGGGTGTCGTACTGGCGGTTATAGGCCCAGCACATCTCGATGCCGGCGATCTTGGCCACGGCATAGGGCCGGTTGGTGGACTCCAGGGGACCGGTGAGGAGATAGTCCTCCTTCATGGGCTGGGGACAATCGCGGGGATAGATGCAGGAGGAACCCAGAAACAGCAGCCTTTTGACGCCCGCACGCCAGGCCTCGTGAATGATGTTGGTCTGAATGGCGAGATTCTGATGAATGAACTCCGCCGGATAGTTGTTGTTGGCCAGGATGCCGCCCACCTTGGCAGCCGCCAGGAACACGTATTCGGGCTTGTGCGCCGCGAAGAAATCGTGCACTGCCCGCTGATCGGTCAGGTCCAGTTCACTGTGGGTGCGGGTGATGAGATTGGTGAAGCCTTGGGCCTGCAGTTTGCGCATCAGGGCGGAGCCTACCAGGCCGCGGTGGCCGGCGACATATATGCGGGCATGCGAAGTGAGTATTGTATCGTTTGTTCTGGAATTCATGTGAATGCTGATATCCCGACGCTGGTAATGGGTAATGGGTAATGAGTGATGATTATCAACTATTGCATAATTGCTTGTATAAGCCCGTTATGAGTCTTGACACCTCATCGATTTGGCAAAACACTTCATCCCCTGCTGCCAGATAATTCAATCTCACTGCAATCAGAAGTTGAGTTTCCAACTCGCTCAATGAACCTCTGGATATCCCGACAAATTGGATAAATTCCTTCTTGCCAGTACGGGCGGCACCTTCGGCCAGATTGCTGGGAATCGACACAGCGGACCTGCGAATTTGCGATGTCAGACCATAGATTTCCTCTCTCGGAAAATTGGTGCTGATGCGATAGACGGTACTCACTAATTTCATGGCCTCCTTCCATGCCCTAAGCCTGTAATGAGGCCGCCCTGTCATCCGTGACATGATGAAAAACCTCCGATTTTCTAGCTAACCCCCGACCACCCCATCACTCATCACTCATTACTCATTACTCATTACTCATTACCCTTTTGACGTACAAGATTCCATATCTGACACCTCAGCCCTTGGCCCTCATCAGTCCTGATTCATTATTCGTGGTAATCAAATGTCCGAAACCCCTCCCGTCGGCACAGTTCGTCGCGTTCGGCGGTTTTGAGGTCTTCGCGGACCATTTCCGCCACCAGCTCTTCGAAGGGGATTTGCGGTTCCCAGCCCAGTTTCTGCTTGGCCTTGCTGGGGTCGCCCAGCAGGGTTTCCACTTCGGTGGGGCGGAAGTAGCGGGGGTCGACGGCGACGATGCACTTGCCGCTGTGCTGGTCGTAGCCTTTTTCATCGACGCCCTGCCCTTCCCAGCGGATGTCGATGCCCAGTTCCTTGGCGGCGGCGTTGACGAAGTCGCGCACCGAGTACTGGATGCCGGTGGCGATGACGAAGTCTTCGGGCGCTTCCTGCTGCAGCATCAGCCACTGCATCTCCACATAGTCGCGGGCATGGCCCCAGTCGCGTTTGGCGTCCAGGTTGCCCAGGTAGAGGCAGTCCTGCAGGCCCAGTTTGATGCGCGACATGGCGCGGGTGATCTTGCGGGTGACGAAGGTCTCCCCTCTGACGGGACTCTCGTGGTTGAAAAGTATGCCGTTGCAGGCGTAGATGCCATAGGCCTCGCGGTAGTTGATGGTGATCCAGTAGGCGTAGAGCTTGGCCACGGCATAGGGCGAACGGGGGTAGAAGGGGGTGGTTTCCTTCTGGGGCACTTCCTGGACCTGGCCATACAGTTCGGAGGTGGAGGCCTGGTAGAAACGGGTCTTTTTTTCCAGGCCCAGAATGCGGATCGCCTCCAGCAGCCGCAGGGCGCCCAGGGCGTCGGAGTCGGCGGTGTATTCAGGCTCCTCGAAAGAGACCGCCACGTGGCTCTGGGCCGCCAGATTATAGATCTCGTCCGGCTGCACCTCCTGGATGACACGGATCAGGCTGCTGGAATCGGTCATGTCGCCGTAGTGCATGATGAAGCGCCGGTCCCTGACGTGGGGGTCCTGATAGAGGTGGTCGATGCGGTCGGTATTGAACAGCGAGGTGCGCCGTTTGATGCCATGCACCTCGTAGCCCTTGGACAGCAGGAACTCGGCGAGATAGGCGCCATCCTGACCAGTGATGCCGGTGATCAATGCCCGTTTGCTCATGCTGCTATTGCCTCTTGGGTTTGTAGGGTAGGCATTGCCCACCATCGTTATCGGTGGGCGGTGCCCACCCTACGGTAACTCTGATCTCAGCCTCTGCCATAGTCGTCCTCGAAGCGCACGATATCGTCCTCTCCCAGATAGGAACCCGACTGCACTTCGATGATCTCCAGCGGCAGGGTGCCGGGGTTCTCCAGGCGGTGGGTGACGCCGATGGGGATGTAGGTGGATTCGTTCTCGCTGAGCAGGAAGATTTCCTCCCCCTTGGTCACCCGGGCGGTGCCATGCACCACCACCCAATGCTCGGCGCGATGGTGGTGCATCTGTAGGGAAAGGGAGGCACCCGGCTTCACGGTGATGCGCTTGACCTGGAAGCGTTCACCCACATCGATGCCTTCGTAATTTCCCCAGGGCCGCTGGACGCAGCGATGGGTGAGGTGCTCGCTGCGCCCCTTCTCCTTCAGCTGGCGGACCACTTCCTTCACTTCCTGGGCATGATCCTTGTGGGCCACCAGCACCGCATCCGCAGTTTCGATGGCGATGATGTCCTCCAGGCCGATGCCGGCCATGAGGCGGTGTTCGGACATCAGCAGCGAATTGCGCGTCTGGTGTGCAATCACATCGCCCTTCAGGATATTGCCGTCTTCGTCCTGGGGAATGACTTCCCACAGGCTCGACCAGGCCCCCACGTCCGACCAGCCGGCATCCAGGGGAATGACCGCGGCCTGGGACTGGGAGGACTGGGGACTGGGGACTGAGGACTGAGTCGTAGTCAGTTTTTCCATGACTGCGTAGTCGATGGAATCGCTGGGGCTGGCCTTGAAACTGGCGGCCTCCACACGGTAGAAGTCGCCATCCTCGCTGCCCCCTTCGTAGGCGGCCTTGCAGGCCGCGAGGATTTCTGGCTGGAAACGCCCGATGTTGTCCAGCCAGGTCTGCGCCTGCATCATGAAGATGCCGCTGTTCCACAGATAATCGCCGGATGCCAGATAGGCTTCGGCGGTGGCCTGGTCGGGCTTCTCGACGAACTGTTCCAGCTGGTGAGGGGTGAGGGGTGAGGGGTGAGGGGTGGACAGTGCTGCCCCCTTTTTGATATAGCCGTAGCCGGTTTCAGGGCGGATGGGGACGATGCCGAAGGTGACGATGGCGCCCTCCCCGGCCAGTTGCGCAGCATTGGCCACTGCCTCGTGAAATGCCCCGGCATCCTGGATCAGGTGATCCGCCGGCATGATCAGCATGATGGCCCCCGGGTGCTCGTCGGCGATGCGCAAGGCGGCCAGGGTGGCTGCGGGAGCTGTGTTGCGTCCCGCTGGCTCCAGAAGGATCTTCTCCCGGTCCTGACCGGTCTGACGCATCTGCTCGGCCACCAGGAAGCGGTGTTCCTCGTTGCACACCACCAAGGGCGGCGCCACTTCGATCGCCGGGGAAGAGGAGCGATCATCCAGGCCCGCCAAGCGCCTGACGGTCGCCTGCAACAGGGTGTATTCCCCAAAGGGGGCCAGTAACTGCTTGGGATAATATTCCCTGGATAGGGGCCAGAGCCGGGTGCCGGAGCCGCCGGAGAGGATAACGGGCTGTACGATCATCCGGTTATTTTATCATAAAAACCAGCACCTTCTCCAAAAGCGGCATCAGTTCGTTTGCTCCTCTTGGCGCATCTGCTGGCGGGCCTTGGCTAAGAACTCGGCCATGAAGGCGGCAATAATGCCGATGAGCAAGCCCATAAGCAGCGCCAGAGCCATGATGGTTTTTCCACTGGGTCCCACGGGCTCGAGAGATCGCACGGGATCGATCAGGGACCGGGTCTGCTTCATATTGGCCAGCTTGGTCTCCAGCTCCTGAATCTGCTGTTGCTGGATATTGATGCTGCGCTGCTGATCAGCCACCAGTTTGGTGATTTTTTCCTGGGTCAGGGAAATCTTTGGCAATAGCCTGGCCTGCTGGCGCTCGTTGTCAAACTTCAGTTTTTCCAGCTCGCCCTGAGTCCTGGCAATGAGCTTCTTCTGTACCGCCTGCTCGCGTTGGTTGTTCTCTATCTTGTTGAGCAGCTTTTCACGCTCATTCTTCTGCGTGATATAGAGACGCTCTTCCAGCGCAGCCAGGTGGTTGCGGTTCTTCTGGATCTCACTGTCGATCATGAGCATGGCCATGGCCATGCCGGCGTCTCTTATTCCGTTGACGGCGCTGTTGCGCTCCCTGGAGGCAGTCTCGATCTGTGACTGTAGATCTGCAATCTGCTTCTTCAGCAGTTCATCCACCTGATCGAGGCGCCGGTATTGCGCCTGATAGAGGTGTTCCTGGTTCTTGAGGTTGGTCAGTGTCTTCTTTTGTTGCTCCAGATCCGTCTCCAGCTTTTGCACCGCTAGCGCCATGATGCGTGGATCGCGCAGTTCGTCCAGTCTGATCTGCAGGGTCTTGAGTTCGCTTTCCAGGGATTTCTTCTTGACCTGCAGGGTACTGGGATCCTGCAATGCCGCCAGTTTTTCCCGGGCGCGCGCCAGATTGGCCATGAGACCGCTGCGTACGATCACCGTCTGCCGCTCATGGTCCTGGAAAAGCCTTTGCAGGACCTGTTGCATCTGCGCAAGGTAGATCGGCTCGTCCTCCTCGGGTCCTTTACCCTTGATGACGATGAGCTGACTGTCCTTGGGGATGGAGGCCTCCAGCTTGTAGAGGGTCTCGTCGTCGGGATTTTTCTGGAAATAGCGGTGCTGCACCCAGGGGATGTAACTCTCATTGAGCTTGGCAAGCACCGTCTTGGGGGGATCGATCAGGGCGGTCGTGTAACCATTGCCTTCCTTGACCAGCGTGGTGCCGATTTCCACGGCCGTGGTATAGGCATAGTTCTTGGGATGTGTGTAGTAATAGCCCAAGCCCAACATAACGAAGCCGAGCAAGGAAGCAAATATCAACCATTTGCGCCTGGCCAGAACCAGCCACAGATCGACGAGGCTGATCTCATCGCTCTCGTGGTAGGCCTGCAGGACATGTGCATCCTGAGCCACCAGTTGGTATCTGTCATCCTTTGACATTCCTCCCTCCCCCTTCATTAATTGGACCCTACCCTTAATCCACCGCCGGGTCATCTGCCTGGATGCTGATGCCTAGGGAACCTCTGCTCTGACTGCAATGAGTCTAGCAAAAAAACCTGAACGGCCAAGAGGATATTTTTTATTGTTTTTCCTGCGTCTCCTCCGCCATTCTTTTCTGTCTGACTTTCTCCATGAATTCGCTGAAGAATGCGGCAAAGATGGCCAGCAGCCCGCCCAGGACAATGGCAACCACCAGGATCACTTTACGGCCAGCGCCGGTCGGCTCCAGGGAACGCATGGCCGGGGTGACGGCCCGGGTCTCGCGGATATCGGCGATCTTTGCCTTGATCGCCCGCAGGCTTTCCTCCTGCATACTCTGGGCGCGCTGGTTATCGGCCAGTTCCTGAAGCAGGCTGTCCCGTTCGCTCGCCAGTCCGATGTGCAACTGCTGCTGCAGCTGTGCCTCCTGTGTCTGGTATTGCTGGATTTCGCCGTCCATCAGCAACAGGGTCACGGCCTTGGCCTCTCCCTTCGCTTCACTGGCAGTCTTTTGCCTGTTTCGGCGTGATGTTTCGATCACCTTGCGGAGCGATTCCAGTTGGGTGGTCAACAGCTGCTCTTTTTTGTCCAGGCGCAGTTCGCGCTTGCTGATCAGTTTTTCGCGATCCTTCAATTCGGCCAGTTTGTTGCCCTCGCTGTGCAACTGGGCCTGCAGTTGCGCCCGGATGGCAGCGAGGGTGCTGCCATGGTCGGCGGCGATCAATTGCACGACTTTTTCATGAAGCTGTTTGACACGAGCGCCAACTGCTTTTGGCGCTTTGCTTTCCAGCACGATGATGTTGCTTTTCTTGGGTATCTTGGCCTTGATTTCAAGGTCGTCGCCACCTGAGCGCTTGTTTTCAGTCAGCACCAAGGGAATATAGCTCTCCTGCAGTTTCGCCAGCAATGTATCGGGCGAGTCCAGCAATTTGTCGCCGCTCCTGGCGATTTCGATGGGCGTGGCATAGGTATAGACTCGCGGCATGAGCAGCGCGAGGAGCAGTCCCAGAATCGCGAAGGCGATGAATATGGCGGCCATCTTGCGCTGGTGTTTCACCAACACCAGCCACAGATCCACCAGGCTGATCTCGTCTTCCTGATAATAGGCCGGCAGCAGGCGCGGGTCCTGTGCGAGCGGATAGTGTTTGTCCTCACCCGCATTTTTTTCTGTTGTCATGGTCTGTGCTCAGCTACTGCCTAAATGGATGCTCATCGATGGTGGATTATGGCGCGGCGCGCTTCATCCACTCTACATGTACATTGGTGGGCAGTGCCCACCCTTCGGGTCTGTCTATTTCAAAAAAACGGCCTTGCAAAAGCAAGGCCGCTGTCATCTTCAATGTGATGCCGTCGTTATTCTTGCCGGGCCTGCAACTCATTGCGCCTGCCGACGCTGAGACCCGAGCGGTTCTTGTCGATGGTCGCCCGCCCGATGCCCTTGACCTTGGCCAGTTCCTCCACGCTCTGGAAGGGGCCGTGCTGCTTGCGGTAGGCGACGATGGCATGGGCGGTCTTCTGCCCTACCCCTTTGATCGCTGCGGCCAACTCGTCGGCATCCGCCGAATTGATGTTCACTGTCTGCGCCCAGAGCAGGGTACTCATCAGCAGCAGGGTCAGGGAACACATAAACATGCGCACTGTCTTCATAACAACCTCCTTGTCGTTGTGCTCTTTTCACATTGCAGCCAATCCCGGCTGCACCGGCGCCCTCAGCGGACGCTGCCTTAATATAGCGCCGTGGCCCTCAGCCGGCAAGAACCAGGGGCTATTGCATTCGTGTTAACAGGCCCTAAGCTCATCATGAATATCGGCCAGCGCCCGCGCCGGATCCGGGGCAGCGGTCACCGGGCGTCCAATCACCAGATAATTGCTGCCCATCGCTATGGCCTCAGTAGGTGTAGCCACTCGCTTCTGGTCCTGAGAAGCGCTGCCGGCGGGCCGCACCCCGGGGGTCACGCAGGCAAAATCAGCGCCACAATGGGCCTTGATGGCGCGGGCCTCCCGTGGCGAGCACACCACCCCGTCCAGCCCGGCGCCCTGCGCCAAAGCGGCAAGGCGCAGGACATTCTCCGCCGCACTTCCCTGCAGGCCGATCTCCTGCAGGTCATCGTCGGCCATGCTGGTGAGAATGGTGACGGCGACCAACAGCGGCCGCCTGGCGCTCTGCTCCAGTGCTTCGCGGGCGGCCCGCATCATGGCCGTCCCACCCAGGGCATGGACGTTGAGCATCCACACGCCCAGGTCCGCCGCCGCCCTGCAGGCCTGGGCCACGGTGTGGGGGATGTCATGAAACTTGAGATCGAGAAAGACAGCGAAGCCCCGCGCGGCCAGCTGCTCAACCAGGGCCGGGCCGCTGCGGGTGAACAACTCCTTGCCCACCTTGAGACGGCACTGGTGGGGGTCCAACTGTTCCACCAGGGCAAGGGCGGTCTCGGCCGCGGGAAAGTCCAACGCGACAATGATGCGGTTCTGATTCACAGGTAAATCCACGGGTGCGACAAATGGCGGTGATGAAGGCGTAGTTTTTTCATCACTCTTCACGCATCACTCATTACCCCCATCTGGCGGATTGCGGCGCTTAGCGCCTTATCCACCCTGCAAACATTCCCAGAAGATCAATGCCCGTGGTCGGTGGACAGGGCGCGGCTATTGGCCAGGTCTCTTTCATGAGCACGCATTTCCTTCTTGAGGCTGTTGATGCGTTTTCTCATCTTGAAGACGATGCCGATACTGGCGATGGCGCCCAGCAGGGCGCCCAGCAACACCGAGACCACCATGACCAGCGAAAGCGGAAGCTCATAACTGCCAAAGTAATAGTTGATGGTCACGGGTTCCGCATTCAGCAGACCGAAGTAGATGCCTACGATCAGGATAACTAATAAGATGACAAAGCTGATCAGCCGCGCCATGTTCCTCCCCCTTTTCCCTGCCGACGGTTGGTTGTTGTCTTAGGGAACCTCTGATTAATTCATGAACCGGTGTCTAGCGGCTGAAATAT
>CAYRLE010000054.1:0-16572 GCA_964425105.1 uncultured Gammaproteobacteria bacterium | reverse complement strand
AGATCCACACCCTGGTGCGCTACCTGGAGATCTCCGACGGCAACATGCAGGAAGGGTCCTTCCGCTGTGACGCCAATGTCTCGGTGCGCCCCCGGGGGCGCCATGAATTCGGCACCCGCGCCGAACTGAAGAATCTCAACTCCTTCCGCTTCGTGGAGCGCGCCATCAACTACGAGATCGAGCGCCAGATCGACATCCTGGAGGGGGGGGGCAGCGTGGTGCAGGAGACCCGCCTCTACGATGCCAACCGCGACGAGACCCGGCCCATGCGCAGCAAGGAGGAGGCCTTCGACTACCGCTATTTCCCCGACCCGGACCTGCTGCCGGTGCTGCTGGAGGAAGGTTTCGTCGAGGAGGTGCGCGCCACCCTGCCGGAACTGCCCGACGAGAAGCGCGAGCGCTTCATCTATGAGTTCGGCCTCAGCCCCTACGAGGCCGAGGTGCTCACAGCCAGCCGCGAACTGGCCGACTATTTCGAGGCCGCGGAGCGGGCCTCCGACGGCGAGACCAAGCTCACCGCCCACTGGGTGATGGGCGACCTGCTGGGGGCCCTGAACAAGGCCGGCCTGGAGATCGACGCCAGCCCGGTGACGGCGGAGATGCTGGGCGCCATGATCCGGCGCATCAGCGACAACACCATCTCAGGCAAGATCGCCAAGCAGGTGTTCGAGGCCATGTGGCAGGGGGAGGGCGATGCCGACGCCATCATTGAGAAGCGGGGCCTGAAACAGGTCACCGACAGCGGCGCCATCGAAAAGGTCATCGACGAGGTGTTGGCCGCCAATCCCCAGCAGGTGGAGCAGTACCGCGCCGGCAAGGACAAGCTGTTCGGCTTTTTCGTAGGCCAGGTGATGAAGGCGACCCAGGGCAAGGCCAACCCCGCCCAGGTCAATGAAGTGCTGCGCAAAAAGCTGTCCTGAGACCTGCTGCCGAAGCAGGTGCTTGATTTTCGATATAAGATATTAAGATATAAAGAGAGAGGGTGCCATGAAACAGATCGTTGCAGTCTTGTTTGCCGCCACTGTGCTGTTGAATTCCGAGCGTGCGGCGGCGGACTATGATTATTTTCCCCACCTCATCACCCTCATCGCCGAGATGGCGAATCTGGCCGTGGAGGCGGACAACTGCGAGCAGCAGCTGACCTATTTCGCTCGCAAGGGGCTGAATAGTCCCCAGTGCCGGAGCTTCAAGAAAAATTACTACGGGCAGTGGCCGGACCGCGAGTCCCTGCAGGATGAAATCCTCTCCTATGTGATCCGTGCCGAGCAGGGAGAGTATGTATGCGATGAGCGTTGCCGCAGCATGCTGACGCGCTGCGAGGAACTGCGTATCTCCATTGCCTATGTGCTGGACTATATGGAGTTCGCACTGGACTATTAAGCCCCCTGGGAGGAAAACGATGAACAAGTTTTTGACAAGCATGATCCTGATTTGCCTGATGGCGCCGGCTGCCTATGGCGGCGAGAGCAAGCATGCCCATGGCAAGGATGCAGCGCCGGCCGCCAAGAAACAGGCCCACCACTTCGCCCCTCATTGGGCCAAGACCCTCAACGATGGCCAGAAAGTGCAGATTGACCGCATGCACCTGGCGCTGGAACGCCAGCTGGTGGTGCTCAAGGCCCGCGAGGCCCTGCTGCAGAAGGAGCTCAACGCCCTCACGGCGCGCGACGATGCCGATGGCAGCGCGATCCACGCCAAGATCGATGAACTCATGGCGGTCAAGGGAGAGATCATGCGCCGGCGTTACGACCACATCGTGGAGATGCGCGGCGTCCTGACGCCGGAGCAGCGCATCTCCTACGACATGGGTGTGCTGGGGCGCAGCGGCGTTAAGTAGGTGATGAGTCAAGAGTCAAGAGTAATGCGTGATGCGTGATGCGTGAGGATGGGGGCGAGGTGGCTCCATGCAGCACTCTTCACCCATTACGCATTACCTGGTTTGCTAGAAGCGTGCGGCTGGCATGCCAGGGTGAAGAGTGCATGGCGCCGTAATCCGCCCCCTTCAGAGCGCCAGGGCCACCTCCGTCACCCCTCCTTCCTCGATGCGATAAGCGCGCATCTCCAGGACTCCCTTGGTATCCAGGGAGACGATGAGATAGAGGGCCTCGGGATAACCGGCTTCCGCCAGGTCGCTGGCCGAGGGGCGGGCGGGTGCCGAGGGGTGGGAGTGATAGATGGCGAAGAGTTCCTCGCCTCGCTCGCGCATCTGGCGCAGGGCCGCGATTTGTTCCCGGGGTTCCATCTCGAAACGTATGGCCGCATCCCCGGCGATGTTGCGCACCGGATACCAGCTGCAGATCTCGTCCCCCCGGGCAGCGAGGAAACCGCACACTTCCCGCTCCGGCTCCTGCTGGACATGAGTGAGAATGCGGTTCACGATGGGGCGCGGGAGCCGGATCCGCTCGCCCCGGGCGCGGCCCTGGTTCATGAGCTTCCCCAACGGGCCACGGCCAGCCGCGGTCGTCCGCCATAGTCGCGCCGGTCGGCGATCTCCCCATAGCCCTCCGTGCGCAGTAGTTCCACGACGGCCTGTTCCTGGTCGTCGCCATGTTCCAGCAGCAGCCAACCGCCGCGGCGCAGATGCGCCTTCGCCTGGCGGGCGATGGTGCGCAGCTCCTCCAGGCCGTCGCGGCCGGCAATGAGCGCCGTGTGCGGTTCGAAACGGAGCACGTTCTCCTCCAGGCGGGGGTCGCCGCGCCGCACATAGGGGGGGTTGGCGGCGATCAAGTCGAAGACCTCGTCCTGTGCCAGGGCGGCGCACCAGTCGGAGCGCCGGAATTCCACATTGTCCAGTCCCTGCTCGCGGGCGTTGGCGTGCGCCGTGGACAGGGCCTCGGGGCAGCGCTCGCAGGCTACGATTTGCCAGTGGCGGCGTTCCCGGGCCAGGGCCAGGGCGATGGCGCCCGATCCCGTGCCCAGATCGGCGATCTGGCAGCTTTTTCCGGCGGGCAGCAGTGTCAGGGCCTGTTCCACCAGAAGTTCGGTCTCCGGGCGCGGGATGAGGGTATGGCGGTTCACCCGCAGTGTCAGGGACCAGAATTCCTTGCGCCCCGTGAGATAGGCTACCGGTTCGCCGCCGGCGCGGCGTGCGATGAGCGCCTCGTAGTCTGCAATGAGCGCCTCGGCGACGCGCTGTTGCGGCCAGGCGAGGAGAAAGCTGCGCGGTTTGTCCAGCAGAAAGGCGAGGAGGACCTCCGCATCCAGGCGCGCGCTGTCGCTGTGCCCGCCGAGGCGCGCCGCGCCCCTGTTCAGCAACTCGGCGATGGTGGTCGGCCGCTGGCCGGCGGCAAGCGGCGCGGGGCGTCGTACCATATGGCTCATGCCCCCATGGCGGCCAGCTGCTCGGCCTGATGTTCATGGATCAGCGGCTCGATCACCTGGTCCAGGTCGCCCGCCAGGATCTCTTCCAGCTTGTAGAGGGTGAGGTTGATGCGGTGGTCGCTGAGCCTGCCCTGGGGGAAATTGTAGGTGCGGATGCGCTCCGAGCGGTCGCCGCTGCCCACCTGCAGCCTGCGGCTCTGGGCCTGCTCACTGAGCTGGGCCTCCTGGGCCTGGGCCAGGAGGCGGGCCTTCAGCAGGGACAGGGCGCGGGCGCGGTTCTTGTGCTGGGAGCGTTCGTCCTGGCACTCCACCACGATGCCGCTGGGCAAGTGGGTGATGCGGATGGCCGAGTCGGTCTTGTTGACATGCTGGCCGCCGGCGCCGGAGGCGCGATAGGTATCGATCTTGAGATCTGCGGGGTTGATGTCGATCTCCTCGATTTCCTCGGTCTCGGGGAGTACCGCTACGGTGCAGGCGGAGGTGTGGATGCGACCCTGGGACTCGGTTTCCGGTACTCGTTGAACACGGTGCACGCCGGATTCGAACTTGAGGCGCGAATAGGCGCCGTGGCCGATGATGCGCAGGATGATCTCCTTGTAGCCGCCATGCTCCCCCTCGCTGGCGCTGATGACCTCGGTTTGCCAGCCGCGGCGGGCGGCATACTGGCTGTACATGCGGAACAGGTCGCCGGCGAACAGCGCCGCCTCGTCGCCGCCGGTGCCGGCACGGATCTCCAGGAAAATGTTGGCGTCGTCCCGGGGGTCGCTGGGCAACAGCAGCAGCTGGAGACGCCGTTCCAGTTCGGCTCGTCTTTCCTGCGCCGCCTGCAATTCCTCCTCCGCCATGGTGCGCACCTCGGGGTCGCTGTCCTGGCACATTTCCTCGGCGGCGGCGATGTCCGCCAGGGTGTCGCGATATGCCTGGAAAGTTTCCACGATGGGGGTGAGCTGGGCGTATTCCCGGGACAGTTCCCGGAATTTCTTCTGGTCGGTGATGACTTCGGCATCCGCCAGCAGGGCCTCCAGCTCCTGGTGCCGCTCCACAAGGGTGGCGAGTTTGTTGAGAATGGATTGTTTCACGCAGTCGGCGGGGTGGTCAGTCGTCGCTGTTGAGCTTGATGTCCAGCAGTTCCCGGGCGGCGCGCAGCAGTTCCTCGCGGCCCTCGAAGCCGGCGCGGCGCATCTGCACGCTGGGGGCATGGGCCAGTTTGTTGCTCAGGCTGTGGGCCAGACACTGGAGTATTTCGTCTGGGTTATGCCCCGCCAGCAACAGGCGCCGCGTCCTGGCCAGTTCCTCATCGCGAATCTGTTCCACCTTCTCCCGATAGCTGCGGATGGTGGCCACCGCATCCAGGGAGCGCAGCCAGCCCATGAAGTGGGTCACCTGGGTGTCGATGATCTCCTCCGCCTGCTGGGCCGCCTCCTGGCGTGATTTCAGGCCCTCGTCGATGATCTCGTGCAAGTCGTCCACGGTGTAGAGGTAGACATCGTTCAGTTCCCCCACTTCGGGCTCGATGTCGCGGGGCACGGCGATGTCCACCATGAGGATGGGCTGGTGCCTGCGGATCTTGATGGCCCGCTCCACGGCGCCCTTGCCCAGGATGGGCAACTGGCTGGCGGTGGAGGAGATGACGATGTCCGCCTGGGGCAGGTAGCTGGGGATTTCCGCCAGGGTGATGGCCATGCCCTGGACCTCGTTGACCAGGGTCTCGGCGCGGGCCAGGGTGCGGTTGGCAATGATGATGCGCCCGATGCCGTTCTCCTTGAGGTGGCGCGCGGCCAACTCGATGGTGTCGCCGGCGCCGATCAGCAGGGCAGTGTGGTCGGCGAGGGAGGTGAAGATCTGGCGTGCCAGGCTGATGGCGGCAAAGGCCACCGAGACCGGGCTGGCGCCGATGGCGGTATCGGTGCGCACCTGCTTGGCCACGGCGAAGGTGTGCTCGAAGAGGCGGTTGAGCAGTTTCCCCAGGGTCCCGGCCTGGCGCGCGGCGATATAGGCGTCCTTGAGTTGGCCCAGGATCTGGGGTTCGCCCAGGATCATCGAGTCCAGGCCACTGGCCACCCGCAGCAGGTGACGTACGGCATGCATCTCCGGATGGGTGTAGAGATAAGGTTCCAACTCTTCCGGCCGCAAATTATGGTACCTGCGGAACCAGTCGATGATGACGGCACTGTCGCCGCTATCCACGTTGCACAGCAACTCGGTGCGGTTACAGGTGGAGAGGATGGCCGCCTCGCTCACCGCCTGCTCCGCCGTGAGATGGCGCAGCACCTCCGGCAGGCGCTCAGGCGAGAAGGCCACCCGTTCGCGGATTTGAACGGGTGCCGTTTTGTGGTTGAGACCGATCGCGAGCAACATCATATCAGGAGATGGCGGGGGCGATGCCCCCCATATTTGCCTGTAACTATTTTAATTATAATCAATTTTTTGCTAAAACTTGAATCCGCGGCCAGTTGGCCCCCGTTTTCCAAAGCAGCCAAACCGCGTGCGGCGTGGGGCGCGAAGAAAAGCTCTGCCAGTAGGTACTTGAACGGCTTCGCCGCACGCCTTACGCTGCATGCCTCCCGGATTCAGATGAAAGCCGGATCCTGCCGAGACTATTATTGTATATGAATATGGGCTATTTCTCGCACAATTGTGATAAGGTAGTGTTTCCATGAGCAGTATTCGAGCATTTTTTCCCTTTTTGGTCCTCCCCCTGTTTCTCGGTGCCTGCGCCAGTGCGCCCGATAAACGGCCGCCGCAGCCCGTTGCGGCCGTGTCCCAGGCCCGTGAGGAAGCCAATCTGCCTGCCGTCGAGCTCAGCGCCGAGGTGCTCTATGAACTGCTGGTTGCGGATCTCGCCGTGCAGCGCAAGCAGTACGATGTGGCCATCGACAATTATCTGCATCTGGCGCAGACCACCGGCGACCCGCGCATGGCGGGGATGGCGGCGCGGGTGGCCATCTACAGCCGCAACAACGCCCAGGCCCTGAAGGCGGCCCGCCTCTGGGTGGAGTTGGACGGCGCCAGCACCGAGGCGCGTCAGGCCATCATCGCCGCCTATATACGCAATGGCCAGCCCGATGCGGCATTGCCCCATATCGATGCCTTGTTGAACATGACCGAGGGCACGGAAAACGGCCTGCGCCTCCTGGCCAGTCTGTTGAGCCGCGAGCAGGATGTCCAGGCCGCCATCGCGGTAATGAAACACGTACTGGAGGCGCGCGGCGACAACCCCGATGTTCTGCTGGCCTACGGTCACCTTGTCCTGCGCAGCGGCGATCTGCCGGAGGCGCTGGCAGCCATCGACAAGGCCCTGCAGATCCGGCCGGAGTGGACCGATGCCCTGTTGCTCAAGACGCGCATCCTGCAACTGCAAGGCAAGAAGGATGAGGCGCGCGAACTGCTGGCGGGGGCTGTGGAGGCGCAGCGCGACGACGTCCGCCTGCACCTCGCCTATGCCCGACTGCTCATGGACGAGAAGCGCTATGACGATGCTCTGGCCCAGTATCGATATCTCGCCACGCTGTCTCCGGAAAACAGCGAATTGAAATACACCATAGGCTTGTTGCTACTGCAACTCGAGCGCTACAACGAGGCGGCCCGGGAGTTGGAATCCATCCGCCGCCGGGGTGAGCGCTTTGATGACGTCAATTTCTATCTCGGCTGGATTGCGGAGCATCGCGGCGACGCCCGGGCAGCCATCGACTACTATTCGGCGGTGACCCGCGGTCCCAACTATCTGGAGGCTGGCCTGCGCATGGCAGCGCTGCTGGCCGGCGAGGGTGAGCTGGAAGCGGCCCGCCAGCAGCTCCAGGTGCTGCGCGCAGAGGTGCCCGCACATGGCCAGCGCATCTATCTGGTGGAAGGGGAGATCCTGCGCGATGCAGGGCGCAACGAAGAGGCCCTGACCCTCTATAGCCAGGGGCTGGAGGAATTTCCCTCCGATATCGGCCTGCGTTATGCCCGCGCCATGATGGCGGAACGCCTGGGCCGCCTGGACCTGATGGAGCGCGATCTGCGCCGTATCCTGGAGCAGGACCCCGACAACGTGGATGCCCTCAATGCCCTGGGTTATACCCTGGCGGATCGCACCAACCGTTATGAAGAGGCCTATGGCTACATCAAGCGGGCCCTGGCACTGCGGCCTGACAACAACGCCATCCTCGACAGCATGGGCTGGGTACTGTACCGCATGGGAAATTACGAAGAGGCCATCAAATATCTGCGCCGTTCCCTGAAGTTGAAAATGGACGATGAAGTGGCGGCCCATCTCGGTGAAGTGCTATGGGTCTCCGGCAGGCACAAGGAGGCGCTGGAGGTCTGGAACCAGGCGCTGGAACAGTTCTCCGGCAATAAAATCCTGCTGGATGTCATCAAACGTTTCAGCCATTGAAAAGGATGGGCATTGTTTCCTGAAATAAATGGTCAATGGGTTGACACGTAGGCCGCAATTCCCCATGCAGGTGATGAGTGATGGGTAATGAGTAATGAACGATGACAATGACTTTGTTCTTCCCCTCACGCATCACTCATGACACATTCCCCATCACTTATTACGCAGAAATCCCGCCTCTTGTTTCAACCGCGGAGGCTCCTGTTGCTGCTGCTGGCCGCCTTACTGAGCGCCTGCGCCACAGTGTCGCCCACAGGCGAGGATGCTGCCGCGCGGCTTGCCTGGTCGCGGCACCGGGCCTCCCTCGCGGCCATGGAGAACTGGGATCTGCAGGGGCGCATCGCCGTGCGCACGGCACAGGATTCCTGGCAGGCCCGCCTGGTATGGCGCCAGCGCCGTGAGCGCTTCGAGGTCGATGTGCTGTCGGTCTTCGGTCAGCGCCTGGCGCAACTCAGCGGCGGGCCCACTGGCGTGGAACTGCGCCTGTCCCGCGGACGGCGCTACCAGGCCCGGGATGCGGCCGGCCTGCTGCAGGCACAGTTGGGCTGGTCGCTGCCGGTGGCCGGACTGCGCCACTGGGTGCTGGGGTTGCCTGCACCGGGCGCCGTGGCGCAACGCACCCTGGACGGCGAAGGGCGCTTGCTGGCCCTGGTGCAGCAGGGCTGGACCATCGGTTATCGCCGGTACCGCAACACGGCCGGCAGGGATCTGCCGGGCCAGGTGATTCTCACGCACGATGATCTGCGTCTGCGCCTGGTGGTGGACCGCTGGGACATAGGGGGGCGGGGGTGATGGACGGACCCTGGCCGGCGCCGGCCAAGCTGAACCTGTTTCTCCATATCGTCGGGCGCCGCGCCGACGGCTATCATCTGCTGCAGACGGCTTTTCAGTTCATCGACCTCTGCGACTACTTGTACTTCGCAGTGCGCAGGGACAGCCGCATCCGGCGTCTCAGCGAGTTGCCGGGGGTGGCGCCGGAGGACGATCTCACGGTGCGTGCCGCGCGCCTGCTCCAGGATGCTGCCGGTTGCAGCCTGGGGGCGGACATCCGGGTAGACAAGCGCCTCCCCATGGGTGGCGGTCTGGGCGGTGGCAGTTCCAATGCTGCTACTACGCTGCATGCCCTCAACCGGCTCTGGCGCTTGGAGTTGCCCCGGCAAGAGTTGCTGGCCCTGGCCTTGCAACTGGGCGCGGATGTGCCTGTTTTCGTCCACGGCGAGGCGGCCTGGGCGGAGGGGGTCGGTGAGCAGCTTCAGCCGCTGGTGCTGGCCGAACCCTGGTATGTGGTCATTGCGCCTGGCTGCAGTGTCCCCACCGCTGAGATTTTTCAAGTCCCGGAATTGACACGGGATTGTCAAGTGCTCACAATAGACGGCTTTCTTTCGGGGCGGGGTGGTAATGTGTTCGAGGCCGTGGTGCGGCGGCGCTACCCGGCGGTGGCGCAGGCCCTGGACTGGCTGGGGCGGCATGCCCCGGCCAGGCTGAGCGGCACTGGCGCCTGCGTCTTCGCCGCCTTTGCGGATGAGCAGCAGGCCCGCAGCGTGTATAGCCAGGTGCCGGAACAATGGCAGGGCTTCGTCGCCCGGGGCATGAATCGTTCGCCCTTGCTGCTGAATGATTAAACGATAATATAGGGCCTGTTAACACTGTTGCAATAGGCACTGTTGCACCTGAAAAAGCGCCAATCAAGGCGCGAGGAGAGAGGTTTGGTGACGCCAAATGAACGACGAGCAACGCAGAGTGGCGCTTTTTCAGGCGCAACCCGAAGGGCTGGGCCTCTTTTCCCGCCCAGCGGCGTTATCATTCGCTCATGTAGAGTCACTACACGTCGCTCATTCTGCCTTGCTGGACGAAAAAAGAGGCCCAGCAGAGCCTATTGCAACAGTGTTAACAGGCCCTAGGGAAGTCCGGGTGTTCGGGGGTGTGGTGAGATCAGAAAAGTTATTGGGGTGTCGCCAAGTGGTAAGGCACGGGATTTTGATTCCCGCATACCCAGGTTCGAATCCTGGCACCCCAGCCAATTTTGCGGGGCCTGAGGTGCTTGCGGTGTGTGCCATGCAGCGGGCAGAGGAGGGGGCGCGTTGAACTACGCAAATTCCAAGGACTTCACGGGTTCCGACAGCAAGATGATGGTGTTTTCCGGCAACGCCCATCCCCAGCTGGCCCGGGACGTGGTGGCGCGCCTCAACCTGCCCATGGGCAAGGCCAATGTGGGGCGCTTCAGCGACGGCGAAGTGGCCGTGGAGATCATGGAGAACGTCCGCGGCCGGGACGTCTTCATCATGCAGCCCACCTGTGCGCCCACCAATGACAATCTGATGGAACTGCTGGTGATGATCGATGCCATCCGCCGTTCCTCCGCCTACCGGATCACCGCGGTGATTCCCTATTTCGGCTACTCGCGCCAGGACCGCCGGCCGCGCTCGGCGCGGGTGCCCATCAGCGCCCGCGTGGTGGCCGACATGATCACCATCGTGGGCGCCAACCGGGTGCTGACCGTGGACCTGCATGCCGATCAGATCCAGGGCTTCTTCGATATTCCGGTGGACAACGTCTATGCCTCGCCGGTGCTGCTCACCGACATCTGGCGCCAGAAGTACCCCGACATGATCGTGGTCTCGCCGGACGTGGGCGGTGTGGTGCGGGCGCGGGCCATGGCCAAGCAGCTGGACGGCGCCGAGTTGGCCATCGTCGACAAGCGCCGTCCGGGACCCAATGAGGCCAAGGTGATGAACATCATCGGCGATGTGAAGGACCGCACCTGCATCCTGCTGGACGACATGGTGGACACCGCAGGCACCCTGTGCGAGGCGGCGCGGGTCCTGAAGGAGGAGGGCGCCGCGCGGGTGGTGGCCTATTGCACCCATCCGGTATTGTCGGGTTCGGCCATCGAACGCATCGATGCTTCGCGCCTCGATGAATTGGTGGTCACCGACACTATTCCCCTGCGCCCCGAGGCTGGGCAGTGCGGCTGCATTCGCCAGTTGAGCATCGCCGACATGCTGGCGGAGACCATGCGCCGCATCAGCGCCGAGGAGTCGGTCAGTTCCATCTATATGGATTGATAGTGAGCTGTGAGGCGTGAGGTGCAAATGGGGTTTGTTCACCTTACCCCTCACACCTCACCTTAAGCGGGACCTGCCTTGGTCGCGGGGCGGGCCCATCTTGTTTGTTACTCTCTAGTGGAGAAAGAAAATGAAAGTCAGCTTTGAACTGAATGCCGAGGTACGCAACGATCTGGGGAAGGGTGCGAGCCGCCGCCTGCGTCGTAGCGGCAAGCTGCCCGCCATCCTCTATGGCGGCAGCGATGACCCCTTGCCCTTGCTGCTGGATCACGATGCCGTGATGCACAAGCTTGAACATGAGGCCTTCTATTCCCATATCCTGAGTGTCAAGGTGGATGGCAAGGAAGTGAAGGCAGTGCTCAAGGACCTGCAGCGCCATCCCTATAAGCCCGGCGTGCTGCACCTGGACCTGCAGCGCATCAACGAGGCGGAAAAACTGCGCATGCAGGTGCCCCTGCACTTCATCGGCGAGGATATCGCCCCCGGCGTCAAGCAGGCGGGCGGCGTCGTCTCCCATCTCGTCTCCGAGGTGGAGATCACCTGCCTGCCGCGCAACCTGCCGGAATACATCGAGGTGGATGTCTCCGCACTGCAGGTCAACGAGTCCCTGCATCTTTCCGACATTCCCCTGCCCGAGGGCGTGGAACTGGTGGAACTGAGCCACGGACCCGAGCATGACCTGCCGGTGGTGTCCGTCCATCTGCCACGTGGCGCCGCCGAGGCCGTCGAGGCGGGCGAGGCAGAGGCAGCAGGCGAGGCCGGCGAAGGCGAAAGCGGCGAGGCCTGAGGCCGACATAGCGTTGCCGGGAGTTGCCTGCCGTGTCCGAGCCCATCGAGCTCATCGTCGGCCTGGGCAATCCCGGCAGCCGCTACGAACAGACCCGGCACAACGCCGGCTTCTGGTTGCTGGACGCGCTGGCCGAGTCGCTGGGCAGCCGCTTCAGCGTGGAAGGCCGCTTCTTCGGGCTCCTGAGCCGGGCGCAGATCGACGGCCAGAATTGTTATCTGTTCAAGCCCACCACCTTCATGAACCGCAGCGGCCAGGCGCTGGCGGCGCTGACCCGTTATTACAAGATCCCGGCGCCGCGCGTGCTGGTGGTCCACGACGAGATCGATCTGCCGCCCGGCGTGGTGCGCCTCAAGCGTGGCGGTGGCCACGGCGGCCACAACGGCCTGCGGGATATCATCAAGGCCCTGGGGGACAACGGCTTCTGGCGTCTGCGCCTGGGCGTCGGCCACCCCGGCGCGCGCGACGAGGTGGTGGACTATGTGCTCCATCCCCCTGCCGTGGCGGAACGGACCCTCATCGAGGACGCCATCGCCGAGGCCCTGGCGGTGCTGCCTCTGGTGGTGCGGGGCGAGCAGGAAAAGGCCATGCACATTCTTCATAGCACCCGAACATAAGCGAGCAGGAAAAGACAGAATATGGGTTTCAAATGCGGTATCGTCGGTTTGCCCAATGTGGGCAAGTCCACGCTCTTCAATGCCCTCACCCAGGCGGGGATCGAGTCGGCCAACTATCCCTTTTGCACCATCGAGCCCAACGTGGGGGTGGTGCCCATGCCCGACCCGCGCCTGGAACGGCTGGCGGCCATCGTCGAGCCGCAGCGGGTGCTGCCCACCACCATGGAATTCGTGGACATCGCCGGACTGGTGGCCGGTGCCTCCAAGGGCGAAGGGCTGGGCAACAAGTTTCTTGCCCATATCCGCGAGACCCAGGCCATCGCCCACGTGGTGCGCTGCTTCGAAGACGACGACATTACCCATGTGGCCGGCGGCGTGGACCCCCTGCGCGACATCGATATCATCGATACCGAACTGGTGCTGGCCGACCTGGAAACGGTGGAGCGCAACCTGCAGCGCGCTGCCAAGCAGTCCAAGAGCGGTGACAAGGAGGCCCTGGCGCGCAAGACCCTGCTGGAACAGATTTCCGCGCGCCTCGACGAGGGCGTGCCGCTGCGCGCCATGGGCCTGAGCCCCGAGCAGCTGGAGGCACTGCGCGACCTGCACCTGCTCACCAGCAAGCCGGTGATGTACATCGCCAACGTGGCGGAGGACGGCTTCACTAACAATCCCTTCCTGGAACAGGTCAGGGAGCGCGCGCAGGCTGAGGGCGCTCCCGTGGTGCCCGTATGCGCCGCCATCGAGGCCGAAATCGCGGAACTCTCGGCGGAGGAGAAAGGCGAGTTTCTCGCCGACCTCGGGCTGGAGGAGCCCGGCCTGGACCGCGTGATCCGCGCCGGTTACCGGCTGCTGGGCCTGCAGACCTATTTCACCGCCGGCGTCAAGGAGGTGCGGGCCTGGACCATCCCCGTCGGCGCCACCGCACCCCAGGCGGCCGGGGTGATCCACGGCGACTTCGAGAAGGGCTTCATCCGCGCCGAGGTCATCGCCTATGAGGACTTCATCGCCTGCGGCGGCGAGCAGGGCGCCAAGGAGGCGGGCAAGTGGCGCCTCGAAGGCAAGGACTACGTCGTCCAGGACGGCGACGTGATCCATTTCCGCTTCAATGTATAAAGGCAGGGCAAAGGGGAAAGATAAGAGCGAAAAGAATGGGGAAAAGCCACTTGCATATTTTGCCTTTCTCTTTTATCTTTCCTCTTCCCTCTGATTCATGGCTATGTAGCTCAGTCGGTTAGAGCACGGCATTCATAATGCCGGTGTCGGTGGTTCGAGTCCACCCATAGCCACCATACAGTGCCCTCATGAGAAGCCGGCGGACAGCCGGCTTTTTATTGCCTGCTTTCCGCTATCCATCACGTGATACGCTATACAAAGTCCAACTCCTGCCGCGTCAGCGGCCCGCGCAGGCTATACTGATGCGCAGTGAAAAGAACAACAATGCCGGCTTGAGACATGAAAAGGCCGGCGCCAGGGATGATGGAGAAGCTACCCTATGAAAAGCACCGAACCCCGCTTCCTGAGCGATCTCGACAAGAAACTCTGGGCCAGTGCCGACAAGCTGCGCCACTCCCTGGATGCCGCTGTCTACAAGCATGTGGTCCTCGGGCTCATCTTCCTCAAATATGTCTCCGATGCCTTCGTGGAGCGCCGCCAGGAACTGGAGGCGGCCTTCCGCGATCCGGCACACGACTACTACCTGGGCGAGGATGCCGAAGCCCTCGTGGACGAGGAACTGGAGGAGCGCGATTACTACACCGAGCGGAATGTCTTCTGGGTGCCGCCCCTGGCGCGCTGGGACTTCCTCAAGCAGAACGCCAAGGTGGCCGTGGGCACTAAGCTCCGGGTGCGGAACGGCAAGACCAGCGAATACCTCTTCAAGGGCATCGGCCGTCTCATCGATGATGCCCTGGATGCAGTGGAGCGGGAGAACCCGCGCCTCAAGGGCGTGCTGGAGAAGGACTACGCCCGCAAGAACATCGACGACGTGTTGCCCGGCCTCATCGACCTCATCAGCGAGATCCCCTTCCACCACGAGACGCTGAAGGCCAAGGATATCCTCGGTCATGTCTATGAATACTTCCTCGGCCAGTTCGCCATCGCCGAGGGCAAGAAGGGCGGCCAGTATTACACCCCCAAGTCCATCGTCACCCTCATCGTCGAGATGCTGCAGCCCTTCGCGGGCCGGGTGTACGACCCGGCCTGCGGCTCCGGCGGCTTCTTCGTGCAGAGCGAAAAGTTCGTCGAGGAGCACGGCGGCCGCCTGGGCCAGCTTGCCGTCTACGGCCAGGAATCCAATCCCACCACTTGGCGCCTGGCGGCCATGAACCTGGCCATCCGCGGCATGGACTTCGACCTGGGCCGCGAGCCCGCCAACACCTTCACCCGCGACCAGCACCCGGACCTGCGCGCCGATTTCGTCATGGCCAACCCGCCCTTTAACATGAAAGACTGGAAGGACGGCGTGCGCGACGACGACCCGCGCTGGCGCTACGGCATCCCGCCGAAGAACAACGCCAACTTCGCCTGGATGCAGCACATGATCCACCACCTGGCACCCCGTGGCCGCATGGCCCTGCTGTTGGCCAACGGCTCCATGAGCTCCAACACCAACCATGAAGGCGCAATCCGCAAGGCCATCGTGGAGGCCGACCTGGTGGAATGCATGGTGGCCCTGCCGGGGCAGCTCTTCACCAACACCCAGATCCCTGCCTGTATCTGGTTCCTGACCCGCAACAAGAAAGAGCGCCTGGACGAGGGCAGCGCCTTTCGCGACCGGCGCGGCGAAGTGCTGTTCATCGACGCCCGGCAAATCGGCTACATGAAGGACCGCGTACTGCGCGACTTCAGTGAAGAGGACATCCGCAAGATCACCGACACCTATCACGCCTGGCAGATGGCCTGCGGTAATGTCGCGGACGAGGAAAGCGGCCTTGCCGCAACCATTGATCCCAACCCGGAAAGGCTCTACCAGGATGAGCCGGGCTACTGCAAATCCGTCACCCTGGAGGAAATCCGCAAGCACGACTACGTGCTCACCCCTGGCCGCTACGTGGGCGCGGCCCCGCAGGAGGAAGACGGCGAACCCTTCGAGGAAAAGATGCAGCGCCTGACCCGGCAGCTTGCTGAGCAGTTCGAGGAAGGGCAGCGGTTGGAGGATGAGATCCGCAAGAGTCTGGGGAGGTTGGGGTATGGGGTCTGAGTGGCCTAAACTTCCATTATCTTCACTTCTTGAGAAGGGGCGTAGCATCTCATATGGGATTGTGCAGCCGGGACCAAATATTAATGATGGGGTGCCCATTATTCGAGTTAAGGATATACGGGGTGGTCGGGTTAATGTTGAGCAGCCACTTAAGGTGGCTCCTGAAATTGAAGCAAACTACGAGAGAACACGGCTGCGCGGTGGTGAATTGCTGTTGACACTTGTCGGCACGGTGGGTGAGGCTGCTATTGCCCCAAAGGAACTTATGGGGTGGAATGTAGCGCGTGCAGTTGCTGTTATCCCTGTCAAGAAAGATGTCGGAGCGTTTTGGGTGAAATTGGCGCTACATGCGCCTGAAGTACGGGACTTGATTCAGAGCCGCTTGAATACAACAGTTCAATCGACTCTGAATCTACGAGACGTAGCGCAATTGCCAATTGTTTTACCGGATTTGCCTGAGCGTCATAGGATCGCCCACATCCTCGGTACCCTCGACGACAAAATCGAACTCAACCGCCGCCAAAATGAAATCCTGGAGGCTATCGCCCGCGCCATCTTCAAGTCCTGGTTTGTGGACTTCGACCCCGCGCGCGCCAAGCAGGCCGCCCGTGAACGCGGCGCCTCCGATGAGGAAGTGCAGCGCGCGGCCATGGAGGCCATTGCTCCCGCATTCAAGACTGTGCACACCGCCGGTGGCCCGAAACCCGATGCCGACTACTTGCGCCACCTTGCCAGCCTCTTCCCCGACCGGCTGGTGGAATCCGAGATTGGCCTGGTGCCGGAGGGGTGGATGGTCGGGAAGTTAAAAGATGTGGCACATTTGTGCACAAAGAATATAAAGCCACAACAATTTCCAGAGAGAATATTCGAGTACTATAGTATTCCTGCATATGATGAGGGGAAAGTGCCTGTCCTTGAAAAGGGAGAGAATATTAAAAGTAATAAATATTTGGTTGATAGAGATGCAGTTCTTGTTTCAAAGCTAAACCCAATAACTCCGCGGATTTGGCTGCCAAATGTCGGGGCGGAGTTTGCTATTTGTTCGACGGAGTTTATGCAGTTTATTCCCAAGGCTACTCTTTGGCGCAATTGGCTCTATCTGTTGATGCGTTCTGAAAATATGCAAGAGCAGGTTTTGCAAAGAGTGACAGGATCAACCGGCAGTAGGCAACGAGCACAGCCTAAACAAATTGCCATGCTTCCTG
>CAYRLE010000053.1:0-17096 GCA_964425105.1 uncultured Gammaproteobacteria bacterium | reverse complement strand
TCACCCCTCACCCCTCACTCCTTACACCTCACGAATAAGCGAATCTTATGGTGGCCGGCAGCGTAATCCACCAAGTCCAACAGCCTGTTAGACGGGGACTAAGGGAATATGCCGTTGGTTTCCCGCTGCCCTGTTTTCCTCTTCCAGGAACAGTTCCAACAACTCATTGAGAAAGCGTCTGCCCAGTTCCGTGGGCTGGTAGCGGGTGGGGTCGTCCTCGAGCAGGCCGCGGCGCACCGCGCTGGCCACCGCCGGGGCGGCCAGGGTGGGGGGCAGGCCGGTGTGGGCCTGGAACAGGGCGCGCGGCACGCCTGAGGTGAGGCGCAGGGTGTTCATCATGAACTCCAGGGTCAGGTCCGCTGGTTCCAGGATCTGGCTGCCGCCGATGCCCCTTGCTGTGCCGGCATGCTCCAGGTAGTGGCGAGGGTGGCGCGGTTTCCAGCTGCGCTGCACATCGTTGCGTGCGGCATCGCTGATCTTGGCGTGGGCGCCGGCGCCGATGCCCAGGTAGTCGCCGAACTGCCAGTAGTTGAGATTGTGGCGGCAGCGCCGGCCGGGGCGTGCGTAGGCGGAGGTTTCGTAGTGTTCATAGCCCGCCTCCTGCAGCCGCTGGCGGCACTGTTCATGCATCTCCCAGATGCTGTCGTCCGCCGGCAGGGACGGCGGCTGGCGGTGAAACAGGGTGTTGGGCTCGATGGTGAGCTGGTAGTGGGAGAGGTGCGGCGGCTGCCAGGCCAGGGCCGTCTCCAGGTCCGCCAGGGCGCCGCCCGGGTCCTGTCCCGGCAGGCCGTACATGAGGTCCAGGTTCCAGTTGTCGAAGCCGGCCTCCTGGATGGCGGCAATGGCGGCACAGGCCTCGCGGCCGTCGTGGATGCGTCCCAGACGCGTCAGCATGGCATCGTCGAAGCTCTGCACCCCCAGGGAGATGCGGTTGATGCCGGCCTCACGCAGCGCCGTCAGCCGCTCCCCATCCACGGTCCCAGGGTTGGCCTCCAGGGTGATTTCGGTATCGGGCAGCAGTGGCAGGCGCGCCCGCAGGCCCGACAGCAGTTCGTTCACCACCAGCGGCGACAGCAGGCTAGGCGTGCCGCCGCCGAAGAAGATGCTGCCGACGGCGCGGCCCCAGACGCTCGGCAGGTCCTGCTCCAGGTCGCGCAGCAGGGCCGTGATATAGGCGCGCTCCGGCAGGGGCGCGTCCCCCTGTTCGTGGGAATTGAAGTCGCAATAGGGGCATTTGCGCACACACCACGGGATGTGCACGTAGAGCGACAAGGGGGGCAGGGCGCTGAACTGCGGCGCCACGCTGCCGGCAAGGGGCATGGCTACTGGATGTCGGTGGCGATGAGTTGGCCGCCTTCCTCACCGCTGTAGTGGATGATCACCTGTCCGCGGGCGCTGGCCGCCTTGAGCAGCAGCTGGTCCTTGAGGACGAAGGTGATGGGTTTGCGGGTCTCGGCATCCTGGATGGTGAGGGTGCCGGCGGCCTTGTCCAGGCTGATGATCTGGCCCACGTGGGTGTTGGGGCCCATGGCGCTGCAGGCGAAGGCGCCGCCGGCGGCGAACAGCAGGGCAAAGACCAGGCTGGCAAAGGTGATCGGTTTCATGGAAAAACTCCTTACGGTAAACGGTAATGGCAAATCAAATGAACTGCCACGGGGGCGGCGGCCCGCAAAGCCGAGCGGCCCGTCCTTCTGGTTTCATGACCTTACCTTAGCGCGTTGCAACGGTATTGCCAATCCCTGGCTGCGGCAATGGGTTTGTGACGAAGCTGGCGGCCCCTGCTGTTGTCCTTGGCAGGGGCCGGGCATGTGGTTTATGGTGTTCCCTGAGCATGCGCTGCGGATGCGGAAAGATGGGAGGTTCATGGCGATGGAGTATGAGAGCGGTCCTTTGCGGACCAGTGGCATGGACGACGCGCCCAGCCATGCGCCTCACCTGAGGCGGAAGTTGATCATGGTGCTGACCGTCAAATTCTGTGCCCTGCTGCTTCTCTGGTGGTTGTTCTTCAGCGATGCCCCAGCGGAAGGGGAGGTGGCGGCTCAGGTGACGGCTGCCCTGCTCGGTGCCGGGGGAGGGCAGTAATTGGGCCGCTGTGACATGAGAGTGTGACTGCCATGGACCACCTTGTCGAATTGTCGCGCCTCCAGTTTGCGGTGACGGCGCTCTATCACTTTCTGTTCGTGCCCCTCACCCTCGGTCTGGCGGTGCTGCTGGCCATCATGGAGTCGGTCTATGTGATGACCGGCAAGCAGGTCTACCAGGACATGGTGCGCTTCTGGGGCAAATTGTTCGGCATCAACTTTGCCATGGGCGTGGCCACGGGCATCACCATGGAATTCCAGTTCGGCACCAACTGGGCCTATTATTCCCACTACGTGGGGGACATCTTCGGTGTGCCCCTGGCTCTGGAGGGCATGATGGCCTTCTTCCTGGAGTCCACCTTCATCGGCCTGTTCTTCTTCGGCTGGGAGCGCCTCTCCAAGGTGCAGCATCTGACGGTCACCTGGCTGGTGGCCCTGGGTTCCAACCTCTCGGCGCTGTGGATCCTGGTGGCCAATGCCTGGATGCAGCACCCGGTGGGGGCCGAGTTCAACGTCGAGACCATGCGCATGGAGTTGAGCAGCTTCGCCGACCTGTTTTTCAATCCGGTGGCCCAGGTCAAGTTCATCCACACCGCCGCGGCCTGCTATGTCACCGGGGCCATGTTCGTGCTGGCCATCAGCGCCTGGTACATGCTCAAGGGCCGCGACCTGGCCTTCGCCCACCGTTCCTTTGCCATCGCCGCCGCCTTCGGCCTGGCCTCGGCGCTGTCGGTGATCGTCCTCGGTGACGAGAGCGGCTACGAGGCGGGACAGGTGCAGAAGATGAAGCTGGCCGCCATCGAGGCCGAATGGGAGACCGAGGAACCGCCCGCCGCCTTCACCCTCTTCGGCCTGCCGGACCGCGCGGCCCAGGAGACCCGCTATGCGCTGAAGATCCCCTGGGTACTGGGACTCGTCGCCACCCGTTCCATCGACGAGGAGGTGATCGGCATCAAGGAACTGGTGGCGGAGAACGAGCGCCGCGTGCGCCGCGGCATTCAGGCCTATGCCCTGCTGCCCAGGCTGCACGACGGCAGTGCCACGGCCGAGCAGCGTGCGGCCTTCGCCGCCACCCAGGACGATCTGGGCTATGCCCTGCTGCTCAAGCGTTACACGGAGCGCGTGGTGGACGCCGACGAGGCGCAGATCCGCCAGGCGGCCCTGGACACCGTGCCCGATGTGCCGGTGCTGTTCTGGGTGTTCCGCCTCATGGTGGCCTGCGCCTTTTGGATGCTGCTGGTGTTCGCCCTGAGTTTCTATTTCTCCAATATCCGTGGCGGCCTCCTGGGGCGGCGCTGGCTGCTGCGCATGGCCTTCTATTCCCTGCCCCTGCCCTGGCTCGCTGCGGAGGCGGGCTGGATCGTGGCGGAATACGGGCGCCAGCCATGGAGCATCGGCGAGATTCTGCCCACCTACCTGGGGGTCTCCAGCCTCAGCGCCGGCGACCTCTATTTCAGCCTCGGCGGCTTCGTGCTGTTCTACACCTTTCTCTTCGTGGTGGAGATGTATCTGATGCTGCGCTATGCCCGCCTCGGGCCCAGCAGCCTGCACAGCGGCCGCTATCATTTCGAGCGCCTGGTGGCGCAGGAGCCCTGAAATGCCGGACTACGACACGCTGCAGGTGATCTGGTGGGGGCTGGTGGGGGTGCTCTTCATGGGCTTCGCCCTCACCGATGGTTTCGACATGGGCGTCGGTGCGCTGCTGCCCTTCGTGGGGCGCAGCGACACCGAGCGGCGCATCCTCATCAATGCCATCGCCCCCCACTGGGACGGCAACCAGGTGTGGTTCATCCTCGCCGCCGGCGCCATTTTCGCCGCCTGGCCGCCAGTCTATGGCACAGCCTTCTCCCTGTTCTACGTGCCGCTCATGGTGGTGTTGTTCGCCTTGTTCTTCCGTCCCGTGGGTTTCGACTACCGCAGCAAGCTGGAGGATGCGCGCTGGCGTGCCTTCTGGGACTGGGGCATCTGCGCCGGCAGCGCCCTGCCGGCCTTCCTCATGGGCGTGGCCTTCGGCAACCTGTTCCTGGGGCTGCCCTTTACCGTGGACGGGCTGCGGCGCACCCTCATCGATGGCTCCCAGTTGCAGCTGCTGCATCCCTTCGCCCTCGTAAGCGGCGTCCTGGGCCTGGCACTGCTGGTGCTCCATGGCGCTGCCTATGCCGCCCTGCGCACCGATGCCGTGCTGCAGCGGCGCCTGGTGCGGGCCGCGCGCGGCGCGGCCCTGGTGGCGGCCCTGGCCTTCGCGGGCGCCGGCCTGTGGCTGACGGTCATCGATGGCCTGCAAGTGGTGCAGGGCACGGTGCTGGCGGTGCCCGGCGCCTGGCTGGACAACTACCAGCGCTGGCCCCTGCTGGCAGCCTTGCCCGTGATGGGCCTGGCAGGGCTGGCGCTGGCGGCTCTCGCCGTGGCGCGCCGCCCCTGGCTGGCCTTCGCCGGCAGCGCCCTGGCCATCGTCGGCGTGCTGGGCACGGGTGGCTTTTCCCTGTTCCCCTTCATCGTACCCTCCTCCCTGGATGCCGCCGCCAGCCTGACCATTTTCAATGCCACCTCCAGCCGCTACACTCTGACGGTGATGCTGGCGGCGGCGCTGTTGTTCGTCCCCCTGATCCTCGGCTACACCCTGTGGGCCTACCGCCGCCTCTGGGGGCGCGTCACCGGCCGGGTGATCGAGGAGAACAGCCACACTCTCTACTGACTGCGGAGCATTCACCGATGTGGTATTTCACCTGGATCCTGGGCATTCTCTTCGCGGCCACCTTCGGCATCGTCAATGCCCTGTGGCTGGAGGCCACGGGCATTCTCGAGGAAGAGGATGCCGCGGAAAGAGACGATGCGGCAGAAAAATAGCCCGCCACTTCCCTGGGCCCGGCCGCGCAAGCGAACAAAGGAAACGCCGCATGCATGAGATGTCCCTCTGCGAAGGCATTCTCCAGGTATTGGAGGAACAGGCCCGCAGCCAGGGTTACCGCCAGGTGAGGTCGGTGTGCCTGGAGATCGGCGCCCTGTCCGCCGTGGAGCCCGAGGCCCTGCGCTTCGGCTTCGAAGTGCTGAGCCGCGGCACCCTGGCCGATGGCGCGCGCCTGGAGATCCGCGAACTGCCGGGCGAAGCCTGGTGTATGCAGTGCAGGGGCAGCGTGGCCGTGCGCCGGCGCTACGATCCCTGTCCGCGCTGCGGCGCTTATCAGCTGCAGGTGATAAGCGGCGAGCAAATGCGAATCAAGGAACTGGAGGTGGACTGATGTGTACGGCATGCGGATGCGGCACGGAAGGGGCGTCTGGCGTCCATGAACCGGGCGCCGGCCTGCACCACTACGGGCGCGGCCCGGCCCATGGCCATGCGCCGGACCTGGACCAGGGGCGCATGGTACAGATCGAGCGCGACATCCTGGGCAAGAACAACGAATACGCGGCGGCCAACCGGCGCTGGTTCCGGGCGCGCGGCATCCTCGCCCTGAACTTGGTGTCCAGCCCCGGCTCCGGCAAGACCACCCTGCTGACCCGCACTTTGGAAGACCTGCGCGGCGAGTTGGCGCTGGCGGTGATCGAGGGCGACCAGCAGACCGAGCACGATGCCGAGCGCATCCGCGCCACCGGCGTGCCGGCCCTGCAGATCAACACCGGCAAGGGTTGCCACCTGGACGGCCGCATGGTGGGCCATGCACTGGAGAGCCTCGCCCCTGTGCCCGGCAGCGTGTTGTTCATCGAGAACGTGGGCAACCTGGTGTGCCCCGCCGCCTTCGATCTCGGCGAGGCCCACAAGGTGGCCATCCTCTCGGTCACCGAGGGCGAGGACAAGCCCCTCAAGTATCCCGACATGTTCCATGCCGCGGACCTCATGATCCTCAACAAGACCGACCTGCTGCCCCACCTCAGCTTCGAAGTGGCACGCTGCCTGGACTATGCGCGACGCGTCAACCCGCGCCTCCATGTGCTGCAGTTGTCCGCCGTCAGCGGCGCCGGCCTGGCGGCCTGGTACGACTGGATACGCGCCGCGCGCCGGCCCCTGCTGGCGGCAGCCGCGGAACAGGGGGGCTGAGGCCATGTGCCTGGGCATACCCGGACAGATCGTGGCCATCAGCGACGCCGACATGGGCCTGGCCAAGGTGGACGTGGCGGGGGTGAGGCGCGAGGTCAACATCGCCTGCATCGTCGACGAGGCCCATCCGCCGGCATCCTGCGTGGGGGACTGGGTGCTGGTGCACGTGGGCTTCGCCATGAGCCGCATCGACGAAGAGGAGGCGCGCAAGACCCTGGAACTGCTGGCGGAACTGGGGGAGATGGAACAGGAACTGGCGGCCATGGGCGGCGCGGAGCAGGCGGGCTGATGGTGGCGGCGGGATGAAACGCGGCGGCCTCCAGGGAGGTGCCTCATGAAATACGTGGACGAATTCCGCGATCCGGCCAGGGCGCGGCGCCTGCTGGCCGCCATCGAGGCGCTGCTGCCGCGCATCCCCGTCACCCGCCAGCGTCCCCTGCAGCTCATGGAGTTCTGCGGCGGCCATACCCACACCATCTTCCGCTACGGCATCGAGCGCCTGCTGCCCGACACCATCGAACTGGTTCACGGTCCCGGCTGTCCGGTGTGCGTGTTGCCCAGGGGGCGGGTGGACGACGGCGTGGCCCTGGCGGAGCGTCCCGGGGTGATCTTCACCACCTTCGGCGATGCCATGCGCGTGCCCGGCTCGCGCAAGAGCCTGCTCCAGGCCAGGGCCGACGGCGCCGATGTGCGCATGGTCTATTCCCCCCTGGACGCCCTGGCCCTGGCGCGCCGCAACCCCGAGCGGCAGGTGGTGTTCTTCGCCCTGGGTTTCGAGACCACCATGCCCGCTACGGCGTTGACGGTGCTCCAGGCGGCGCGCCAGGGCATCGAGAACTTTTCCCTGTTCTGCAACCACATCACCACCGTGCCCATCATCAAGGGCATTCTGGACTCGCCCGACATGCGCCTGGACGGCTTCCTGGCCCCCGGCCACGTGGGCATGGTGGTGGGCGAGACTCCCTTCCAGTTCGTGGCCGGACACTACCGCAAGCCCATCGTCATCACCGGCTTCGAGCCCCTGGACATCCTGCAGTCCCTGTGGATGCTGCTGCGCCAGCTGGCCGAGGGCCGCTGCGAGGTGGAGAACCAGTATGCCCGGGTGGTCACCCGCGACGGCAGCCAGCCCGGCCTGGAGGCCATCGCCGAGGTCTTCGAGCTGCGCGCCTCCTGCGAGTGGCGCGGCCTGGGCGCCATCGACCGCTCAGGAGTGCGCATCCGCGACGCCTATGCCCGCTTCGACGCGGAACGCCGCTTTGCGCTGCCCAGTCTGCGCATCGCCGACCCCCAGCCCTGCCAGTGCGGGGAGGTGCTGAGGGGAGTGATCCGCCCCTGGGAGTGCAAGATCTTCGGCGGCGCCTGTACCCCCGAGACCCCCATGGGGGCGCTCATGGTCTCCTCGGAAGGGGCCTGCGCCGCCTATTACAACTTCGGCAACCTGCGCGAACTGCTGGCGCGGCGGTGCGACAGCGCCAGGGAGGAAGCGTGAGCGGCACCCCGCGGCCCACGGCCGGCATGCCGCGCGACAGCCGCATCACCCTGGCCCACGGCAGCGGCGGCAAGGCCATGGGCGAACTCATCGAGGCGTTGTTCGTGAAGACCTTCGGCGGCACGGCGCAGGCCTTGGAGGACCAGGCGCGCCTGCCGCTGGCAGAGTTCAGCAGCCAGGGTGACCGCCTCGCCTTCACCACCGACTCCTATGTGGTGGACCCCCTGTTCTTTCCCGGCGGCGACATCGGCAGCCTGGCGGTGAACGGCACGGTCAACGACCTGGCCGTGGGCGGCGCGCGGCCGCTCTATCTCAGCTGTGCCATGATCCTCGAGGAAGGCCTGGCGCTGGACACCCTGCAGCGGGTGGTGGAGTCCATGCAGGCGGCGGCCAGCGCGGCGGGGGTGCGCATTGTCACCGGCGACACCAAAGTGGTGCCGCGCGGCGCCGCCGACAAGTTGTTCATCAACACCGCCGGGGTGGGAGTGATCCCGGCGGGCATCGAGATCGGCGCGGGGCGCGCCCGCCCCGGCGACCTGATCCTCGTCAACGGCCATGTGGGCGACCACGGTGCGGCCATCGTCGACGCCCGCGGCGAACTGGCCCTGGAGAACGACATCGTCTCCGACTGCGCCCCCCTCAATGGCCTGGTGGCCGCCATGCTGGAGGCCTGCCCCGGGGTGCGCTGCCTGCGCGACGCCACCCGCGGCGGCCTGGTCACGGTGCTCAACGAGTTTGCCCGCGCCAGCCAGGTGGCCCTGCGCCTGCGTGAGGAGGCCATTCCGCTGCGCCCCGCGGTGCGCGGCATGTGCGAGATCCTGGGGCTGGACCCCCTCTACCTGGCCAACGAGGGCAAACTGGTGGCGGTGGTGCCGGCGGCGGACGCCGACGCAGTGCTCGAGGCCATGCGCACCCATCCCGCCGGGCACCACAGCGCCATCATCGGCGAGGTGGCGGCGCAGCCGGCGGCCACCGTGATCCTGCACACCGGCTTCGGCGGCGAGCGCATCGTGGACAGGCTGGTGGCTGAGCAGCTGCCGAGAATCTGTTGAGGCGCCGCTGGCAGTCCATGGTGCTTTCCTTCGCTTCTTGCACAGTGTTCTGACGGCCATGGCCACGGTCATCGGTTGCGATAGGCTGCAGGGGCTCGCCATCCGCGTGCGCGGCATGGTGCAGGGGGTGGGCTTCCGCCCCGCCGTGTGGCGCCTGGCGCGGGACTGCAGCCTGCGCGGCGCGGTGTGGAACGACGGCGACGGCGTGGGCATCGAGGCCTGGGGCACGGAGCAGGCCCTGGCGAGCTTCCTGCGCCGCCTTCCCGAGGCGGCGCCGCCCCTGGCGCGCATCGACGCCCTGGAGAGCGAGCCCCTGGCGCCGCGCCCGCCGCCCGCGGGCTTCCTCATCCGCGCCAGCCGCGAGGGCGCGGTGCACACCGCCGTGGCGCCCGATGCCGCCACCTGTCCCGCCTGCCTGGCGGAGATCAGCGACCCCGCCGCGCGCCGCCACCGTTACCCCTTCACCAACTGCAGCCACTGCGGCCCGCGCCTGTCCATCATGCGCGCCATTCCCTATGACCGCGAACAGACCAGCATGGCGGTCTTTGCCATGTGCCCTGCGTGCCGGGCGGAGTACGAGAACCCCGGCGAGCGCCGTTTCCATGCCCAGCCCATCGCCTGCGCCAGTTGCGGGCCGCGCCTGTGGCTGGAGGACGGCCGCGGCGCGCGGCTGCCGGGGGATCCGCTGGAGCATGCCTGCCGCCTGCTGGCCGCCGGCCATATCCTGGCCGTCAAGGGCATCGGCGGCATTCACCTGGCCTGCGACGCCGGCAATCAGGCCGCGGTGGCGCGCCTGCGCCGCCGCAAGGGGCGCGAGCACAAGCCCTTCGCACTCATGGGGCGGGACCTCGCCATGGTGCGCCGCTACGCCGTGGTGGATGAGGCGGCCGGGGCCGTGCTGGAGAGCCCTGCCGCCCCCGTGGTGGTGCTGGCGGCCCGCCCGCACCACGGCCTGGCTGCCGCCGTAGCGCCAGAGCAGGACACCCTGGGTTTCATGCTGCCTTACACGCCCCTGCACCATCTGCTGCTGGCTGGTTTGGCGCGCCCGGTGGTGCTCACCTCTGGCAATGCCAGCGGGCGGCCCCAGTGCATAGCCAACGCGGAGGCGCGCCACCAGCTGGCGGACATCACCGATTACTGGCTGCTGCACGACCGGGACATCGTCAACCGCCTGGACGATTCGGTGCTGCGGCCCATGGCGGGGCGCCCGCGCATGCTGCGCCGCGCCCGGGGTTATGCCCCCGAAGCCCTGGCCTTGCCGGCGGCCTTCGCCGCCGCGCCGCCCCTGCTGGCCCTGGGGGGCGAATTGAAGAACACCTTCTGTCTCCTGCAGGATGGCCAGGCAGTGGTCTCCCAGCACATGGGCGACCTGGAGGATGCCGCCGTCCACGAGGAGTTGCGCCACAACCTCGACCTCTATCGTGCTCTTTTCCGCCACCGCTCCGCGCTCATCGTCGTGGACCGCCATCCGCGCTATTTCTCCACCCAACTGGGGCAGGCCCTGGCGGAGGAAACGGGCGTTCCCCTGGTGACGGTGCAGCATCATCACGCCCATGTCGCCGCGGCCATGGCGGAGCATGGCCTGGGGCCGGAGGCGCGGGTGCTGGGGGTGGTCCTGGATGGCCTGGGCTACGGCGCAGACGATAGCCTGTGGGGCGGGGAATTCCTGCTCGCCGGCTACCGCGGCTTTCGCCGCCTCGCTGCCTTCGAGGCCGTGCCCCTGCCGGGCGGCGCGCGCGCCGTGCTGGAGCCCTGGCGCAACGCCTATGCCCACCTGCACCCCCGCTGGCGGGCGCTGCGCGAGCGCTTCGCCGGCCTGCCGGCCCTGGAGCGGCTGGCAGCACGGCCCGTGGCCACCCTGGCGCGCATGCTGGAGCGGGGCTTCAACAGTCCCCCTGCCTCCTCCGCCGGGCGCCTCTTCGATGCCGCCGCCGCCCTGCTGGACATCCATACCGGGAAGGTGGCCTACGAGGGCCAGGCGGCCATGGTACTGGAGGCCATGGCCGACCGGGAATTCGCCGCCTGCACCGGCCAGGCCTATCCCTGGGAAAGCGCCAGCGATGGCACCGGTTTGCGGCGGCTGCGCTGGCCGCCACTGTGGGAGGCCCTGCTGGCGGACCTGGCGGCAGGAGAGACGCTGGCCCGGGTCGCCGCCCGCTTTCATCACACCGTGGCGCAGGCCGTGGCCGTAACGGCCCTGGACCTGGCGGGGGAAGCGGGTGTGGAACAGGTAGTGCTGAGCGGCGGCGTGTTCCAGAATCGCCTGCTGCTGGAGTCGGTGGACGAATCTCTGTGCCGCGCCGGCCTCCAGGTCCTGATCCCCGAACGCTATCCCCTCAACGATGGCGGCCTGGCCCTGGGGCAGGCGGTGGTGGCTTCTTTGCAGGTGATGAGTAATGGGTGATGAGTGATGCGTGATGCGTGGGACCGGGTAGCGGCAACGCCTTACCCTCTCATCACCCATCACTCATCACGCATCACTCCTTGAAGCCGTTCCACCAACTCCCGCAGCGCCTGTCCCCGATGGCTGAGGCGGTTCTTGACCTCGGGGGGCAGTTCCGCCGAACTGCAGTCGTGGCCGGGGACGTAGAACACCGGGTCGTAGCCGAAGCCGCCGCAGCCCCGCGGGGCATGCAGGATGCGCCCTTCCCAGCTGCCCTGGCAGAGAATGGGCGTGGGATCCTCGGCATGGCGCAGGTAGACCATGAGGCAGATGAAGCGGGCGCTGCGCGCCTCCTCAGGCACGCCGGCCAGATCCGCCAGCAGTTTCTCCACATTGGCGCGGTCGTCGGCATCGGGGCCGGCATAGCGCGAGGAATAGATGCCCGGCGCGCCCCGCAGGGCGTCCACGGCCAGGCCGGAGTCGTCGGCGATGGCCGGCAGGCCGGTATGGCGGCAGGCGTTGCGCGCCTTGAGAATGGCGTTCTCCACGAAGGTGAGGCCGGTCTCCTGCGCCTCCGGCACGGCGAATTCTGACTGGGGCAGGATGCGCACGGCCAGCGGTTCCAGCAGCGCCGCCATCTCCCGCACCTTGCCGGTGTTGCCGGTGGCCAGGACTAGGGTACGTTCGCGTTCAGTGGTCATGGCATTGGATGGTGTTACATGGAAACATGATTGTAAGACCAGGGAGGGTGAAGAGTAATGCGTGATGGAATCCCCTTTCCTCTCATCACTCAACCATCCCCCAGCACCGCCTCCTGTGCCCGGATCAGTTCACCGATGCCGCCCTTGGCCAGTTCGATCATGGCCAGCAGTTCGTCCATGCGGAAGGCATGGCCTTCGGCGGTGCCCTGGATTTCCACGAAGGCGCCGGCGTCGTTCATGACCACGTTCATGTCGGTCTCCGCCGTGGAGTCCTCGGCATAGTCCAGGTCCAGTACCGGCACGCCCTGATAGATGCCCACCGACACCGAGGCGATGTGGCCGTGCAGGGGGTTCCTTTTGATGCGCCCCCGCTTGAGCAGGTGCCGCACGGCGTCGTGCATGGCCACGAAGCCGCCGGTGATGGAGGCGGTGCGGGTGCCGCCGTCGGCCTGGATCACGTCGCAGTCGATGGTGATGGTGTTTTCCCCCAGGGATTCCAGGTCGATGGCGGCGCGCAGGGAGCGGCCGATGAGACGCTGGATCTCCATGGTGCGCCCGCCCTGTTTGCCGCGCGCCGCCTCGCGGTCCATGCGCTGGCCAGTGGAACGTGGCAGCATGCCGTATTCGGCGGTGACCCAGCCCTGGCCGCTGCCCTTGAGGAAGCGCGGCACCTTGCTGTCCACGCTGGCATTGCACAATACCTTGGTGTCGCCGAATTCCACCAGCACCGAGCCCTCGGCATGTTTGGTGTAGTTGCGGGTCAGGCGGATAGGTCTGAGTTCGTCTGGGGCACGACCGCTGGGGCGCATGGCTGCTCCTTCATGGTTTGTTTCAGGGCCGCAGATTATACCCCGGCTGCGCGGGGATTGCGCTGGTTTGCACTGCCGGGGGGCTGACAGTATGATCCTGGACTGACCGGGTGTCAGCTATGGAGGGACGGAGGCTGTGTGCAGTGCCCGGCTTAAGGGGGTTAAGGGGGGTGATGAGTGATGGGTGATGGGTAATGGTCATAATGACTCTCATCACCCATCACCCATCACCCATCACCCATCACTCAAAAAGACATGGCATCGATATGACCAAGAGCATGACCGCATTCGCGCGCCAGGAGCGGCGCACCCCCTGGGGTGTCATCAGCGCGGAGTTGCGCACGGTGAATCACCGCTTTCTCGATATCGGCATGCGCCTGCCCGAGGAGCTGCGCGGCTTGGAGGGGCGTATCCGCGAGCAGCTGGCTGCGCACCTGCGGCGCGGCAAGGTGGAGTGCAATCTCAAGTTCCAGGCGGTGGCCGGGACCGACACTGCCATCTCCCTCAATCTGGATCTGCTGAAGCGGCTGCTGGAGGCCAACAACACCATCGAGAACATGATGGCGAATCCCGCCCGCACCCCGCCTCTGGAGTTGCTGAAATGGCCGGGGGTGCTGGAGCTGGGGGCCACCGATGTGGATACCCTGCAGCAGGAGGCCCTGGCCGTGCTGGAAGCCTGTCTGGAGGAGCTCAGCCAGAACCGGCTGCGGGAAGGCGCCAAGATGAAGGAGCTCATCGAGCAGCGTTGTGCTGCGCTGCTGGAGCAGGTGGCGGCGGTGCGCAAGCGCCTGCCGGAGATCCTGGAGAACCAGCGCCAGCGCCTGCGCAGCCGTGTGGAGGAACTGAAGGTGGAGGTGGATCCGGCGCGCTTCGAACAGGAGTTGGCCTACCTCGCCCAGAAGATCGACGTGGAGGAGGAGTTGGACCGCATCGAGGTCCACGTGGAGGAGGTGCGCCGCGTGCTGGAGCAGGACGAGCCGGTGGGGCGGCGCCTGGACTTCCTCATGCAGGAACTCAACCGCGAGGCCAACACCCTGGGTTCCAAGTCGGTGGATGCCCAGACCACCCGTGCGGCAGTGGAGATGAAGGTGCTCATCGAGCAGATGCGCGAACAGATCCAGAACATCGAGTGACATGAACACGGCGTCCTCCCTGCCTCCCGGCACTTTGTTCATCGTCTCGGCCCCTTCCGGGGCGGGCAAGACCAGCCTGGTGCGGGCGCTGCTGGAATCGGTGCCCAGCGTCACCGTGTCCGTCTCCTACACCACACGTCCCATGCGCCCCGGCGAGACCGACGGCGTGGACTATCATTTCGTAGACCGCGAATATTTCCGCGCCATGATCGAGGCGGACGAGTTTCTGGAATATGCCGAGGTGTTCGGCAATTACTACGGCACGGCCCGGGCCACCGTAGACCAGGCCCTGGCCCAGGGGGAGGACGTGCTGTTGGAGATCGACTGGCAGGGGGCGCGCCAGGTGCGGGAGCGCAGTGCGGCGTGCGTCGGCGTCTTCATCCTGCCCCCCTCGCGCACCGTGCTGGAACAGCGCCTGCGGGCCCGCGGCCAGGACGACGAGGCGGTGATCGCGCGGCGCATGAGCGCGGCGGTGAACGAGATGTCGCACTACGAGGAATACGACTATCTGGTGGTGAACGACGACTTCCAGCTCGCCCTGGCCGATCTCCAGGCCATTATCCGCGCCCGGCGCCTGCGCACCGCCGTCCAGGCGCAGCGCCACCATAAGCTGTTGCGTGCGCTGCTGGGCTGAGACGCATGGTGTATAATCTTCAAATTGTTGCGTGAGGTGCAAGGTGTGAGGCGTAAGGCGCAGGATTGAACTGCGATCACACCTCGCACCTCACACCTCACACCTCACGAATCTGAACTTACGGAGTAGTAGAAAAAATGGCGCGTATCACCGTAGAAGACTGCCTGACGAATGTCGACAATCGCTTTGACCTGATCCTGCTGGCCACCAAGCGGGCCCGCCAGCTGGCCCATGGCAAGGAGCCCACCGTGCCGTGGAACAATGACAAGCCCACCGTGGTGGCCTTGCGGGAAATCGCCGAGGGCACCATCGATGCCAGCATCCTCGACGAGGTGAGCGCCCGCGAGCATGCCACGGAGTCCGTGGTCAGCGAGGAGGAACTGGAGGAGCAGCTCCAGGAAGAGTTGCAGAAGGTGGAGGCGGTCCAGGAACAGCTGCAGAAGAGTGGCGGTCCCACCCTATGAGTTGAGCCTTGAGCATTCCCGATCCGGCATCCTCCGCTTCTTCCCTGCCGGTGCTGCAGGCAGGGGACGAGTTCGTGCGCAGCGGCCTGGCTGCGGCTCTGGAGGACTATCTGGAGCCGGAGCAGATCGCGGCGGTGCGCCGCGCCTTTGAATTCGGCGCCGTGGCCCACAAGGGCCAGTGGCGGCTTTCCGGCGAGCCCTACATCACCCACCCCCTGGCGGTGGCGCGCATCCTCGCTGACATGCGCATGAACGCTGCCTGCATCCAGGCCGCCATTCTCCACGACGTCATCGAAGACACCGCGACTCCCAAGGAGGAGATCGAGGCGCAGTTTGGCGCCGAGGTGGCCGAGATGGTGGATGGGGTCAGCAAGCTGACCCAGATTCGTTTCGAGACCCGCATGGAGGAGCAGGCGGAAAATTTCCGCAAGATGCTCCTGGCCACGGTGCAGGACATCCGCGTGGTCATCATCAAGCTGGCGGACCGCCTCCACAACATGCGCACCCTGGGGGCCATGCCCGCCGCCAAGCGTCGCCGCATCGCCCGCGAGACACTGGATATCTACGCCCCCATCGCCAACCGCCTGGGCATGAACGTACTGCGCACCGAACTCCAGGAACTGGGCTTTGCAGAAAGCTACCCCATGCGTTACCGGATCCTGGCGGAGGCGGTGAAGAAGACCCGCGGCAACCGCAAGGAGGTCATCGCCCGCATCCGCGAGGCCATCGAGCAGCGCCTGGAACAGGAGGGCCTGGCAGGAAGGGTGCAGGGCCGCGAGAAGCACCTCTACAGCATCTACGAGAAGATGCGCAGCAAGCGCCTCTCCTTCTCCGAGGTGTCCGATGTCTATGCCTTTCGCATCATCGTCGATTCGGTGGATTCCTGCTACCGGGTGCTGGGGGTGATCCACAACCTCTACAAGCCGGTGCCGGGCAAATTCAAGGATTACATCGCCATTCCCAAGGCCAACGGCTACCAGTCCCTGCACACCGTGCTGTTCGGTCCCTTCGGCCTGCCCATCGAGGTGCAGATCCGCTCCGCGGACATGCAGAAGGTGGCCGAGGCGGGTGTCGCCGCCCACTGGCTGTACAAACTGGGGGACAGCGACTACGCCCAGGGCAACACCCAGAAGCGCATCCGCGAATGGATGCGCGGCCTGCTGGAGTTGCAGAAGAACGCCGGCAACTCCCTGGATTTTCTGGAAAACGTCAAGATCGACCTGTTTCCCGACGAGGTCTACGTGTTCACCCCCAAGGGCCGCATCATGGAACTGCCGCGCGGCGCCACGGCGGTGGATTTCGCCTATGCGGTGCATACCGACGTGGGCAATACCTGCGTGGCGGCCAAGATCGACCGCCATCTGGCGCCACTGAGCTCCCCCCTGCAGAACGGCCAGTCGGTGGAGATCATCACCGCCGCCGGGGCCCGTCCCAATCCCACCTGGCTGAACTTCGTGGTCACCGCCAAGGCGCGCAGCACCATCCGCAGCCACCTCAAGAATCTCAAGCGCGGAGAGTCCGTCGCCCTGGGGCGGCGCCTCCTGGAGCAGGCGCTGCGCAACTATGCCCTGACCCTGGAGGACCTGACGGCGCGCAGCGCCTCCCTGCTGGCGGAATTCAAGAGCAACAACCTGGATGATCTGTTCGAGGACATCGGCCTGGGCAACCGCCTGGCGCCTCTGGTGGCGCGGCGCCTGGAGGAGATCACCGCCGGCGAGCGCGGCCAGGCGCCGCGCCGGCCACGCGCCATCAAGGATGTGTTCGTGCGCTACATGCCAGCCTGGCTGGGGGGCGGGCGCAGCAATCCGCGGCCCCTGGTCATCAAGGGCACCGAGGGCATGGTGGTGACCTTCGCCAAATGCTGCCACCCCATCCCCGGCGATCCCATCCAGGGCTTCGTCTCCGCCGGCCGCGGCGTCGTGGTGCACACCGAGTCCTGCAAGAACATCAAGGAATTCCGCAAGCACCCGGAGAAGTGGGTCAACGTCCAGTGGGAGTCGGACATCGAGGAAGACTTCCCGGTGGACATCCGCGTCTATGCTCTCAACCGCCGCGGCGTGCTGGCCACGGTGGCCGCCGCCATCTCGGAAATGGACGTCAACATCAGCAACGTGGACATCGAGGAACACGACAGCAAATACAGCTCCATCATCTTTACCATCGCAGTGCGCAACCGTGTCCATCTGGCGCGGGTGATGCGCCATATCCGCGCCATCGACATGGTGGTGCGCATCAGCAGGAAAAAGGGATGATTTTTGAGTGATGCGTGATGCGTGATGCGTGATTGGTGATGAGTAATGAGTGATGAGTGATG
>CAYRLE010000052.1:0-17709 GCA_964425105.1 uncultured Gammaproteobacteria bacterium | reverse complement strand
CTGGTGGAGCTAGGCGGGATCGAACCGCCGACCTCTTGCATGCCATGCAAGCGCTCTCCCAGCTGAGCTATAGCCCCGCAATTACAAAGGGCGCACTTTACGATACGCGCCGCGGCCTGTCAAGATCCCTGACCAAGAGACATGAGGCCGAAAATTAACGGCCTGGCATCAGCCCTGCTTCTGCTGTTTTTCGATTTTCGCCCAGGTGTCGCGCAGGGTCACGACCCGGTTGAAGACGGGCTTGTCGCCGCTGATATGGGCCTCGTCCAGGCAGAAATAACCTTCCCTTTCGAACTGGAAGCGGTCGCCGGGCCGGGCTTCGGCCAGGGCGGGCTCCAGGCGGCAGCGGGTCAGGGTGCGCAGGGACTCGGGATTGATATAGGTCTTGTAGTCCTTGTCCGCCTCGCGGGCGGCATCCGGTGTGGGGTGGGTGAAGAGGCGGTCGTAGAGCCGGATCTCGGCCTCCAGGGCATGGCGTGCGGACACCCAGTGGATAACGCCTTTAACCTTGCGGCCTTCGGGATTGGCCCCCAGGGTGGCGGGGTCGTAACTGCAGCGCAGTTCGATGACCTCGCCCTGGTGGTCGCGGATGATCTCCTCGCAGCGTATGACATAGGCATAGCGCAGACGCACCTCGCCGCCGGGCACCAGGCGCTTGAACTTCTTCGGCGGATCTTCCATGAAGTCGTGGCGATCGATATAGATCTCGCGGCCGAAGGGCAGGCGGCGGCTGCCCATGGCCTCGTCCTGGGGGTGATTGGCAGCCGTCACGTCCTCCTCCTGGTCCTCGGGGTAGTTGACGATCACCACCTTGAGGGGGTGGAGCACCGCCATGCGGCGCGGCGCATGGCTGTTGAGATCCTCGCGGATACAACTCTCCAGCATGCCCATCTCCACCACGCTGTCGGAGCGGCTGACGCCGATGCGCTCGCAGAATTCGCGGATCGCAGTGGGTGTGTATCCGCGCCGCCGCAACCCCGAGATGGTGGGCATGCGCGGATCGTCCCAACCCTCCACATAGCCCTCCTCCACCAGTTCGGTGAGCTTGCGCTTGCTCATCACGGTGTATTCCAGGTTGAGGCGCGAGAATTCGATCTGCCGTGGATGGCAGGGCACCGAGACATTGTCCAGCACCCAGTCGTAGAGCGGCCGGTGGTCCTCGAACTCCAGGGTACAGATGGAGTGGGTGATGCCTTCCAGGGCGTCGCAGATGGGATGGGTGAAGTCATACATGGGATAGATGCACCACTCCTCGCCCGTCTGGTGATGGATCACGCCATGGCGAATGCGGTACAGGGTGGGGTCGCGCAGATTCATGTTGGGCGAGGCCATGTCGATCTTGGCGCGCAACACTCGCGCGCCGTCGGGAAACTCGCCGCCACGCATGCGCGCAAAAAGCGCCAGGTTTTCCGCAACGGAACGGTCGCGATAAGGGCTGTTGCGCCCTGGCTCCGTCAAAGTGCCGCGATATTCACGCACCTCCTCGGCGCTGAGGTCGCAGACATAGGCCTTGCCCTTTGCAATGAGCTCCACGGCGAAATCATAGAGGCGCTCGAAATAGTCGGAGGCGAAGAACAGGCGGTCGCCCCAGTCATAGCCCAGCCAGTGCACATCGCGCTGGATGGCTGCCACGAATTCGGCATTTTCCTTGTGGGGATTGGTGTCGTCGAAACGCAGATTGCAGGTGCCGTGGTAGTCTTCGGCGATGCCGAAGTTGAGGCAGATGGACTTGGCGTGGCCGATATGGAGATAACCATTGGGCTCCGGCGGAAAACGGGTCGCCACCCGCCCGTCGTTGCGCCCGGCGCGCAGATCTTCTTCGATGATCTGGCGGATGAAATTGCCGGCGCGCCGGCCTTCTGTGTCACTCATGGCCGCCCCTCCCTCAAGCCGCTGCGCGCTGGCGGATATAGTCCAGGGCCTTGTCGATGCGGCGCAGGCAGGCCGCCTTGCCCACCAGATAGAGGGTCACGTCAATGCCCGGCGAGGCGGCCCGGCCGCACAATGCCACCCGCAGGGGCTGGGCCACCTTGCCCATCTTCAGGTCCAGTTCTTCGGCCACTGTCTCCACCACTTGATGCAGACGCTCCGGGGTCCATTCCTCCACAGCCGCCAGGGCCTCGCGCACCTTGGCCAGCGGCTCCTGCGCCACCGGCCGCAAGTGTTTCTTGGCCGCCTGGGGTTCGTAGTCCTCGAAATCGCGGTAGATGAAGGCGCTGGTCTCGGCCATCTCCACCAGGGTCTTGGCGCGCCCCTGCAGCGCCTTCACTACCTCTACCAGCGGCGGCCCCTCGGCGGGGTCGATGTCCAGCCTTCCCAGGTGCCAGCTCAGGTGGTGAGCGATATGCTCCGGTGCCGCATGCTGGATGTAGTGCTGGTTGAGCCACAGCAGCTTGCCGGAATTGAAGGTGGAGGCGGAGTTGTTGATATCCTTGATGTCGAACAGTTCGATCATCTCGTCGAGGGTGAAGATCTCCTGGTCGCCGTGGGACCAACCCAGGCGCACTAGGTAGTTGAGCAGCGCCTCCGGCAGGTAGCCCTCTTCGTGATACTGCATGACGCTCACCGCGCCGTGGCGCTTGGAAAGCCGTTTGCCGTCTTCCCCAAGGATCATGGGCACATGGGCATAGGCCGGCGGTTGCGCCCCCAGGGCGCGCAGGATGTTGATCTGTCGCGGGGTGTTGTTGAGATGGTCATCACCGCGGATCACATGGGTGATGTTCATGTCGTAGTCGTCCACCACCACCGTCAGGTTGTAGGTGGGCGTGCCGTCGGAACGGGCGATAATCAGGTCATCCAGTTCATCGTTGCTGAACGCCACGCGGCCGCGGATCATGTCCTCCACCACCACCACGCCATCACTGGGATTGCGGAAACGGATCACCGGCTTGACACCCTCCGGCGGCGCTGCCTCCCGCTGCCAACAGTGGCCGTCGTAGCGCGGCTTCTCCTTGCGTGCCATCTGCTTGGCGCGCAGCATCTCCAGGCGCTCCCGCGAGCAATAACAGCGGTAGGCCTTGCCCTCGTCCAGCAGCTGCTGGATCACCTCCTGATAGCGCTCCATGCGCTCCATCTGGTAGAAAGGCCCCTCGTCGTACTCCAGCCCCAGCCAGGTCATGCCCTCGAGAATGGCATTGATAGACTCGGCGGTGGAGCGCTCGAGATCCGTATCCTCGATGCGCAGGATGAAGCTGCCGCCATGTTTGCGGGCATAGAGCCAGGAAAACAGCGCCGTGCGGGCGCCGCCGATGTGCAGATAGCCGGTGGGGCTAGGGGCGAAGCGGGTGCGTACTCTCATGATCCATCCTGTCCTCAATGGGGGGCTATTGTAGCAGGTTTGCGGGAAAAATAGAGTGTGTCGCCGGGCCTCCTGGCACTCGCTACGGCGGGGAGATGCCAAAGGAGTATACCGCCCGAGAAATCCCCCCTCACTCCCCCCTTGGAAAAGGGGAGGACGAACAGTGGGGATTTGACGCTTCTGCCGTGAATCCTTAGAATGCTATCCCTTGCCGACAGGCGCGTAGCTCAGCTGGTTAGAGTGCCACCTTCACACGGTGGAAGTCGGCGGTTCGAGTCCGCCCGCGCCTACCATTTTCCCTGGGAACCTCTGATTAATTCTGGGCCGGATGGATGGTGAGATGAAATGTTCCGGATCAAGGCGAAAAGCGCAGGTAATAGCGTGCTATTGCCAAGATTTTCAACGCCGAGCCGGGACATTTCAGCCACCAGACTCCGGTTCATGAATTGATCAGAGGTTCCCTAGCAGCACAGCGACGCCCCGACCATGATTCCCTGCTACGTCAGCGGCAAAGGCATGTACGCCAGCGACCCCACCTGGTCCTTCAAGACCGCGCTGATCCTGGCCCTGGAGGACTCCGGCTTGGGCTTTGACACCCGTTTCCGCTACTACCGGCGCCAATTTCCTGATATGGCGCGGGAGGAATTGGCGCGCATGGTCTGCGATCCCATGGAATACTACGACCGCGACTGGCCCGCCTACCGCGCCGGCCTGGGCGCCGCCCTGGATGAGGCCGAGGCGGCCACTCGTTTCATGTTGACACTGGACGACCGCTTCCGGGCCGAAGCCCGGGCGGCCATCTATTGCTTCGACGAGGCCGGCTTCGGATCGGGGGTCAATGCCATGCGTTTCCTCACCTGCGGCAAACCCCTGCTGGGTTTCTACAACCCCGCAGTGAAGACGCCCACGCTCAACTTGTCCAACATCCTGCAGCTGCAGCTGGAATTTCCCCGCCTGGTGACCTTGGTGCGCTATTCCGGCACCGCGGAAATCCCGCCACGGGTGCTGACCTGGCTGGAACAGCTGGGATCGGAAGAGACAGTACGACCGGAAAAGATCTGAACCCCACACCACATACCGCGAAGGGTGAACTCAGCCGGTAAACTGCCGCGCCATCCCCTTGAACTGCCGGGCCATGGCCCCCTGCCGCTCGTTGGCATCCCCGATGCGCCGGGCGCCGCGCGCCACCTCCTTGGCCAGGCGGCTGATCTCGGTCAGATTCCTATTGATCTCCTCGGCGACATGGCTTTGTTCCTCGGCGGCACTGGCCACCTGATGATTCAGGTCGTTGATCCTGGCAATGTGACGGGTGATGCCACTCAGGGCCTCGCCTCCTGCCGCGGCACACTCCAGACTCTGGCGAGCGTGGGCACAGCTGTCGTCCATCACAGCCACTGCCTGGCCGGTACCGTTCTGCAGATCGGCAATCATCTGTTCGATCTCTTCGGTGGAATCATGAGTCCGCTGTGCCAGGGTGCGCACCTCATCGGCCACAACGGCGAAACCACGCCCCTGTTCGCCGGCCCGCGCCGCCTCAATGGCGGCATTGAGGGCCAATAGATTGGTCTGCTCGGCAATGCCCTTGATGACTTCCAGCACCATGCCAATGTTCTTGCTGTGACTGTCCAGAGCTGTGATCACCTCTGCAGCGCGGCTGATCTCGCGGGACACGGTTTCACTGCTGGCGATGATCTGCTCCATCACCTCCCTGCCCCGGCGGATCTCAAGGTCCGCCTCATCCACGGCCTGACTGGCATGTTCGGTGCTTTTCGCCACCTCCCGGGAACTGGCTGCCATCTCGTTCATGGCCGTGGCCACCTGCTCGGTCTCCTGCTGCTGGCGCTGTACGCCCTCCTGGGATTGCACAATGGCATCGGTGGTCTGTTGCGCCATCTGCGCCAGATTGTCCGCGGCATCGGTGACCCGGCCCAGAACGGTACGCGTACAGGACTCCAGCATGCGCATGGCCAACAACGGCTTGCCGATTTCATCGCTGCGTCCCACATAGACCTGCTGCATGACTGGATTGTCCACGATGCGCGAGGCCTCGTGGGCCACAGCTATAATGGGTCGCGTAAAGATCCAGGCCGCCAGATAGGCCACGGTCAGGAACGGCAACAACACCATTGAGCTTTCCTGCCAAGGAATCTCCGACCAAGCCGCCAGGCTGACACCCATCCCCAGCAACAGTAATCCCATGATGGCAAACAATTTGCCCGTCACCCCCAGCGCAGGCAGGCGGAAGCGCCCTTTTTTCGGGTTGTTGAGACGGGCATAGAACTTTTCTGCCCGCCGTACGTCCTCCCGCCTGGGCCGCACCCGTACCGATTGATAGCCGCTGACCTTCCCTTGTTCAAAGATCGGTGTCACATAGGCATCGACCCAGTAATGGTCACCGTTCTTACAGCGGTTTTTTACAATCCCCATCCAGGATTTGCCCGCCTTGAGGGTCTGCCAGAGATCGGCAAAGGCCGCCGCCGGCATGTCGGGGTGACGCACGACATTATGGTTCCTGTTGAGCAGTTCATCCTTTGTGAAACCGCTGACTTTAATGAAGGCCTCATTGGCATAGGTGATGCTGCCCTTGAGATCGGTGGTGGAAATGATTTCCAGATCGGCATCATATTCCAGTTCTTTGTTACTGATGGGGAGATTGACTTTCATGGTCTTTCCTCACTCCTTGCACTTGCTCATCGATTGTTTCAGTAAACTCAGCGCCGCTTCCACCTTCACTGGCTTGCTGAACAAATAGCCTTGATACTCCTCGCATCCTTCGTGACGGAGAAAATCCTTTTGCTCCAGGTTCTCCACCCCCTCTGCCACTACTTTCATACCCAAGGAATGGGCAGTGGAGACAATCGCCCGCACTACGGCATTGTCCTTTTCACAGCTCGGTATGCGGTTTACAAAGGACTTGTCTATCTTCAGTGCCGCCAACTGAAAATCGCGCAGATAGCTGAGAGATGAATAACCGGTTCCAAAATCATCCAGGGAACACCTCACGCCCAGAGCGGATAGTCTTTCAAGAGTCTTGATGGTCGCGGCAACATCCTGAATGGCAATGGACTCCGTCAGTTCAATTTCCAGGCACTGAGGCGCCAGCCCGCTCTTGTTTAGAGCTTGCAGTACGTTCTCGATGATGTGGGCATTTTGAAACTGGCGGGCGGATAGGTTGACCGCCACCACCAGACCATCTTTCCCGGTGGCGGCCTGCCAAGTGCGGCATTGGCCACAGGCTTCCATCAACAGCCACTCACCCACCTTGTCTATCAGGCTACTCTCCTCCAGCAGCGGGATGAACTTCAGGGGCGCCACCACGCCCAGTTCCGGATGCCGCCATCTCATCAGTGCTTCGAAGGCGATGATCCGTTCATCCTCCATGGACACCCGCGGCTGATATTCGAGGAAGAATTGGCCCTTTTCCAGCGCCCCGTGGAGACCGTTCTTCAGCACCAGTATCTCATTGCTGCGCAGTGCCATGCCCTTGTCGAAGAAGCAGTAAGTATTGCGGCCGCTGCGTTTTGCCGCGTACATGGCCATATCGGCATGGCTGATGAGTTCATCGATGCTGGCGGCATCGCGGGGATAAATGGCAATCCCGATGCTGAGAGACTGATAGAGCCGCCTGCCGGCGACGGAAATCGGCTCATGAAAGGAATCCAGCAGGCGCTGGGACACCATGGCCACTTCATCCTCCGACTCCAGTCCACAAAGCAAAAGGGTGAACTCATCACCGCCCTGGCGGGCAATCACATCCTGATCCGGCATCCTGAGATGGGAACGCACACAGGACAGCATGCGTTTCGCCACCACCTGCAGCAGCTGGTCGCCCGCCAGATGACCGAGGGAATCATTGACATGCTTGAAATGGTCCAGATCCATGAACAACAGGGCGACCATCTTGTCGCTATCCTTCGTGGCCAGCATGCCCTGCTTGATCTGCTCGCGGGCCAGAATGCGATTGGGGAGGCCGGTCAGGGAATCGTAATTGACCAAGCGCTCGATCTGCTCATCGGAGTGAATGCGCTCAGTGATATCGAAAAAGGTCGCGATATAGTGGGTGACCGAACCATGACCGTCGTAGACGGCATTGATCTTCAGCCACTCCGAATACAATTCACCATTCTTGCGCCGGTTCCTGATCTCCCCCTGCCATTCCCCGCGCTGGGAGATGCTCTCCCACATGCCGCGGTAGAATTCGGCATCATTGTCGCCGGAAGACAGGATGCTCGGCGTCTTGCCGATGACCTCCTGGGGCTGATAGCCGGTGATGAGGGAAAAGGCAGGATTGACTGCCACGATCTGTTCCTGCGCGTTGGTGATAATGATGGCCGCCTGACTATGCTCGAACACCATGGCGGAGAGGTGCAGCTGGTTCTCCAGCAGGAGGCGGCGCTGTTGCTCCCGCTTCTGGCGCATCATCACGCCCAGGATGTTGACAAACAACTCCACTACAAACTCATCGATCCTGCTGGGCAGGGTGCCCCTCTCGCCATCCAATAGATAGAGCCGGCCGCGCGTTTCACCCTGGCTGCCAACGGCGTAGACCTGCAGTGAACGGCTGGCGGGGTGATAAAAGTGGAGATCGGCGGTACGGGGATCGCCATGGATGTCGACTATGTGAAGCGGGGAGCCGCTGGCCACTGCCAACTCGGGCATGGCGGCTAGCTGTTCCGCCTGCTCGGCTGTCATCGCCGCGGAAAGAATCGTTGCCGCTTCTCCGTTCTCGTCCATAATCGCCAATGCGGCGCCACTGGCAGCAAAAAGCCCCCTCAACATCTCAAGTCCCTGCCGCCCGATCTCATCGGCTGCGAGTTGCCGTCCCAGCAAGTCCAGCAGGCCATAGAGCACTTCTTCGGTTTTTTCCGACAAGGCAGGACATGCCTGCCTGCTGCGCAGATAAGGCAACAATGTCTGCAACAGGCTGTGACTAGTCACCACGCCCAGCAATTCACCCTCGCCATCCAGCACCGGAATCTTGCTGTCGGCGGCGCTGTAGAGATCGAGAAAGGCATCCAGGGAAGCTTCTGCTAGCAGCACTTTCTGGAGTGGACGCGGCAGCAGGTCGGCGAAGATCCGTTGTGGGTAACGAGCAATCTGTCCCGAACTCACCACGCCGAGAAAGCTATTGTCATCGCGATGAAAAACCGCATACACCGGCTGCTCGCCGGCGCTGTGAATGGCGGAGGGATGCTGATCTGCCCATACCCGGATGAAATCATTGCTCACTGCATTCCCCGCCGTGAGACAGCTTGTAACAGGTAGGTTATCACCTAGAAATATATTCAAGTTTTTCTTCTTTTCCGGCATGTTCATATCTCGGTCAATCGTCCATCTTTGCTCTGTAAATCCAGGCACTGCTTCCTGCTACGATAACCATCCTTGAAGCATGGTAATTATCGTTCGCCTGAGAAGATATTTTGATAAGGATTTTCCCTATTTATCGTGATGGTAATTTGAAGTGATCAAGAGTAGCAGTCAGGCTATAGCGGTGTGCGTCTGGGAACAGACTTGCCACACGGGATGACTGCCCTCCCTGATGAAGAAGGCAGAATAGTGCAATGAAGAAGGAGACTAGGGTTGGATCAGGCCGTGGCGAATGGCCAGTCTGGCAAGATATGCAGGGCTATCCGTGCCGATCTTGTTCATGATGCGGGTATGGTGAACGCCAACGGTCTTCCTGCTGATATGGAGAATATCGGCAATCCGGTTAACGCTCAGCCCCTTGGCCAGCAACAGGAATATTTCGAATTCGCGGCTGGAGAGCAGCTGCAAGCGATCATCGTCCACAGCCTGCGAGGAGGCCGGGCCGCAATCATAGTACTCCCCCCCTTCTGCCACCAAGCGAACCGCGGCGACCATTTGATGGGGCATACTGCGCTTGGTGAGATAGCCCTTGGCGCCCTTTTCCTTGGCGCGCGTCATCAGCAGGGGATTCTCATGAATGCTGAAGACGAGGATCCGGGAGTCCGGCTCCCTGGATAGAATCCGCCCGATGGCATCGAGGCCGCTGTTGTCCGGCAGGGAGAAATCCATGACGATGACATCGGGCAGGAAACGCACCGCCGCCCTATAGGCTTCCTGGGCATTGCCGGCCTCCGCCACCACCTTCATGTCACCGCTGCCCTCCAGCAACAGGTGGTAGCCGTGACGCACCACGGGGTGGTCATCGACGATAAGGATCGTGATCTTTTCTTGTGCCTTCATGATAGGACCTCGCCTCCACCTACCGGCAAAACGACTTCAATACTTACCCCATTGGCGGGCGCACTGTCAATCCTGACATCACCATTGAGACTCAATACCCGCTCCCTGATACCAGTCAGACCAAGGCCTTGATGCTCTTCGACAGCGGAGATTCCCTGGCCGTCATCACGGACTGTCAGCACGAGCACATCGGTGGACTGGCGGTGGCGTGGGAAAAGGTTGTCCGGAAGCACTTCCTCCGGAACACCACGTTGCACAGAGATCACGACCTCCTGGGCATGGGCATGACGCGCCACGTTGGTCAGGCATTCCTGAATAATGCGATAGAGGGCGATATTGACCGTCTCGCCCAGATCATCTAGTGATCCCTTCATCTCGAGATGGCAGTTCACCTCACTATGGGTGCGGGACCATGAGGCAACCAGCTCCTGCAGGGCATATTGCAAACCCACCTCGTCCAGCAAGGTGGGCCGCAGGCGCCGCAACATGGATTGGATGGTGGCATGGACATGATCGCAAAGCTCGAGGATGGTATCACAGCGCTCCTGGATCTGGCGGTTGCCGCCAGTATTGCTGTCGCTGATAACCTGCAGATTGGCAACGATGGCGGTGCAGTACTGCCCCATCTCATCATGGAGTTCGCGCGCCAGGAAGAGGCGCTCTTCCTCCTGGGTGGCGAACAATCGCTGGGTAAGGCGGCGGTTGAGCAACAACAACTTTTCGGCCTGCTGGCGGGATTCTTCGTTCCAGCGCAGGAGCACATCCAGCAGACTGGTATGAGTCACCACGCCTACAAAGGCGCCCTCCTCATCCAGCACGGCAAGGGCACTACAGCCCTCTTCGAATTTTGCGGCCAAATCACGCAGGGAGGTATCCGCGGCCACCGGCACATGACAACTGCGGGGAAGGAGATCGGCGAAGATCCGCTGAGGATAGCGGCTGATTTCCTCACCGCCTACCAGCCCCAGAAATCCATCACCATCATCGGCAAAGACTGCCCTGACGGTCTCAGCGGGGCAAGGGACATCCCGGGGATGTTGGCTAGCACGAACCCTGACGAGTTTATCGGTCAGCGCATCCCTGGCGCTGAGATGCTCTATGATCATTCGTTTGTGATTTCTACAATGATGTCCAATTCGATTTCGAGGATCTCGTCACGGTTCATCAGAGGCTTGATTTCCCGAAGCACAAAGGCAATCAGATCCTCCCGAGAAATCCGTTTCAGAAAGCTTTCCCGGACGATGATATCCCCCACTACGTCATCGTCCGGCTCGATATGAGCAAAATTGTAGGCGGTCAGCAGATCCAGGGCCTTGCGGATGGCGATGCATCCTACGGAGGCGTCTCTTCCGAGGATCAGCCCATCCTGCAGGGGCGGAACCCTGAACTCTCGCACATGGGCTGCAATCCGCGGCATGTGTTGATATTTTTTCACCATCTCTCGAAACAGACGCAACAGTATGGCAATGAAAAACTGCTCTTCCCTGAATGCCCGGCCAACCCGCATAAAACCAGCAACCGCTATTGACACATAAAGGACAGGGTCATTATAACCGCCTCGAGTGGCAGACGCCAGCACCACTACGGCGCTGCAGAATAGATCTGGTATAGCGGATATCGCGGCAAGCGAAGCGCAAGGATACTAACAGAGAGCCGCTGGCTTTGCGCCCTTAGACGGCAAGGCCTGGCGCCGAACTCTGCGCCGGGCGATTTACCCGCAGAAGTTTCTGGCGGCTACCCGGCGCTTGAAACGCGCCAAGAAATGCATAGCCTGCTCCAGGTGGGGAAAGGGGCCCTGGCATCCCTCGCGCATCTCCACATACCACAGACCACCATCGTGAAAGAAGCGGCTGAGCTTGAAACGAAGTGCTTTGCCTCGCGGCATTTGCATCTATTTGCTCCCCTCTCAGCAACCGCTGACGGCACCATCCCAAAACGAGAAGTTGAATTCTTTGACAGGACGCTCGCTGACGGTGACCGTCTCCAGCGTTTCATCGCTGTCACCCTCCAGCACAGAAATCGTGCCATCACTGGGATTGGGCACCAGCACCAGGCCGGCACCCGCGGCGCTGCCGATGAAAGCGATGGGACGGCGCCCGCAGTCGGCCCTTCCCACAGGGAGCTCCCTGATCAGCTTCAGAGCAGGCAATGCACCGGCATCATAGACCTGCAGCACATCGATCTTGAGATTGTCGCGCTGCACCCCTTTGCCGGTGGCGGCAGAGGTGACGTACAGTTTGCTGCCGTCGGGGGAGAAACGGTAAGTGCTGGGGTAGAGATCCGGCACATCGAGCACGGTCTCCACGCTGCCGGTGAGCGCATCCACCACCGACAGGCGCCCGATAACATGCTGCGTATCGCTTTTGCGGTCGGCGCCCTTGCCGATGAGGAAGCGGCCGTCGGGCGATAGCAGCAGGTTACTGCTGACCTCGAGTTCGATGCGCTGTTCGATGCGCTGGCTGACCGGGTTGATCACCGCAATGGTGCCGTAGCCGTTGTTGAGGCTGTAGATCCTGCCGCTGCGCGGTGAAAAAACCTTGCCGTGGGGAAAGGCATTGTTGGGCACCCCACTGGTGCCGTCCTTCTCCCGCTCTGGCTCGCAGAGATTGATGGTATCGATGACCTGCAGATAACTGTCCTGCTCGGCCGGGTCATTGCCCACTACGGAAATGGTGCCGTCCAGCAGGTTGCTGACGAAGGCGCGGCGGGGGATATCGGGGAAGGCCTGGCTGGGGGCGGTGAAGGTGACCACATGATGTCCGCGGCCGACGCAGATCACCTTCAGCAAGGCGGCGGCCTCGCCGCCGCCGGGGGCGGCATCCAGCACCATGACCGAAGAACCCGTAGCCCCGCAGTTCAAAGTATCGCAACCGGTTTCCTTGTCACCATCAATGGTAAACCAGACATGGGCCGCAGCGGGATCGCGATAGGCATAGGGGGCGAAGGCAGCGGCAGGATAGGTGTCGCGCAAGGATATCGACTTGTTCTCGGCATCCATGACGATCACCTCGTCTTCAGGCGTGGTCCCCAGAAAGACCGGGGGTAGCGTCATACCATTGTCCGCTGCGGTTGACTGGATGTCATGCACGTGGAGCGCGCCCTCAGCATATCTCACCACACGGATTGCACCTTCGTCACCATAGCTGAGATGGCATAAAAAAGACCACTGGCCTGCGGGTTTCGTCTTCTCCATCGTTATCCTCTGCTGTTATCTTTGGAATCGTTTTCTGGCGCCCCTGTCGGCCACTTCGCATGCCCGCCTTGAAAATGCAAGCGAATGTACGAGGAGGAGCGCAGGGGGAATCCCTCAATTATAGCCCATGGAGGGCGCAATAAGCACCCTGGCTGTCTTTTCTGCCTGCGGCACATTGCCGCCAGGCTCGGAGCGCCCTACAGGCGGATGTTGTAACGCGCGCGGATCCGCGCCTCACCGGCCTCCACCTGAGCGCGGTCCAACACGAGGGTCTGGTGATTTTCCAGTTCGACGACATGAAAGGCCCCACCCTTGTTTTCTGCAAAGGCCTGCACCAGATCATCCAGCCTCCTGACCGTCCTGCCGTTGACGCTGAGCACCCGTTGGTTGGTCACCGCGCCTTTGTAACCCTTATTGACTTCGTCTTCGAAAATATTGCCGATCACCACCAACTCCTGCAAATCGTCCTCGCCGCGCATAACATCCCAGTAGGCCTTGATGCTGATGGGACTGTTCTTGCCGATGTAACGGGGTTCGACGACCCTGAAGATAATGCCGCCGATTTCATAGAAACGGGGTTGGGTGTCATACTGAGGCATACGGGGAATGACCATGTAATCATGGGCCTGCAGCGGCACCGTGACATTCAGTTCGCGGCCCTGGCGCAGGACACGCAGGGCCAGCGCATCCCCCACCTGCTTGTTGGTGATGTAATAGGTGAGGCCAATTTTCCCATCGCCACGGAAAGGCACCCGCCCGTCGTTGAAAATGGTGTGGCCATCGATGGTCAACAAGACGTCGTCCGGCTGCAGATAACCATGGGCACTGCTGTAACGTCCCACCTTTTTGACCCTGACACCGCTCTGGCCGTCAGCCATACGCAGATAGCTGCGATTGGCGGGATTCTCCAGGGTCTGTATAAAGACCCCCAGGGCTGGCACGCCGTCCACAGCGCCGTCTGCGATATCCGTGAGAAAATGCTTTACCACCGGCACCGGCACGAAATAACCGATGGAGCTGCCGTTGCCCTTCTGGGTCGCCACCCCCAGGCAGGCGCCGCTTTCATCGGAAAACACTGGGCCACCGGAATTGCCGGAATTGATGGCCGCATCGGTCTGCACCATCAGATTGCCCAGCCGGCTGTGGACGTATCTCATCATGTCGATGCGCGACACGACACCTTCGGTAAAGGAGACCTGGCGGCCACCGATGGGATAGCCGATGGTCACCACCTTCTCCCTCTGCTGGGGAAGGTCACCGAACACAATGGGCTCGATGTCACCGAAGACGCCTTCGTCATCGCTTTTCAGCAGGGCCAGATCCACTTGGTGGTTGAGGGCGATGATATGGACGCCGACCTTGTCGGCCACCCCGGGGATCTCCATTTGGATGTAGGTGGCATCGGCAATGCAGTGAGCATTGGTGAGTACCCCCTGGTCGATGAGAAACCCGGAGCAGACCGCGCTCTGGGCCGGATTCTTGCTCCACGGCTGGCGCATGTTCCAACCCTGGCGGGTGATGAACAATTTGACGACCGCCCGGCTGACCTCCTTCAACTCCACCGCGGCCACTGTACCAACGGGCATCAGCCCCAACAACAAGAGGGCGAACCAGGTACCGGAAACGAAACTGCGAAACCCTAGATGATTTTTTTCCACTGCCCAACCTTTTTGATTTAAGATACCCTGTTTCCAGGGCATGGGAGCCATTAACAAGCGCCGGCCCCGACAATAGGATCCATGACGACAAGCAAGGGAGCGGCGGCTTTCATCCCGCCCTGCGGGGCGCCACATAGCCCCACGGGCGAGAGACGCCCGGACCAGGCACCGACAACGGCCATTCACAAAATGAAGCGAATACCATACACCAGCCTATTCAGGCTTGTACAGAAGATGGCAATGCCCCCTCTTGCGTCCACGTATTTTTGACAGTCAGGTATTCCACAAGTTTCCTCATCCTGCCGGAGAAAGAATAAAACGTATGACCAAGCGCAACCATCTCCCCCCTATCCTCATTCTTGGCCTGCTCCTGATCCTGATCCTGCCGGGACTGGCCGTCGCCAGCGAAGCCCCCCCTGGACAACTCCTTGATCTCACTGGCCACTGGGTGGGCATCGCGGCACTGGTGATTTTCGTGCTTGCCTATGTGGTGGTCATCCTCGAGGAATTCCTCCATCTGCGCAAATCCAAACCGGTGATGCTGGCCGCCGGCCTCATTTGGCTGCTGATCGCCATGACCTACAACAGCCATGGCGATACCACCACTGCCGCCACTGAAATCCGCCACCACCTGCTGGAATACGCGGAACTGTTGCTGTTTCTGCTGGCAGCCATGACCTATATCAACACCATGAGCGAACGCAACGTCTTCAAGAGCCTGCGCGCCTGGCTGGTGTCGTCCGGCTTTTCCCTGCGCACCATCTTCTGGATCACCGGCCTGCTGGCCTTCTTCATCTCCCCCGTCGCCGACAACCTCACCACCGCGCTGATCATGGCGGCCGTGGTCATCGCCGTGGGTGCCGGCAACAAGGCCTTCATCACCGTATCCTGCATCAATATCGTGGTAGCGGCCAATGCCGGCGGCGCCTTCAGCCCCTTTGGCGACATCACCACCCTGATGGTGTGGCAGAAGGGCATGGTGAACTTTGGCGGCTTCTTTGCCCTTTTCATCCCCTCGCTGGTCAACTGGCTGGTGCCCGCTGCCATCATGGCGCTGGCCATCCCCCGGCAGCAGCCGGAAGCACTCACCGAAACGGTGAGTGTCAAGCAAGGTGGTTTCGTCATCGTCGGCCTGTTTCTCGCCACCATTGCCATCACCGTCAGCTTCCACAACTTCGCTCACCTGCCGCCCGTGATCGGCATGATGACCGGCCTCAGCATCCTCAAGCTGTACGGCTATCACCTCAAACGCAACAGCCTGCGCCAGCAGGAGATCCAGGGTCCGGAGTCCGACTCCCTGCAGGCCCTCGAGGGCAGCGGCGGCGAGCCCTTCGACATCTACAAGAGCATGGAACGTGCCGAGTGGGATACCCTGATGTTTTTCTATGGCGTGATTCTGTGCGTCGGCGGCCTGGGCACCATCGGTTATCTGGCCATGGCCTCCAGCGCCATGTACCTCGGGCTGGGAGCCACTCAGGCCAATATCCTGGTGGGCCTGCTGTCCGCCATCGTGGACAATATCCCCGTGATGTTTGCCGTGTTGACCATGAACCCGGACATGTCCGAGGGACAATGGCTGCTGGTCACCCTGACGGCCGGGGTGGGCGGCTCCCTGCTGTCCATCGGCTCGGCGGCGGGCGTGGCGCTGATGGGCCAGGCGCGGGGCATCTACACCTTTTTCTCCCACCTCAAATGGTCGTGGGCCATCGCCCTGGGCTATGGCGCCAGCATCTGGGTGCACATGCTCATCAACAGCAGGATTATGTAACGGGACAGCGCGGCGCTGCTCAGCTGCGCTTGCCCAATTCCGCCTCCACCTTGAGACGGGTCTGAATGAAATCCCGGTGGGAAAGGTGTATGAGGTCGGCCACCTTGCGCACCAGGTACTCCTCGTACTTGTCCTTGTGGCCATCCGCAAAGGCCAGGCGCCACAGCATCTCCAGCACGCTGCGTTTCTGCTCCAGGGTGAAATGCCGGTCGATGAGGTCGGTGAACTGGTAGAGAGACGCTGCCTGCCTGACTTCCAGCGTCGCGAGCTCGAGGAGCTCCCGGCTTTCGGCCGGCTCCAGCCCGAACTGTTCTTCCAGCAGCACGGTCAGGGCCTGCTCCTCCTCCTCGCTGACGTGGAAATCTGCGCGGCTCATCTCGATCAACAGGGCGGCAGTGGCCAGTTGCAAGGCATGCTGCCCGTCATCGCCTCTACCCCTGGTGAGCTCCCCGCGGATGCGCTGGTCGAAGAACTGCTGAATCGCCTTGATCATGACTCACTGCTGTTCCAGTTGCTGCCACAGGCAATGGCCGCCATTACCGGCCGCAATTGCATCCAGACGCGCCTCATGGCGCGCCACTTCGTCGGCAGCGGCACTGATGACCCGCAGGGGCGGACGGTCCTTGGGCAGGCGCCGGATCCGTAGCGGCTGTGATCCACCCTCCTGCTGCTCCCTCTCCAACAGCAGGCTGCTTTGGCCGCCGGTCATCACCAGGTAGAGATCAGCTAGAATCTCGGCATCCAGCAACGCGCCGTGCAGGGTGCGCTGGGAATTGTCGATGCCGTAACGCCGGCACAGGGCATCCAGGCTGTTCTTCTGCCCCGGGTGCAGGGAGCGGGCCAGCACCAGGGTGTCCACCACGGAACAGTGGTCCTCGATGCGCTGCCAGGCGCCGCCGGCCCTTTTCAATTCATGATTGAGAAAGCCGACATCGAAGGGGGCGTTGTGGATGATCAACTCCGCCCCTTCTATGAAAGCCAGCAATTCCTCCATGACATCGGGGAAACGGGGCTTGTCCTCCAGGAATTCATTGCTGATGCCATGGACTTCCATGGCACCTTCGTCAATGGCCCGGTCGGGCTGCAGATACTGGTGATAGTGGCGGCCGCTAAGGCGGCGGTTGACGATCTCGACACAGCCGATTTCGATGATGCGGTGTCCCTGGCTGGCCTCCAGGCCGGTGGTCTCGGTATCTACGACGATCTGGCGCATTAGGGCCTGTTAACACGAATGCAATAGGCTCTGCTGGGCCTCTTTTTTCGTCCAGCAAGGCAGAATGAGCGACGTGTAGTGACTCTACATGAGCGAATGATAACGCCGCTGGGCGGGAAAAGAGGCCCAGCCCTCCGGGTTGCGCCTGAAAAAGCACCACTCTGCGTTGCTCGTCGTTTATTTGGCATCACCAAACCGCTCTCCTCGCGCCTTGATTGGCGCTTTTTCAGGTACAACAGAGCCTATTGCATTCGTGTTAACAGGCCCTTGAGAAAGATACAAGAAACAAGGGGAAAGATACAAGGGGGTGAGAGTGATGTGTTAGCCCAAAGCAGTAATGTCCCCTTTGTCCAATTCTAAAATGTCCCCTTT
>CAYRLE010000051.1:7584-17943 GCA_964425105.1 uncultured Gammaproteobacteria bacterium | reverse complement strand
TGACCCCATTGATTCTGTTCGTCCCCTTTTCAGATGCAATCTCTCTCCTGATCATGAGCTATAATAGCCGCCATGAACCGCCTTCCCCATTATCTGCCCCATGCCCTGGCGCTGCTGCTGCCCGTGGCTGCTGCTGCTCTGCTGGCCATGGTGGGCAACAGTCACCGGCCGCTGGTGCCGGACTGGGAGGAGGAGCTGCTGGCGGTGCGCCTGGAGAGCGTGACGGAGGCCGAGGCTTTGTTCGCCAGGCTGAACTATGCCTGGCCGCCGTTGCAGGGGCCCACGGTGCCGCGTATCGCCGTCGATCCTCTCCCTGACGATTACCATGCCGGTCTGGAGACGCAACGCAAGAAGGCGTTGTTCTTTAGGGTCCTGCTGCCCATGGTGCTGGCGGAGAACCGTGTGTTGCGCGCCCAGCGCCGCCATCTCCAGCGCCTGCTGGCAGATGGCCTGCCGGCGGCAGATACAGCGCCACGGGAGTGGCTGCAAGGGCTGTTGCGGCGTTACCGCATTGCCGAAGACGGGGACCTTGAGTTGGCGGCGGCCCGCCTGTTGCAGCGCCTGGACGAGATCCCCACGGCTTTGGTGCTGGCCCAGGCGGCCAATGAGAGCGCCTGGGGCACTTCACGCTTCACGCGCGTGGCCAATAACCTGTTTGGCCAGTGGACCTGGCAGGCGGAGCACGGCATCGTGCCGGCCTCCCGTCCCGAGGGCGAGCGTTATCTGGTGCGCAAGTTCCCCAGCCTGCGGGATTCGGTGCGGGACTATCTCTACAATCTCAATGTCGGCCATGCCTACGAAGGGTTGCGGCGCCTGCGTCACGAAATGCGCCGCACGGACCAACCCCTGGATGCCACTATCCTGGCAGCGGGGCTGAGCCGCTATTCGGAACGGGGTGATGCCTATGTGGAGGAGATCCGCCGCATCATCCGCGGCAACGGCCTGGAAAGGCTCAGCGAGGTGGATCTGATGCCGCCCGCTGCAGTGCGGCAGGTGGCGCTGCTGGCGGAGAAGGACGAATCCACAGGTGGCTGAACCAGTAGAAACGGCCGGCCTGTCCTGAAGGCGCGGTGCAGTTGTAGCGGCTGCGCCCCGGCGGCAGATCCTGCCGGGCCTGGACCGAGAAACGCCGTTCGTTGCGGTTCAGCCACTGGATGGGTAGGGCGCCCTGGCCGCTGGCATAGCAGGCCAGTTGCGAGAGGCGGGCATCGCTTTCCTCCAGGCGCAGCGCCATGCGCGGCCGGGGCGCCGTGGTGACAGGATCCCAGGGCACGACCTCCAGCACCGGCAGGGGCAGGGAAGCGGCCTTGACGCGGAACTGCGCCAGGTCGGCAAAGGCCTCCGCCATGGGGTAGCGGGGCAGTGCCCGCAGATCCGACCAGCGGCCCACCGCCCCCGACTGCTGGCCGAAGGCCACAAAGCCCATTTCCCGCACCAGTGACGCCAGGGCAGTGTCATATTCGCCGTAGGGATAGGCGAACAGCTTCGGCGCCCGGCCCAGTTCCTCCTCCAGGCGCCGCTGGGCATGGCCCAGGTCGGCGCGTATCCTCTCCTGCCACTGGGCGGGGCTCTCATCGGGGCGGCGGCGGATGAGATAATCATGGGCGCGGGAGTGGTTGGCGAAAGTGGCGCCATGAGCTTGCATCTCGCGCATTTGCCCCCAGTTCATGAAGGCGCGCAGGCCCTGGTCCACGGGGTCGGTGGCGACGAACACCGTGAAGGGCCAGCCGCGCGCGCGCAGCCGCGGGAAGGCCTCGCGGTAGACCGAGAGATAGGCATCGTCGATGGTGATGGCCACGGCCCGCGGTGGCAGGGGCGGGCCGCCCTGCAGGCTGGCGACGATATCCTCCAGGGGCAAAATCTGATATCCTGCCCGCTGCAGGTATTCGAGCTGGGCGTCGAACTGTTCGAGGCGGATGTTGGTGCTCGGGTGGGCCGGCTCACCGAAATGATGATACATGAATATCACCGCAGTACCCGGGGCGGCATCGGCCGCTCCCGCTGCAGATCCATGAATCAACACCAGGACTAGCAAACACAGCGTCTTCATTGTTGTCAGCGCAGATCTTGACATATCCCGCCAGTATATCTGCATATCGACCCTCGTATCATAAATTGCCATAAGGAAGCGAAATGAGTCTGAAAAAACCCCTGTTGATCGTAGTCATGCTGTTCAGCCTGGCGGCAGCCGATGCTGCCTCCCTGGACTCCGACAAATCCAAATTCAGTTATGCCGTAGGCGTGCAGATCGCGCTGAGCCTGCGCCAGGACGGTCCCCACTTCGATATCGCTGCCCTGACCCAGGCCATCGAGGACGTGCTGGGCGGCGGGCAGCTCAAGCTCACTCCCGAAGAAATGCAGCAGGCCTTCAATACCTTCCAGCAGAAACTCAAGGACGAGCGCAGCCAGGTGGCAGAAGAGAACGCCCGCAAGGGCCAGGCATTCCTCGCCGCCAACAAGAAGAAGGCGGATGTGGTGTCCCTGCCCAGCGGTCTGCAGTACCAGGTCATCAAGGCCGGCAAGGGCGAGAAGCCCAACCTGGACGATTCGGTGGTGGTCAACTACCGCGGCACCCTCATCGACGGCAAGGAGTTCGACAGCTCCTACAAGCGTGGTGAGCCGGCCACCTTCACCGTCAACAGCGTGATCCAGGGCTGGCAGGAGATCCTGCCTCTGATGCCCGTGGGCTCCCACTGGAAGGTGTTCATCCCCGCAGCGCTGGCCTATGGCGAGCGCGGCGCCGGCGGCGACATCGGCCCCAACGAGACCCTGGTGTTCGATATCGAACTGTTGTCCATCAATTAAAACGTGAGGGGTGAGGCGTGAGGGGTGAGGCGAAAGCCTTGCCCCTCACGCTTTCCCTCCTCACTTCTGATACCTCACACCTCACGCAGTAACAAGCAAACACCCCCATGTCCATCAGTACAGAAACCGCGCGGCGACGTACCTTCGCCATTATCTCCCATCCCGATGCGGGCAAGACCACGCTCACGGAGAAGCTGCTGCTCTATGGTGGCGCCATCCAGCTGGCGGGCACCGTCAAGGGGCGCAAGGCCGCGCGTCACGCCACCTCGGACTGGATGGAGTTGGAGAAGCAGCGTGGCATCTCGGTCACCACCTCGGTGATGCAGTTCCCCTACAAGGGGCGCATCGTCAATCTGCTGGACACGCCGGGCCACGAGGACTTCTCCGAGGATACCTACCGCACCCTGACGGCGGTGGACTCGGCGCTGATGGTCATCGACAGCGCCAAGGGCGTGGAGGCGCGCACCATCAAGCTCATGGAGGTGTGCCGCCTGCGCGACACGCCCATCATCACCTTCATCAACAAGCTGGACCGCGAGGGCCGCGATCCCATCGAGTTGCTGGACGAGATCGAGCGCATCCTGGACATCCGCTGCGCGCCCGTCACCTGGCCCATCGGCATGGGCAAGGCCTTCAAGGGAGTGTTTCATCTCTACAATGACACCATTCATCTCTTCAGCCCCACCCACGGCGGGCGCATCCAGCAGGGCGAGGTGATCCAGGGGCTGGACAATCCGCAGCTGGATGAACTGTTGGGGCCGATGGCCGCCGAGCTGCGTGAGGAAATCGAGCTGGTGAAGGGTGCCAGCCACGATTTCGAACTCGACGCCTATCTCGCGGCCGAACTGAGCCCGGTGTTCTTCGGCTCTGCCATCAACAACTTTGGTGTAGAGGAGTTGTTGGACGCCTTCGTGGAATATGCGCCGCCACCCCAGCCTCGTGCGACCCGCTCGCGCGTGGTGCAGCCGGACGAGGAGAAGTTCAGTGGCTTCGTTTTCAAGATCCAGGCCAATATGGACCCCGCCCACCGCGATCGCATCGCCTTCCTGCGGGTGTGTTCCGGCAAATACACCAAGGGCATGAAGATGCGCCACCTGCGCATCGGCCGCGACGTGCAGATCGCCAATGCCCTGACCTTCATGGCCTCCGACCGGGAGCGCGCCGAGGCGGCCTATCCCGGGGACATCCTGGGTCTGCACAATCACGGCACCATCCGCATCGGCGATACCTTCAGCCAGGGCGAGGACCTCAAGTTCACCGGCATCCCCAATTTCGCCCCCGAGCTGTTCCGGCGCGTGATCCTGCGCGACCCCCTGCGCATGAAGGCCCTGCAGAAGGGCCTGGACCAACTCTCGGAAGAAGGCGCCACCCAGGTGTTCCGGCCCTTGCGCAACAACGACCTGATCCTGGGTGCGGTGGGGGTACTGCAGTTCGATGTGGTGGCCCACCGCCTGAAGCACGAATACAGCGTGGACTGCACCTTCGAGAGTGTCCAGGTGGCCACCGCCCGCTGGGTGAGTTGCGAGGATGAAAAAAAACTGGAGGAATTCCGTCGCAAGGCCGCCGACAATCTGGCCCTGGACAGCGGCGGAGAACTGACCTACATCGCCCCCACCCGGGTCAACCTGGAACTCACCATGGAACGCTGGCCGGATGTTCGATTCCACGCCACGCGGGAGCATTGATTCTCGGGTGAGGAGTAAGGCATCAGGAGGCAGGTGATGAGTAATGCGTGATGAGTGATGGAGCTAGAGGGCCATCTTGATAGCCACACATCACTCTTTACTCATCACTCATCACGCCCAGCCGGACCAACTCACTCCACGTATTGGAAGTTCTTCTCCGTCAGTACCTCGCCATTGCCGTCCACCACCTGCACCGTCCAGGTGCCGGTCCAGGACACGCGGGAGCATTGATTCTCGGGTGAGGAGTAAGGCGTAAGGAATGAAATATCAGGAGGCAAGGTGATGAGTAATGCGTGATGAGTGATGGAGCTAGAGGGCCATCTTGATAGCCACACATCACTCTTTACTCATCACTCATCACGCCCAGCCGGACCAACTCACTCCACGTATTGGAAGTTCTTCTCCGTCAGTACCTCGCCATTGCCGTCCACCACCTGCACCGTCCAGGTGCCGGTCCAGAAGGGCAGCAGATTCTTGCTGGAATAGACGCGCCAGCGGGGGCCCTTGATGTCGAAAGATACCTCGGCCATGACCTTTCCCTTGTACAGCCAACGGTGGCTGACGGTCTGACCCTGGCCATTGTGGATCTCGCTGAAAAAGTAGACGCGGGCATGGTCGATGCTCAACTGTCTGATTTCGTCCACGGGTTCCCGATTCTCGATGGCGCTGGTGAACTGGGCGCGGCTGACCTCGATGGCGGCGGCCTGTGCGGCGAAGGTGACTATCGTGAATAACAGCAGCCAGCCTATCGTGTGGCGGGTGAGATGGCTTGTTTTGTACATAGTGGGGCTCCTTGTTGGTTGGGGATGCATATGAGTGATGAGTAAAGGGTGATGAGTAAAGGGTGATGGGTGATGGAAAGAGAATCTGCCCTCTTCTTCCGCATCACTCATTACCCATTACTCATCACCTACTTACCCCCTAAAGTGCCTCGATGCGGGCCAGCTGTTCCTGCAGCTTCTCCAGGGTGGCGCGCATCTCGCCGGCCCGCTGGCGGTCCTTGGCCACCACATGGCTGGGGGCCTTTTCCACGTAATTGGGATTGCTCAGTTTCTTGTCGATGATGGCCAGTCCCTGTTGCAGCTTGGCGATTTCCTTGCCCAGGCGGGCGACCTCCGCGTCCTTGTCGATGAGGCCGGCCATGGGGATGAGCAGCTTCATGCTCCCCACCAGGGCGGTGGCGGACTCCGGCGCTTCCTCCTGTCCTTCGTGCAGCCAGGTGATGGATGCCAGGCGCGCCAGGGTGGTGAGGTAGGCGCGGCTTTCCTCCAGGCGCCTGCGGTCTTCGTCGCTGCCATGCTGGAGCAGCACCGGCAGGGGCTTGCCGGGGGCGATGTTCATGGTGCTGCGGATCTTGCGCACGCCCAGGATGAAGGTCATGATCCACTGGATCTCCACCACCGCCTCGTGATCCACCGCCTGGGGATCGTGCGCCGGGTAGGGCTGCAGCATGATGGTCTCGCCCTCGCGGCCCGCCAGCCCCGCCAGCTGCTGCCAGACCTCTTCGGTGATGAAGGGCATGATGGGATGGGCGAGGCGCAGGATCTGTTCCAGCACCTGCACCAGGGTCTGGCGCGTGCCGCGCTGGAGGGCGGTGGCGGCTGCCGGGTCGGTGAGCACCGGCTTGGAGAGTTCCAGGTACCAGTCGCAGTATTCGTTCCAGGTGAATTCATAGATGGCCTGGGCGGCGTGGTCGAAGCGGTAGTTGTCCAGGGCGCGGCGCACCTCCTCGATCACTATCTGCAGGCGCGAGCGGATCCAGCGTTCCGGGAGGCCGAGGTGGATGGGCTCGCCCGACAGGCCCGTGTCCTGGTCGCGGGTGTTCATGAGCACGTAGCGCGCGGCGTTCCAGATCTTGTTGCAGAAATTGCGGTAGCCCTGGATGCGGTTGAGGTCGAACTTGATGTCGCGTCCCGTGGAGGCCAGGGAGGCGAAGGTGAAACGCAGGGCATCGGTGCCGAAGGCGGGGATGCCGTCCGGGAATTCCTGGCGCGTGGCCCGCGCGATCTTTTCCGCGTCCTGGGGGCGCATCAGGCCGCGGGTGCGTTTTTCCACCAAGGACTCCAGGTCGATGCCGTCGATGAGGTCCAGGGGGTCCAGTACATTGCCTTTGGACTTGGACATCTTTTGACCCTGGGCGTCGCGCACCAGGCCGTGGATGTAGACCTCGTGGAAGGGCGCCTCGCCGGTGAACTTGAGCCCCATCATGATCATGCGCGCCACCCAGAAGAAGATGATGTCGAAGCCGGTGACCAGCACGTTGGTGGGGTAGAAGGTCTCGAGTTCCGGTGTCTGCTCCGGCCAGCCCAGGGTGGAGAAGGGCCACAGGGCCGATGAGAACCAGGTGTCCAGCACGTCCTCGTCCTGGGATAGATGCAACTCTGGCGCCAGGCCGTGTTTCTCGCGCACCTCCGCCTCGGAGCGTCCCACGTAGATGTTGCCCGCCTCGTCGTACCAGGCGGGGATGCGGTGGCCCCACCAGATCTGGCGGCTGATGCACCAGTCCTGGATGTTGCGCATCCACTCGAAATAGGTGTTCTTCCAGTTGTCGGGGATGAAGCGGATGGCGCCGCTCTCCACTGCCTCGATGGCGGGCTGGGCCAGGGGCGCCACCTTCACGAACCACTGATCGGTGAGGAAGGGCTCGATCACCGCCCCGGAACGGTCGCCGCGCGGCACCATGAGGCGGTGGGGTTCCACCTGCTCCAGCAGCCCCAAAGCCTCCAGGTCGGCCACCACCGCCTTGCGCGCCTCGAAGCGGTCCATGCCGAAGTATTTCTCCGGCGCCGCCTCGTTGATGCGCGCGTCCACGGTGAAGATATTGATCATGGGCAGCTTGTGGCGCTCGCCCACGGCATAGTCGTTGAAGTCGTGGGCTGGGGTGATCTTCACGCAACCGGTGCCGAATTCGGGGTCCACGTAGTCGTCGGCGATGACGGGGATGCGCCGGCCGCTGAGCGGCAACTCCACATGGCTTCCGATGAGATGGCTGTAGCGTTCGTCCTCGGGGTGTACCGCCACCGCCGTGTCCCCCAGCATGGTCTCGGGGCGGGTGGTGGCCACCACCAGGTATTCAGCGCTGTCGGCGATGGGGTAGCGGATGTGCCACAGGTGGCCGTTTTCCTCCTGGGAGATGACCTCCAGGTCGGAGACCGCCGTGTGCAGCACCGGGTCCCAGTTCACCAGGCGCTTGCCGCGGTAGATCAGGCCCTCCTCGTGGAGGCGCACGAAGACCTCGCGCACCGCCTCGGAGAGTTGCTCGTCCATGGTGAAGCGCTCCCGCGACCAGTCCAGGGAACTGCCCAGGCGGCGCAGCTGGCGGGTGATGGTGTTGCCGGATTCCTCTTTCCAGCGCCACACCGCCTCGATGAAGGCCTCGCGCCCCAGGTCGTGGCGCGACTTGCCCTGGGCTGCCAGCTGACGCTCCACCACCATCTGGGTGGCGATGCCGGCATGGTCGGTGCCCACCTGCCACAGGGTGTTGTCCCCCAGCATGCGGTGATAGCGGATCAGGGTGTCCATGACCGTGTTGTTGAAGCCGTGTCCCATGTGCAGGCTGCCGGTGACGTTGGGCGGCGGGATCATGATGCAGTAGGGGCGGCCCGCGCCGCGGGGCTTGAAGTAGCCGTGCGCCTCCCAGGTCTGATACCAGTGTTGTTCGATATTCTTCGGGTCGTAGCTCTTGTCCATGGAGGTTCCTTGTCCGGCGCCGGACGGATTCGGCCGCGGGGCGCCCTGTTCAAATGGCGCTATTGTAGCCCATGGCCTTCCCTCAGGCGATGTTGTGGGTCTTCAGGGTGTAGCCACGGTCGCGGTAGAAGCGGTAGCGCTCCCGGCCGCTGTCCTTGTGTGCCGGGCTCTGATCGATGATCTCCGCCACCCGCTCGTACTGGCTGAAGAACAGCGGCACCTGGGATGCCAGGTTGATGAGCACCTCGGCGGGGGGCGCCTGCTCGGGATCATGGCCAATGCGCACCGGTGCCTCATCGCCATCGCCCCGGAGTTCATGGGGCACGAAGCTGCCGGAGCGGAAGGTCCACAGCAACTCGTCCAGCAGGCGGCTGTGAGCGGCGTCTCCGGTGTGGATGTAGAGCCGGTGCCCCAGCTTGTAGATCTTCTCGGCGAGGCGGCAGGCGAGCCTTTCCCGTCCATGGGTCTGCTCGCCTGCCAGGATGTAGAAGTCGATGTGGGTCATGTCATGCGGGTGATGCGTAATGCGTGATGAGTGATGAGCGCTTTCCCTCACACATTACCCATTACTCATCACTCATTACCCGTTAATCGGCCACCCGATCCAGCAGGTACTGCACCAGCAACGGCACGGGGCGGCCGGTGGCGCCCTTGTTCTTGCCGCTGTGCCAGGCGGTGCCGGCGATGTCCAGGTGGGCCCAGGGATAGTTTTCTGCGAAGCGCGACAGGAAGCAGGCGGCGGTGATGGTGCCGCCCTCGCGGCCGCCGATATTGGCCAGGTCGGCGAAGTTGCTCTTCAGCTGTTCCTGGTACTCCTCGCCCAGGGGCAGGCGCCAGGGGCGGTCGCAACTGGTCTCACCGGCCTGGCCCAGCTGTTTCAGCAGTCCCTCGTCGTTGCCCAGCAGGCCGCTGTAGTGCTTGCCCAGGGCGATGACGCAGGCACCGGTGAGGGTGGCGATGTCGATCACCGCGCGCGGCTGGTAGCGTTCGCTGTAGGTGAGGGCGTCGCACAGGACCAGGCGGCCCTCGGCGTCGGTGTTGAGGACTTCGATGGTCTTGCCGGACATGCTGGTGACGATGTCGCCGGGTTTGCTGGCATTGCCGTCAGGCAGGTTCTCGCAGCTGGGGATGATCCCCACCACGTCGATGGCCAGCCCCAGCTGGCTGACCGTGGCCAGGGTGCCCAGGACACTGGCGGCGCCGCACATGTCATATTTCATCTCGTCCATGGCGGCTGCCGGCTTGATGGAGATGCCGCCTGAGTCGAAGGTGATGCCCTTGCCCACCAGCACATAGGGGGCATCTTTCTTTCTGCCGCCGCCGCTGTATTCCAAGACGATGAGCTTGGGTGCCTGGCGGCTGCCGCGGGCCACCGACAACAGGGCGCCCATCTTGAGGCGCGCCATCTGTTTTTCCTCGATGATCCGGACTTTGAACCGTTCGTCCTGCTCCGCCAGCTTGCGCGCCTGATCGGCGAGATAGGAGGGCGTGCAGATATTGCCGGGCAGGTTGGCCAGGTCGCGGGCCAGGGCCACGCCGGCGGCAATGGCCTTGCCCTGGCGCAGGGCCTGGCGTACGGTCTTGAGGTCTTCCCGTTTGGGTACATCGAAATGGATGCGCCGCAGCTGCACCGGCCGCTGCTCCTCCTTGCTCTTCAGCCCGTCGCTGCGGTAGAGGGCGGCGGCGGCGGTCTCGGCGGCGAGACGGGCCTTCCACGCCAGGTCACGCCCCTTGAGTTCCACCTCCAGCAGATGACAGATGGCTTCTTTCAGGCCCAGCCCGTCCAGGGTGGAGGCGGTCTTGTGCAGGATCTTGCGGTAGCTCCGTTCATCCAGGGACTTGCGCTTGCCGCAGCCCACCAGCAGCACCCGCTGGCACTTGGTCCAGGGGACGTCGTGGAGCAGCAGAGTCTGGCCAGTCTTGCCCTTGATGTCGCCGCGCTTGAGAATGTTGCGCAGATAGCCGCGGCTGAGTTTGTCCAGCTGGCGGGCGGCGGGGCCCAGTTGCTGTCCTTCGAAGACGCCGACCACGACACAGGGTGTGGCTTGTTTGCCGATGACGGTGCACTTTGCCGAAAATTCCATGCTGACTCCTGTTGATGATGAGACCAGGCAAGAGTTTACAACGTGGGGCGGGGGGTGAACAGGGAGGACTGAGCGGAAGGTAATGAGTGATGCGT
>CAYRLE010000051.1:0-7484 GCA_964425105.1 uncultured Gammaproteobacteria bacterium | reverse complement strand
ATGAGTGATGCGTCTGGATGGGGCAGCATTACCGCCTCACCCCTCACACATTACTCATCACGCATCACTCATTACCTTCAGACTAGGCCATGATGTCGATGATGGTGCCCATCATCTCGTCGGCGGTCTTGATGACCTGGGCGGCGGCCTGGGCCTGCTGGCGGTCGCGCATCAGGCCGGCCATGGGGGTGACCAGGTCTACGGGGCGCCGGGTTTCATAGCGCACGGCGGCGGCGATCTTGCCGCTGTTGCGCAGGGCGTCATTCATTGCCCGCTGCATGCCCAGCAGACCGATATTGAGGAGGGGGATGGTGCTCATGGTTTGTCTGCGCCGCGCTGGGCGCTGTACCTCCATGGGAAAGGGCTTGTGGCCTATTGTGGCCTGGGGCGCGGAGAAAAAATGCCGATTCGCTCACAAAAAGCCGCGTTCCTGCGCTGGAAAGAGTAAAATAAGCCCTGCTGTGCTGATCTTTAATTGGGATGGAGGAACGATGAAAGTCTGGATTGTGATGATGATCAACCGTACCGAGCCGGAGCGCAAGGTGTACATGCTGGGGGCCCATTCCACGGCGGAGGCCGCTGGCCGCCAGCGGGATGAACTGGATGTTTCCCCGGGACACACCACCTATGTGGTGGAGATGGAGTTGGACGGCAAGCAGCCGCCGATCCTGGTGGGCATCGCGCGCGATGATTTCGGAGGCGAATGCAAGAAGAACACACCCAACGGTTGAGTAGAGTGTCTGTGACGCCCGGCGCCACTGCGAACCTGGCGCCGGGCAGCGGAGGCCGGTCATGGATATGAAAACCCGTTATTCCGATGAGCAACTCCTGGAGTTGCTCAAGGGCCGCATAGGAGAAGTCCATCTGCGCCAGCGCCTGGGCATGGAATCTGAGGGTGGCCAGCATGTCTTCGGCTATGGCCGGACCTTCTTCCACCTGGAAAACTGGTATTCCATCCATGCCGTGATTCGCAACACCCTGCGCCTGCTGCTGCTCCATGGCCGCGGACGGCGCAACGCCCGGGCGGTGCGCCTGCAGCGGCGGCGCCTGACGGTACCTGGTCTGCCTGCCGAGTTCGAAGGGTTCCGCATACTGCAGCTCAGTGACCTGCATATCGATATGGATGAGGATTTTCCGCGCATTCTCGGTGAAAGGCTGCGCCAAGTGGAGTGCGACCTCTGTGTGATCACGGGCGATTTCCGCTTCTCTACCCATGGCAGTTATGATGCCGCCCTGGCGGCCATGGAGCGCCTGCTGCCCCATCTGGCCGCGCCGGTATACGGGATTCTCGGCAATCACGATTCCATTCACATGGTGCCTCACCTGGAGGACATGGGGGTCCGTATGCTGCTCAACGAGTCGGAGACCATCCGCCGTGGTACGGCAGCCATCCATGTCGCGGGCATCGACGACCCTCACTATTACCGCGTGGACAATCTGGAGCGGGCCTGCCGTCAGGTTCCGGTGGGGGAGGTGTCCATCCTCCTGGCCCACTCGCCGGAAATCTACATGCAGGCGGCCCATGCCGGTTTCGATCTCATGTTCTGCGGCCACACCCATGGCGGCCAGATCCGCCTGCCCGGCGGCTTTCCCCTGATGACCAATGCCAAGTGTCCGCGCCGCTACTGCGCCGGTCCCTGGCGGCACTGCCGCCTGCAGGGTTACACCTCTCTGGGCACCGGCTCCTCGGTGGTGGATGTGCGCTTCAATTGTCCGCCGGAGATTACCTTGCACCACTTGCACCGGGAATAGCGTTGGGTAATGAGTAATGAGTGATGAGTGATGAGTGATGGAAAACCACCCTCGCTTCACGCATCACACATTGCGCATCACTCATCACCCAATCAGTAAGGCTGCTTGCGGATCCCCATTCTGAACAGCAGCCGCGACAGCGCCAGTTCAACGAGCAAGAACAGCACCACCACCAGCAGGATGTCCCCGATGGTGAGTTGCAGTTCGCCGGCGGCCAGCAGGGCGGGCAGCAGTGACTCGGGGATCTGGTCCAGGCCCAGGGCCATGCTGCTGGAAGGATAGCCCAGGCGGCGTTTGATGAAGCTGGACAACAGGTCGCCGGCCATGGCGGCGGCGCCGATCAGCAGCCCCCAAGCCACGGAGAGCCCGAGCAGCGGTGCGCACAGGGCGCTGAGCAGGAGGGCGGCCAGGATGCCGCGCCAGGTCTTCGCCTCGCCCAGCAGTGGGCGGCCGTCCCGGAAGCGGCGACCGCCGTCCACGGGCCAGGCAAAGTGCCGGCGCAGCAGTTTGCGAGCCAGAATGGGCCCGCCGTTGGCGATGATCAACAGCAGCAGCAGTTGCAGGATGGGCATAGGCGGGTTCCGCTGTTTTCTGGCAGCAGTCTGGGATTATACCCAATCTCTTTGTCCGATCCTTTATAATCGGGCAATGGATCACGCCAATTTTCTCGCTTCGGTGAAGGCTCAATACGAGAGCTATCCCTACCCCCCGCGCGCGCCCGAGGAGGAAAGGCAGCGTCTGAGGATCTCCCTGCTGGATGCCATGGACGTTCTCAATCATCATGGCTTTGCCGGCCGCAGGGATTTTTCACAGGGCTTCCGGGTCCTGGTGGCGGGTGGCGGCACCGGGGATGCCGCCATTTCCATGGCTGAACAGCTGCGGCCCTGGAACGGTGAGGTGGTCTATCTGGATATGAGCGCGGCCTCCATGGCGGTGGCGCGAGAACGTGCGGCGGTGCGCCGCCTGGACAACATCACCTGGATCCAGGAGTCGCTGCTGGAACTGCCGCGGCTGGGACTGGGCCGTTTCGATTACATCAATTGCTGTGGGGTGCTCCATCACCTGGAAGACCCGCCCGCCGGACTGGCGGCGCTGGAGACGGTGCTGGCCGACGACGGCGTTCTGGGGCTCATGGTCTATGCCGCCTATGGCCGGGTGCCCGTCTATCAGGTACAGCAGCTGCTGGCCATGATCCGCGACGAGGGCGACGACATGACGCGCCAAGTGGAGGATGCCCTGGCCGTGGTCCAGTCCCTGCCGCCCCAGCACGGCCTGAAACTGTCCTGGGATCTCTATGCCGGCGACATCCAGGCGGGCCCCGCCGGCGTATACGATTTGCTGCTGCATTCCCAGGACCGGGCCTATACCGTGCCCCAGTTGTATGAATTCACTGCCACTGCCGGCTTGCAGATCGTTACCCTGCTTTCCGACGAGGGCTATGCCAATCTCGCCTATGACCCGGCCACCTATCTCAAGGATCCGCGCCTGCTGCAGCGGATCCACAGCCTGCCGCTGCCGCGCCGCCAGGCCATCGCCGAACTGCTGCATGGCCGGCTCTGCAAGCACAGCTGCTATGTGGCGCGCCGTCCTGTGGCGCCGCCCGCCCTGGAGGATCTCGATGACATGGTGCCGACCCTGGCCCTGGTCTATGAGCGCGGGGCCTACGGGCGCTTCGCGCAGCAGTGCAGCGAGGCCGGTGAGGCGCTGCACATTGTCGTCTCCCAGCAGCCCAGCCTCAGCGTAAAGATCAGGAAGCCGCCCCATCTGGCCTTACTGGTACGGGAAATGGACGGCCGCCGTACCCTGGGGCAAATCATTGCCAGGGTGCGCGAGGCCTTGGGGCCGGCGGCTCCCGATACATCCACTCTGCTGGCAGAGTTCCGTGGTTTCTACAGGGCCATGCAGTTGAGCAATTCCCTGCTGCTGCGCCATCGCGACACGGCGCCCCTGGCCAGTCGCAGTGAGATGCAGCAACGAGTGGCGGCATACCATGGCTGAAGACAGCAGCGTCAACCAACATATCCGCATCAAGATCTGCGGCATCACCCGCCCCAAAGATGGACTGGCGGCGGCGCGCCTGGGGGCGGATGCCATCGGCCTGGTGTTCTATCCTCCCAGCCCCCGTTATGTGGAGCCAGAACAGGCCCGGGCCATCGTGCAGGCCTTGCCGCCCTTCGTGGCGGCGGTGGCCCTGTTCGTCGATGCCGGCGAGGCACAGATCCGCGCGCTGCTGGAGCAGGTGCCCGTCAGCCTGTTGCAGTTCCACGGTGACGAGGCGCCCGAGGACTGCAGCCGCTATGGCCTGCCCTATATCAAGGCGCTGCGCATGGCGCCGGACGTGGACGTGGCGGTCTGCGCCACACGCTACGGTGATGCCGCCGGCCTGCTGTTGGACAGCTATCAGCCAGGGCAGCCCGGCGGCACCGGGCGCAGCTTCGACTGGACGCAGGTGCCGGCCGCTGTGGACAAGCCACTGATCCTGGCCGGCGGGCTCACACCGGCCAACGTGGCCGAGGCCGTCGCCGCCGCGCGTCCCTATGCCGTGGATGTCAGTGGCGGCGTGGAAAGCAGGAAAGGCATCAAGGATGCTGCTAAAATGGCGGACTTTATCGCCCGGGTCCGCGCCGTCGAGTGCCGGGGGCTGAGGGGCGAGGACTGAGTCGGGAAATTTATGAGCGAAACACCAGCAAACACAGACATCTGTCACGATATCGATCTCGCTGCCCAGCCGGACGATCAGGGACATTTCGGCATCTATGGCGGCCGCTTCGTGGCCGAGACCCTGATGGCCCCCCTGGAGGAGTTGCGCCGTGCCTATGGGAAATATCTGCGCGACCCCGGCTTCCTCGCCGAACTGGACGAGGACCTGCGCCAGTTCGTGGGACGGCCCACGCCCCTGTACCACGCACGGCGCTGGAGCGAGCAGCTGGGCGGGGCGCGCATCTATCTGAAGCGTGAGGACCTCAACCACACCGGTGCCCACAAGGTCAACAACACCGTGGGCCAGGCCCTGCTGGCGCGGCGCATGGGCAAGCGCCGCGTTATCGCCGAGACCGGCGCCGGCCAGCACGGCGTGGCCACGGCCACCGTGGCGGCCCGCTTCGGTATGGAATGCGTGGTCTACATGGGAGCCGAGGACATCCGGCGCCAGGCCATCAACGTCTACCGCATGCGCCTGCTGGGGGCGGAGGTGGTGCCGGTGGAGTCGGGTTCGCGCACCCTCAAGGACGCCCTCAACGAGGCCATGCGCGACTGGGTGACCAACGTGGACGACACCTTCTACATCATCGGCACCGTTGCCGGGCCCCATCCCTATCCCGCCATGGTGCGCGACTTCCAGGCCGTCATCGGCCGCGAGACCCGCGATCAGGTCCTGAAGCAGGCCGGACGCCTGCCCGACGCCCTGGTGGCCTGCGTGGGCGGGGGTTCCAACGCCATCGGACTGTTCCATCCCTTTCTCCAGGACGACGTCACCCTGTACGGCGTGGAAGCGGCGGGCGAGGGGCTGGACAGCGGCCGCCATGCGGCGCCCCTGTGCGCGGGCCGCCCCGGCGTGCTGCACGGCAACCGCACCTATCTCATGGAGGACGCCGACGGGCAGATCATCGAGACTCATTCCATCTCCGCGGGACTGGACTATCCCGGGGTGGGCCCCGAGCATGCCCTGCTCAAGGACTGCGGGCGGGCCCGCTACGTGGCGGTCACCGACAATGAGGCCCTGGACGCCTTTCACGAACTGAGCCGCATGGAGGGCATCATGCCGGCCCTGGAGTCCAGCCATGCCCTGGCCTATGCCGCCCGGCTTGCGCCCACCATGGACCGCGACGGCCTCATCGTGGTCAACCTCTCGGGGCGCGGCGACAAGGATATCCACACCGTGGCGGCCCACGAGGGCATCCAGGTATGAGCCGCATCCAACATTGTTTCGACACCCTGCGCGCGGCGGGCCGCAAGGCCCTGATCCCCTTCGTCACCGCCGGCGACCCGCGGCCAGAGCTGACGGTGCCCCTGATGCACGCTATGAAGGCGGCGGGGGCCGACATCATCGAGTTGGGTGTTCCCTTCTCCGACCCCATGGCCGACGGGCCGGTGATCCAGCGCGCCAGCGAGCGCGCCCTGCGCCATCACGTGAGCCTGCATCAGGTGCTGGACATGGTGGCGGAGTTCCGCGCCCAGGATCCTGATACGCCGGTGGTGCTCATGGGCTATCTCAACCCCATCGAGGTGATGGGCTACGAGGCCTTCGCCCGCGCGGCCCAGGAGGCGGGCGTGGACGGCGCACTGACGGTGGACATGCCGCCGGAGGAGGCCGCGGGCTATGTGGCGGCACTGCAGGCCGCCGAGATCGATCCCGTGTTCCTGCTGGCGCCCACCAGCACCGAGGAGCGCCTGCGGGTCATCAGTGCAATGGCACGGGGTTTTGTCTATTATGTCTCTCTCAAGGGAGTGACCGGCGCCGCCACCCTGGATGTGGCTGCCGTGGCAGCCAGGCTGCAGCAGATCCGTGCAATTACCGACATGCCCATCGGGGTCGGCTTCGGCATCAAGGATGCCGTGACAGCGGCCCGCATCGCCCGCATCGCCGATGCCGTGGTGGTGGGCAGCGCCCTGGTGCGCATCATCGAGGCTGCTGATGATGACGAGGTCAGGATCCGCCGCGAAGTGGCCGCTCTGTTGGCAGAGATGCGCCACGCCATCGATGGCATTCCCCACGACGAAGAGAAGGGTCAGACGACATGAGCTGGTTCGAGAAACTGCTGCCTTCCAAGATCCGCACCGAGGGTGGCAAGAAAAAGGCGGTGCCGGAAGGGCTTTGGACCAAATGCCAGGGTTGCGGCCAGGTGCTGTACCGGGCCGAACTGGAGCGTACCCTGGATGTCTGCCCCAAGTGCAGTTTTCATCACCGCATCGGCGCGCGGCGGCGCCTGAGTTTCTTTCTCGATCCCGAGCCCCAGGTGGAGATCGGCGCCGAGATCGAACCGCTGGACCTGCTCAAGTTCAAGGACACCAAGAAATACAAGGACCGCCTCAGCCAGGCCCAGAAGTCCACTGGAGAGAAGGATGCCCTGGTGGTGCTCATGGGACAGGTCAAGGGGCTGGCGGTGGTGGCGTGCGCCTTCGAGTTTGGCTTCATGGGCGGTTCCATGGCCTCGGTGGTGGGCGAGCGCTTCGTGCGTGCCGTCAACATGTCTATTGAGCGCGGCATTCCCCTGGTATGCTTTTCCGCCAGTGGCGGCGCCCGCATGCAGGAGGCCTTGATCTCCCTGATGCAGATGGCCAAGACCAGCGCCGCCCTGGCGCGTCTCAGCGAGCGCGGCCTGCCTTATATCTCGGTGCTCACCGATCCCACCATGGGCGGTGTATCCGCCAGCCTGGCCATGCTGGGGGATCTCAATATCGCCGAGCCCAAGGCACTCATCGGTTTCGCCGGCCCCCGCGTCATCGAGCAGACCGTGCGCGAGAAACTGCCGGAAGGTTTTCAACGCAGCGAATTTCTGCTGGAGCACGGTGCCGTGGATATGATCGTGGACCGCCGTGAGATGCGCGAGCGCATCGCCAATATCCTTTCCATGCTCAGCCAGCGGCGGCCGCCGGACGTTGAGCGGGGGCCGTTGGGCGCTGAAGAAGGAGGTGAAAGTGATGGGTAATGCGTGAAGCGTGATGGAAAACTATTTTTAATTAAGGAACCTCTGATTAATTCTGGGCCGGATGGATGGCGAGATGAAATATCC
>CAYRLE010000050.1:0-18806 GCA_964425105.1 uncultured Gammaproteobacteria bacterium | reverse complement strand
GATGTGGGCGCCCATGCCGCGCACCCGGGTCCAGTCGTTGCCCAGGCCGCCGGCGAACTTGGAGAGCAGGGCATTGTCGCGGATGGCGTTGTAGATGCCCTCCAGGTCGTCGGGCACGGTGGTGAGGTAGCAGGACGACAGCTGGGGGCGCAGGGTGCCGGCGTTGAACAGGGTGGGCGTGGAGCTCATGAAGTCGAAGGACGACAGCAACTCATAGAACTCGATGGCCCGCGCCTCGCGCTCGATCTCGTTCACCGCCAGGCCCATGGCCACGCGCATGAAGAAGGCCTGGGGCAGTTCGAAGCGGGTCTCTTCGCTGTGGATGAAGTAGCGGTCGTAGAGGGTCTGCAGGCCCAGGTAGTTGAAGCGCATGTCGCGCGCCGGGCGCAGGGCGGCCGCCAGTGCCGCCAGGTCGAAGCGTCCCAATTCGGCGTCCAGCAGTCCCAACTCGATGGCGCGGCGGATATAAGCCTGGAAGTAGTCGCCATAGCGTTGCGCCATCTCCCCCTGGGTGGCCTCCAGGGGCCGGCCTTTCAGGAAGCTCAGGGCCTCGTGGCGCAGTTTGTCCAGCAGCAGGCGCGCCGCCGCCTGGCTGTAGCCGGGCTCGCGCTCGATCATCACCCGGGCGCTCATCACCAGGGCATTGCGCAGGTCGGCCTCATTGATGCCGTCGAAGATGTTGCGCAGGGTCTCTTCCAGAATGGTCGTGCCGCAGACGTCCGCCAGGCCTGATGCGGCCTCGTCCACCAGCCGCCGCAGCCGTTGCCGGTCCAGGGGGCGCAGGCTGCCGTCGGCGGTGCGCACCTGCAGGGCGGTGGGTTGTTCCTGCGCCGCGCCGGCAGCCGCGCGTTCCCGGGCGCGCGCCTCCCGGTAGAGGACATAGGCGCGCGCCACCTTGTGTTCCCCGGCGCGCATGAGCGCCAGTTCCACTTGGTCCTGGATGTCCTCGATATGCACCGTGCCACCTTCGGGGTGGCGCCGGAACAGGGCCTCGGTGACTTCATCGCTGAGGGTCTCGACGGTCTCGTGGATGCGCCGCGAGGCGGCGGCGGTGCCGCCTTCCACGGCCAGGAAGGCCTTGGTGATGGCCACCACGATCTTGCTGCGGTCGAAGGCCGTGACCTTGCCGTTGCGTCTGATTACGCGGCGTTTGCCGGGTGCGGTGGTGGTGATGGGCGCGCCGTGATCGGCGGCGGGCGGCGCAATGCCGTCCCGGGCATGATGCTGGATGGTTTCATCGTGCATGCTGGTCTCCTCTGCTCGGATGGATTCAGGAGACTCGCGGAAGGGCAGGGTCCAGAGGAGGGGGGCGCGATGCCGGCACAGGCCGCCTCTGCCTGCCGCCTTGACGCGAGGCTTGGGCAGTGACCGCGGTCATCAGGACCGCGGGCCTCTTCGGCAGGTATTCGGACTCAGGGGCGTGGCCGGGGGTATCCCGGCCGCCTACGGCCACGGCTTCCCATCCTCTCGGACAGTGCCTGCGGTCCTTTCTTCAGGATCGCCTGTGGCCTTCGTTCCCCAACACCGCTGCGCGACAGTCCCGGATTCTCACCGGGTTCCCTGTTGTCACAGACACAATATGTTGTGGTCTGTACCGAAGCAGAACACAAGATAGTTGATGATTGAGGGCTTGGCAAGCCTTGCGGGAAGTTTTTTTTAATCCGCTTTCCGGGCGCCCAGTTCCCGCGCCATGTCGATGAAGCGGCGGATGTAATGCGCCTTGCGATCACTGCGCCGGACAGCGGCATAGAGGGTGCCGCGCATGCCGTCGCGCCCCAGGGGCAGGGGCGTGATGTTGTCCGCCGCTGGCGCTGATTCCAGCACCCAGTCGGGGAGCACGGCCACGCCGCGTCCCGCGGCCACCAGTTGCAGGATCATTGCGGTGAGCTCCACCTGGCGCAGGGCCGCCGGTTCCACGCCCGCCGGCTCCAGGAAACGGGTGAATACGTCCAGCCGTTTTCGTTCCACAGGATAGGTGAGCAATGTCTGTTGTGCCAGGTCGGCGGGCTCGATGTGGGGACGCGTGGCAAGGGGATGGTCGTGTGCGACGACCAGTTGCGCTTCGTAGTGGAAGAGATCGGCGAACACCACGTCCTCCGTATCCACGGGGTCGGAACTGATCACCAGGTCGATGTCGCCGCGCAGGAGGGGCGGGATGGGGTCGAAGCTCATGCCCAGGCGGATATCCACTTCCACGGCGGGACAGACCTTGCGATAGCGGTCCAGGAGGGGCAGCAGCCATTCGAAGCAGGCATGGCACTCGATGGTGATGTGCAGGCGTCCGGCGCGGCCCGACGCCAGGTGCTTCAGCGACTGCTCCACGCGTTCCACATCGGGCAGGACCCGTTGCGCCAGTTGCAGCAACTGGCGCCCCGCCGGGGTGAGCTGCAGGGGCTTGCGCCGGCGATAGAAAAGGGGGACCGGCCAGCGCTTCCGGCTTGTTAGTCCGCGCATCTTCGGCGAGGTGGAGGAGGCGCTGGCTCTTGGGCACCGGGTGAAGGCGGTGTTGCCAGGGCCCCTCAGCTATCTCTGGCTGGGCAAGACCCCGGCCGGGCAAGAGCGCCTAGCGCTCCTGGACGCCCTGCTGCCGGCCTATGGCGAACTGCTGCAGGGCCTGGCGCAGCGTGGTGTGGAATGGGTGCAGCTGGACGAGCCCATCCTGGTCCTGGATCTGCCCCCGGCCTGGCGTCAGGCCTTCGAGTCGGCATACAACCGCCTCCAGAGCCGCGGGTTGAAGATGCTCGTGGCCACCTATTTCGGCGCCCTGGAGGACAATCTGCACTTGGCCTGCCAGCTGCCGGTGGCGGGTCTGCATGTCGACTTGGTGCGCGCCCCCGGCCAGTTGATGCCGGTACTGGACCAACTGCCGGCCTACAAGGTCTTGTCCCTGGGGGTGATCGATGGGCGCAATGTGTGGCGTGCCGACCTCGATGCCCAACTCCAGACGCTGCGCGAGGCGCAGGCGCGTCTTGGTGCACGCCTGTGGCTGGCACCGTCATGCTCCCTGCTTCATGTACCGGTGGATCTGGCGCAGGAAACGGAACTGGATCCCGAGTTGCGCGGCTGGCTGGCGTTCGCAGTGCAGAAGCTGGACGAATTGCAGCTGCTCGGCCGTACCCTGAACGAGGGGACGGCGGCGGTGGCGGGGGCGCTGGAGGCGGCGCGGGCTGCGGCCCGGGGCCGGCGCGACTCAGCGCGCATTCACCGGGAGTCCGTGCGCCGGCGCCTGGATGAGGTGGATGACGCCATGGCCCGGCGTCGCAGCAGCTACCCCGTGCGCGCTGCGCGCCAGCGCCAAAGGCTGGGTTTGCCCCTGTTGCCCACCACCACCATCGGTTCCTTTCCCCAGACAGATGAAATACGCCAGGCGCGGCGGCGCTACAAGGCCGGACTCATGGCCGAGGCCCAGTATGTGTCACGCATGCGCGCCGAGATCGAAGCCGCCATCAGGCGCCAGGAGCGCCTCGGCCTGGACGTGCTGGTGCACGGCGAGGCGGAACGCAACGACATGGTGGAATATTTCGGCGAGCAGCTCTCGGGCTTCGCCTTCACACGCTGCGGCTGGGTGCAGTCCTACGGCTCGCGTTGCGTCAAGCCGCCCATCATCTACGGCGACGTGAGCCGTGCGCGGCCCATGACGGTGGACTGGATCCGTCATGCCCAGTCGCTGACCGACAAACCCGTCAAGGGCATGTTGACCGGGCCGGTGACCATCCTCAATTGGTCTTTCGTGCGCGACGACCAGCCGCGCGCCACCACCTGCCTGCAGATCGCTCTGGCGCTGCGCGATGAGGTGTTGGACCTGGAGAGGGTGGGGACCGCCATCATCCAGATCGACGAGGCCGCCCTGCGCGAAGGTTTGCCGCTGCGACGCAGCCATTGGCAGGATTATCTGTCGTGGGCTGTGCGGGCTTTCCACATCACCGCCGGTGGGGTGAGCGACGACACCCAGATCCATACCCATATGTGCTATTCGCAGTTCAAGGACATCATCGAGGCCATTGCCGCCATGGATGCCGACGTGGTGACCATCGAGAGTTCCCGCTCACGCATGGCCTTGCTGGAAGCCTTCGCAGATTTCGAGTATCCCAATGAGATCGGCCCCGGCATCTATGATATCCATTCCCCCAACGTGCCCAGCGTGGAGGAAATCACCAGCCTCCTCGAGATGGCCCTGGAAGGGATTCCGGCCGACAGGCTTTGGGTCAACCCCGACTGCGGGCTCAAGACCCGCAACTGGCCCGAGGTGGAACAGGCCCTGGTCAACATGGTGGCCGCGGCGCAGCGGCTGCGTGGCGAAATCAGGCAGAGCGCCTGAGGGAGATCAGCAGCCCTCACGCAGGCGGGTGCCGTGGAGCAGGGACAGCTCCAACTCCGCCGCCGAGAATTCCGCCGGAAAGAGGCAGCCGGAGATCTTGGCGCCGTTGATGCTGGCGCCGTCCATCTTGCAGGTGGAGAAGTCGATGCCCCGCAGGTCGGCCTGGCGGAAATAGCAGCCGGAGAAATCGATGCCATCGGCATCCAGGCCGCGCAGGTCCAGGCCGCGCAGGTCGGTGCCCTGCAGTTCGATGGCCTCGCCCAGCGCCTTGCTCTCGTTGAACGCCTTGATCTTGCCCTCCCTGAGCAGCTGGTACATGTGATCCTGTTTGATTTCCGGTGTGCTCATCTCGCCACGCTCCCCCACGCCTTTCGTTTGCCGATAGGTTTTGCCATCCCGTCTTCTTCCGGAAGCGGGTTGTGTTGACCGGAAACATGCAGGGAACATGCCGTCCTTCGATCTGCTGAGTCGGGCCGCGGCTCGTGGTAAGGTAGGCGGAACAACAATCAACAATAAAAGGTTGCGCTTTATGAAGAAACCCCTGGCCCTGTTGCTGCTGCTTGCCGGATTGGCCGTGGTGGCCATTGTCAGCTTCCGGCTGCTCAATGGCGGCGGCGCCGATGACGAGTCGCTCACCTTGTATGGCAATGTGGACATCCGTGAGGTGCGCCTGGCCTTCAACGGCAGCGAGCATGTGGCAGCGGTGCTGGTGGAGGAGGGCGACCATGTGGAGGCGGGGCAGCTCCTGGCGCGCCTCCATACACCCCGCCTGGAGGCCAGGGTGCAGGAGGCGGAGGCGCGCCTGGCGGTGCAGCAGCAGGTGGTGGAGCGCCTCGAGGCGGGCAGCCGCCCGGAAGAGATCGCGCAGGGACGCGCCGAGCTGAAGGCGGCGCGCGCCCGCGCCAAGGCGGCGGCGGATACCGCGCGCCGCCTGCAGCGCTTGGCGGAACAGAAGCTGGCCTCCCCCGAGGATGCCGAGAATGCCCGTTCCCTGGCGGATGCCGCCGCCGCCCAGGCCAAGGCGGCGCAGGCGGCCCTGGCCCTGCTGGTGGCGGGACCGCGCCGGGAGGACATCGCTGCGGCGCGGGCCGAACTCAAGGCCCGCGAGGCGGCCCTGACGCTGGCTCGTGAGCAACTGGCAGATGCCTTTCTCAAGGCGCCGGCCGCGGGCGTCATCCGCAACCGCATCCTGGAACCGGGCGACATGGCCAGCCCCCAGATTCCCGTACTGACCCTGGCGCTGACGGACCCGGTGTGGGTGCGGGCCTATCTGCCGGAACCGGCCCTGGGACGCGTGGCGCCGGGCATGCGCGCGGATATCGTCACCGACAGCTATCCCGGCAAGCGCTACCAGGGTTGGATCGGCTACATCTCGCCCACCGCCGAGTTCACCCCCAAGACCGTGGAGACGCCGGAGTTGCGCACCCGCCTGGTCTATCAGTTGCGGGTCTTCGCCTGCAATCCGCAGGGGGAACTGCGCCTGGGCATGCCGGCCACGGTGATTATTCCCCCCGGCCAGTCGCAGGTGGCGCCGCCGCAACGGCCCTGCGGACAATGACCATGGCGCAAGCGGCGCTGATCTTCGCCGGCGTCGGCAAGCACTTCGCCGCGGATGGTCAGCTGATCCGGGCCCTGGAGAATGTTTCCTTTACGGTCCAGCCGCGCCGGGTCACCGGCCTCATCGGCCCAGACGGCGCCGGCAAGACCACCCTGATGCGTCTGGCGGCTGGGCTCTATGCGCCCGATGCCGGGCGCCTGGAATTGCTGGGACACGACGTGGCGGCTGAACCCGAGGCGGTGCAGGCGCTGATCGGTTACATGCCGCAGCGCTTTGGCCTCTATGAGGATCTCACCGTTCAGGAGAATCTGAACCTGTATGCCGACCTGCAGGGCGTTTTCCGCGCTGAACGCGGCGCGCGTTTCCAGGAGTTGATGGAGATGACTGGCCTGGCGCCCTTCACCGAGCGCCTGGCGGGTCGGCTCTCCGGTGGCATGAAGCAGAAGCTGGGACTGGCCTGTACCCTGCTGCGCCGCCCCCGCCTGTTGCTGCTGGACGAGCCCACCGTGGGCGTGGACCCGGTGTCGCGTCGCGAACTGTGGCACATTGTCTACCGCCAGGTGGAGGAGGTGGGAATGACTGTGTTGCTCAGCACCGCCTATCTGGACGAGGCCGAGCGCTGCAGCGAGGTGGTGCTGCTGCACCAGGGGCGCGTCCTAGGGCAGGGTGAGCCGGACCGCTTCAGCCATGCCATGGCCCATCGTGTCTACGGAGTGCGGGCGCCGGCGCTGGCACGGCGCACTCTGCAGGCGCGGCTCGCCGCCAGCCCCTTGGTGATCGATGCCCTGGTGACCGGGGAGACGGTGCGGGTGGTGACGGCGCAGCCGCAACCCCCCGTGGCCGAGGCGCTGTTGCCGGGCGTCGCCGGTGTGGAACTGGTGCCGCTGACGCCGCGCTTCGAGGACGCCTTCGTGGCCCTGCTGCGCCCCGCGGCTGCGGCGCCTGGCCGGGCGCCGGAGGTTGAGCGTCTTCTTTCCGGCGCCCCGCGGCATGCGCTGGACGAGGAGGTGATCCGCGTGGAGAACCTGGAGCGCCGTTTCGGCGACTTCCAGGCGGTGAAGGGGATCAGCTTCACGGTGCGCCGCGGCGAGGTGTTCGGGCTGCTGGGGGCCAACGGCGCCGGCAAGTCCACCACCTTCCGCATGCTCTGCGGGCTGCTGCCGCCCAGCGGCGGGCGGGCCACGGTGGCGGGCCACGACCTGCGCCGCGCCGCCGCCGAGGCGCGGCGCCACATCGGTTACATGGCGCAGCGTTTTTCCCTCTATGGCAATATGACGGTGACCCAGAACCTGCGTTTCTTCGCCAGCGCCTACGGCCTGCGCGGCGCGCGCCGCCGCGCGCGCCTGCACTGGGCCCTGGAGACCTTCGAACTGGGCGAATATGCCGGCCGCGCCGCCAGCGAGTTGTCCCTGGGGCACCGCCAGCGCCTGGCCTTCGCCGCTGCCCTGATGCACGAGCCCGAAGTCCTGTTTCTGGACGAACCCACTTCGGGGGTGGACCCCCTGGCGCGGCGCGAGTTCTGGCGGCGCACCAATCTTCTGGCCAGCGCCGGCGTGACGGTGCTGGTGACCACCCATTTCATGGAAGAGGCCAATTACTGCGACCGCCTGGTGATCATGGCGGAGGGCGAAGTGCTGGCGGCGGGTTCCCCCGACCAATTGCGCGCCCGGGTGCGCAGTGCCGCGCTGCCCGACCCCACCATGGAGGATGCCTTCATCGCCCTGCTGCAGCAGCGGGAGGCCGCCTGATGGGCAGCGGCCGGCGGCGCCTGGCGGCCATGGTGTACAAGGAACTGCTGCAGGTGTTGCGCGATCCCTCCAGCATGGGCGTCGCCTTCGTGCTGCCGGTGTTGCTGCTGTTCCTGTTCGGCTACGGGGTTTCCCTGGACGCCCGCGATATCCCCCTGGCCATCGTCGTGGAGCAGCCCGACGGCGCCACCGCCGACGTGCTGGGCGCCTTCCAGCGTTCGGAATATTTCCGCCCCGCTGTCTACCACAGCATCCAGGATGCCCAGGCGGCCCTGCGCCATCACCAGGTGGACGGCATCGTCTGGTTGCGCAGCGACTTTGCGCGGCGCCTGCTGGGCGGCGGCGAGGCGCCCATCGCCGTGCGCGTCAACGGGGTCGATGCCAACCAGGGGCGCATCACCGAAGGCTATATCCAGGGGGTATGGCTGGCCTGGCTGCAGCGCTGGCTGGGCGAGCAGGGGCGGCCCCTGCCGGCGGCGGCGCTGCTGGCGCAGCGGGTCTGGTTCAATGCCGCCCTCATCAGCCGCCACTTCCTGGTGCCGGGCCTGATTGCGGTGATCATGACCCTCATTGGTTCCCTGCTCACCTCGCTGGTGATCGCCCGCGAGTGGGAACGGGGCACCATGGAGGCCCTGCTGGTGACCCCGCTGCGCATGGAGGAACTGCTGCTGGGCAAGTTGATTCCCTATTTCGTGCTGGGCATGGCCGGCATGCTGCTCACGGTGGTGCTGGCGAAGTGGCAGTTTGCCGTCCCCCTGCGGGGATCCTTCTGGCTGCTGCTGCTGTGCAGCGCCTTGTTCATGATGGTGACCCTGGGCATGGGGCTGCTGATCTCCATCCTGGCCCGCAGCCAGTTTGTGGCGGGACAGATCGCCATCGTCAGTACCTTCCTGCCGGCCTTCATTCTCTCGGGGTTCATCTTCGACATCGGTTCCATGCCCGCTGCCGTGCAGGCAGTGACCTACCTGGTGCCCGCCCGCTATTTCGTGGCCATCCTGCAGACCTTGTTTCTGGCAGGGGATGTGTGGCCGGTGGTGCTGGCCAACAGCGGCGCCCTGCTGGTCATGGCGGTGCTGTTTCTTTCTCTGGTGCGGCGCCGCCTGCGCCGCCGTCTGGAGTGAACATGGCCGGCAATGTCCTGGCACTGGTGTGGAAGGAGTTGCTGGCACTGGTGCGCGACCGCCAGGGGCGCTTCGTGCTCATCGTGCCGCCCCTCGTGCAACTCCTGGTATTCGGCTATGCCGCCACCTTCGATCTGGAGAACGTGGCGGTGGCGGTGTACAACGAGGACCGCGGGGCGGCCTCGCGCCAGCTGCTGGCGCGCATCGAAGGCTCTCCCCATTTCCAGATCGTGGCGCGCCTGCAGCGGGATGCGGAAATCGCGCCCCTCATCGACCGGCGCCAGGTGCTGCTGGCACTGCACATCGGTCCACGCTTCAGCGCCGAGTTGGCGGCGGGCCGGCCCGCCACGGTGCAGCTCATCCTGGACGGGCGCAATTCCAACACCGCCCTGGTGGCCCTCAATTATCTGCGCACCATGGTACTGCGTTTCAATCTGCAGCGCCTGGCGGAGAACGGCACTGCTGCGGCGCCCACCCTGCTGGAAGTGCGCGCCTGGTACAACGAGAACCTGAGTTCGCGCTGGTTCATCGTGCCCGGCATCATCGGCCTCCTGACCCTGGTGGTAAGCCTGGTGGTGACGGCCCTCTCGGTGGCCCGCGAACGGGAGGCGGGAACTTTCGACCAGTTGCTAGTGACGCCCCTGCGGCCGCTGGAGATCCTGCTGGGCAAGTCCCTGCCAGGACTGTTGGTGGGACTTCTGCAGGCTACGGTGATCATCCTGGTGGCGGTGTTCTGGTTCGAGGTGCCCCTGCGGGGTGGTATCGCGGCACTCTATCTGGGGCTGGTGCTGTTCCTGTTGTCGGCCATCGGCATCGGGCTGATGATCTCTTCCCTGTCGACCACTCAGCAGCAGGCGGTGCTGGGGGCCTTCCTGTTCCTGGTGCCGGCGGTGATCCTGTCGGGTTTCGCCACGCCCATCGCCAACATGCCTGAGGTGGTGCAGTGGCTCACCTATCTGGATCCCCTGCGCTACTTCCTGCTGGTGGTGCGGGGAGTGTTCCTGGAGGGGCTGGGGATGATGGATCTGTTGCACTACTATTGGCCTATGGCCCTGATGGGCTTGCTGGCACTGGCGGCGGCGGGGTGGTTGTTCCGCCACCGGAGTTATTGAGGGCCAGGGGAAAGATACAAGGGGAAAGATACAAGCGCTTGGGAGAGTGTGGATACGTCGACGCCTTGGTTCGGGAAGGTGATGAGTAATGAGTGATGCGTGATGTCGGTGGGGTATGGTGAACAGGTGGTGAATGTCCGCGGGGCCGGTCCGGCGGGGCTGGCGGCCGCTATTGCGGCCGCCGACTGCGGGGCGCGGGTGGTGGTCCATGAGCAGCGCGCCGTGGTGGGTGGGCGCTTCCATGGCGATTTCCAGGGGCTGGAAAACTGGACCACGGCGGGCGACGTGCTGGAGGAACTGGCCGCGTTGGGCATCGATGCCGATTTCGACCATAGCCCGGTGCGGGAGTTGCTGCTGATCGATCCCGACGGCCGCGAGCGCCTGTGTCGCAGCGAGCGGCCGCTGTTCTATCTGCTGCGCCGCGGTGGGCTGCCAGGCACCCTGGATGACGCCCTGCAGCGCCAGGCCTTGCGCCGGGGGGTGCAGCTGCGCTTGCGCAGCACGGCTGACCTGAAACAGGCAGGCGGTATCGATGCCAGTGGCCCGCGTGGCGCGGGGATCATCGCCCTGGGCTATGTGTTCGCCACTGACATGGCCGACGGCGCCTATGCGGCAGTCTCCGACGAACTGGCCTGCCGCGGCTATGCCTATCTGCTGGTGCATGGCGGCCGCGGCACCCTGGCCAGCTGCCTGTTCGGCGGTTTCCAGCAGCGCGCCGAGTATCTGGCGCGCTGCGTGGATTTTTTCCGGCAACGGGTGGGGCTGCGCATGCAGGATGCGCGGCGCTTCGGTGGGGTGGGGGCGGCGCAGTCACCGGCCAGCGCCCGCTGTGGCGCCGTGCTGCGCGCCGGCGAGGCGGCAGGCTTTCAGGATGCCCTGTTCGGCTTCGGCATCCGCTATGCCCTGCTGAGCGGCCATTTGGCAGGACGCAGCTTCGCGTCGGGGCGCTGCGGCGAGTATGATGCACAGTGGCACAGGCGCTTCGGGGGCATGTTGCACAGCGCTTGGTTCAACCGCCGCCTCTATGAGTGGGGCGGCCACTGGGCCTATCGCTATCTGGTGTGGCGGGTGTGCGGCGTACGCCGCCCGCGCCGCTGGCTGCAGCGTTTCTATGGCCCTTCATGGTACAAGAGCTCGGCGGCAAGGCTGCTGGGCAGCACGGGAGGAGAGCAATGATCAGGGAATTCATCCACGAACCGCGCATCGCCTATTTTTCCATGGAGATCGCCCTGCGCAACGAGATCCCCACCTACAGCGGTGGGCTGGGGGTGCTGGCGGGGGACACGGTGCGCTCCGCCGCCGACCTGGAGCTGCCTCTGGTGGCGGTGACTCTGGTGAGTCGCTGTGGCTATTTCCGTCAGGAGATCGACGAGGCGGGTCGCCAGGTGGAACATGTCGACCGCTGGGAGCCGGCCCACCATGCCCTGCCCATGGATGCCAAGGTGGCCGTCACCCTGGAGGGGCGCACGGTGTGGCTCAGCGCCTGGCTGTACGTGCTGGAAGGGCACATGAACGGGCGCCAGCCGGTGATCCTGCTGGACACCGACCTGCCGGAGAACGATGCCCGCGACCGGGAGATCACCCACTATCTCTATGGCGGCGACGAACGCTACCGCCTGAAACAGGAGATCGTGCTCGGCATCGGCGGCACCCACATGCTCCAGGCGCTGGGCTTCGACGTGCGCCAGTATCACATGAACGAAGGCCATTCGGCCTTTCTCGCCCTGGAGTTGCTGCAGCGTTTCGCCTATCCGCCGGAGGATGTCCGCTCCGGCGAGTCGCCCTATGACATTCCCAGGGTGCGGGAGATGTGCATCTTCACCACCCATACCCCGGTGGAGGCCGGCCATGACCGCTTTACCTATGAGATGTGGCAGCAGGTGGAGGACGGCTTCGTGGATCTGCCCACCCTGAAGCGCCTCGCCGGCGATTCCGACCTCAACATGACGCGCCTCGCCCTCAACCTCAGCGAGCATGTCAACGGTGTCGCCAAGCGCCACGCAGAGGTGTCGCGGCGCATGTTCCCCGGCTATCGGGTGCAGGCCATCACCAACGGCGTGCATCCCCATTTCTGGACTTCACCCAGTTTCGCGCGCCTCTACGACACCCATCTCTCCGGCTGGTGCCATGAGCCCGAACTGCTGCGCCGCGTCGACTGCTGTATTCCCGATGGAGACATCTGGCAGGCCCATGAAGCGGCCAAGGCGGACTTGCTGGCGCGGGTGCAGGCGCGCAGCGGCGTGACCCTGGACCCTGCCGTGCCCATCCTGGGCTTTGCACGGCGCATGACCGCCTACAAGCGGCCCGACCTGCTGTTCAGCGATCTGGAGCGCCTGCGCGCCATCGCCCGCCAGCATCCCTTCCAGGTGGTGCTGGCGGGCAAGGCCCATCCCCGCGACGAGGGGGGCAAGCGCCTCATCGAGACCCTGCATCGCATCATCCGGGAACTCGGGGGAGAGTTGCCGGTGGCCTATCTGCCCAACTACGATATGGAGACGGCCCTGGCCCTGGTGTCCGGCGTGGATGTCTGGCTCAACACGCCGCTGCGTCCGCTGGAGGCCTCCGGCACCAGCGGCATGAAGGCGGCCTTCAACGGTGTGCCCAGCCTCAGTGTGCTGGACGGCTGGTGGATAGAGGGCTGCATCGAGGGCATCACCGGCTGGGCCGTCGGCGACAGCAGCGAATCGGACAACGGCAAGGATGCCTGTTCCCTCTATGACAAGCTGGAGCAGGTGGTGCTGCCGCTCTATTACGACGACCGCGATGGCTGGGTGAGGATCATGAAGGGCGCCATCTGCAAGAATGCCTCCTATTTCAACAGTCACCGTATGATGCGCCGCTATGCCGTGGAGTCCTATATCCGCTGAAACCGAGTCCTGCCATGCGATAGCTCCAGGCTATGAAATGGATAAAAATAATTCATTGGAGTTATGGGGGGTGCTTCGTATTATGATGGATCGTGATCCGATTGGAACGGGAACTGCGATTCTTCGGGAGGTCATGTTCCCGGAATGTGTCAGTGATAATTGCCAATAAGCAAGGAGTGTGTGCCATGAACATCTATAGTAAGTTGCGCATTTTGGGAGCGGCTGGCATCGCCGCTCTCCTGCTGGCGGGTCAGGCCGCCGCCCTGGAGGCCCTGCCTGCGCAGCCGCCGGTGCCGGTGGACAACCCGCTCTCGGCGGCCAAGATCGAGTTGGGCAGGATGCTCTACTTCGATCCGCGCCTGTCCATCGACGGCACGGTGTCCTGCAACTCCTGCCACAACGTCATGACCAACGGCACCGACAACCGCCCGGTGTCGGTGGGGGTCAAGGGTCAGAAGGGTGGCCGTTCCGCACCCACCGTGTTCAACGCCGCCTTTCTCAGTACCCAGTTCTGGGACGGCCGCGCCGCGACCCTGGAAGACCAGGCCAAGGGTCCCATCCTCAATCCCATCGAGATGGGCATGCCCTCGGAAGCGGCGGTGCTGGAACGGCTGGGCAAGATCCCCGGCTACGTGGCCAAGTTCGCCGAGGTCTTCGGTGCCGAGAACAGCCTCAGCTATGACAATCTCGCCAAGGCCATCGCCGCCTACGAGCGCACCCTCGTTACCCCCAACAGCGCCTTCGACCGCTACCTGCGCGGTGACAAAACGGCGCTTTCCAAGGAGGCGCAACGGGGCATGAAGCTGGTGCAGTCGGTAGGTTGCACGGCCTGCCACAACGGTCCCAATTTCTCGGGTCCAGCCAATTTGCCGGTGGGCCAGGGCTTCTTTCAGAAGTTCCCCACTTTCACCAACAACAAGTATGTGAAGCAGTATAACCTGATGAACGACACCGGCCTGCACAGCGTCACCAAGAAGGAGGCCGACAAACACATGTGGCGGGTGCCCACCTGGCGCAATGTGGCGCTGACTGCGCCCTATTTCCACAACGGCTCGGTGCAGACCCTGGACGAGGCGGTGCGGGTGATGGCCAAGACCCAGCTCAACAAGGATCTGAAGGACCAGGAGGTGCATGCCATCGTGGCTTTCCTCAACGCCCTGACGGGGACGATCCCGCCTCAAACCCTGCCGCTGTTGCCCCAGACGGCCAACATGAGCGTGGTGGGCGACCAATGAGGGGGGGCATACCTCGAAGCACTGAAAAGGGCGCTGCGGCGCCCTTTTTTATTGTCATCAGTTCCTCCCTTGGAAAACGGGGGAGGCTGAAATTAGGGGGCAGGGCAGAAAAAAACCCCGCATAGCGGGGTTTGAAAAAAGGCGGATCAGGTTGTCCACTTCCCTGTGGACGCATCCTTGATCCCGTCCTGGAACTCTAAAGGGGTGATGAAAATAACGTAAAAACGGTAAAGCTATTTATCCTGCAGAAACCGGGCCTTGCGCAGCGGGATGACCCGGCCGTCTGGGGACAGCAGGAAGGGCCCGCGGCCCGGCTTGGTACGGAACGCGCTGTGCATTTCATCCCTGCGTCCGTGGCAGTTGGCGGATGCCGGGCTTTTGCTCCGGGCCTGGCGGTTGAACCAGCGGCTGAATAAGAACATGTCGTGTACCTCCTGTAACATTGTGGGGCGTCGCCCCGTCTCTGTATGATGAAATACTATAACGTAATACTTCCTATGTCAACGCCTGGGGACTATTTTTTTCTTAGTTTGTCAACCGCGCGGCGTGTCGTGCGTTTATATTCTGTAAGATGTTGATGTTGTGGAATTCCGGCGCCTTATCGGCAAAATGGTGGAGAGCGGGCATCTGGAGAAAGGTGAAAAACTGGATGGTTTTCTGGCGGCTTGCGAGCGCCGTCTGTTTCGCATGGCGCTGCTCGCCACCGGCAGCCGCGACGACGCCCTGGACATCGTCCAGGATGCCATGCTCAAACTGGTGCGCAATTACAGCGGGCGCCCGCAGAACGAGTGGGCACCGCTGATGTACCGGATCCTGCAGACCACCATTCAGGATTGGTACCGGCGCCACGGCCTGCGCCGCCGGGTGTTGCATTTCTTCACCCGGCAGGGAGACGAGGAGCTTGGCAGCGTGGAGGATTTTCCGGCCGCGCGCAGTTCGGCGCCCGATCAGCGATTGGATCAGGAGCAGACGGCGCAGCGGCTGGATGGGGCCTTGCGCCGCCTGCCCCTGCGCCAGCAGCAGGTGTTTCTGCTGCGGGCCTGGGAGGGCTTGAGTGTGGCGGAGACCGCCCGCGCCATGGGTTGCGCTGAAGGCAGCGTCAAGACACATTATTCCCGCGCGTTGCACAGTCTGCGCCAGATGCTGGGAGATTGCATGCCATGAGACAAGATGCCAATGAGGAACGCTTCGTCGCGGCCATGAAGGCCGTCTTGGATCACCGTCTGGAGTCGCTGGACGGCGAGACCGCAGAGCGCCTGGCACAAGTGCGCCGCCAGGTCCTGGAGACGGGGGCGGCGCAGCGCCCGCGCTGGGTCCAGGCGGCGGGCTTGGCGGCAGTGGCCGCCAGTGCGTTGTTGGTGGTCAGTCTGTGGTTCGTGGGCGATGGCGGCCGCGACGCGCCTGAGTTGCTGCCTCTCATGGAAGATCTGGAACTGCTCAGCACCAGAGAGGATATCGAATTTTTCGAGGATCTGGATTTCTATCTGTGGCTGGATCATGAACAGCAGACCGGTTGATTGGTTCATGCTGGGCATGCTGTGCCTGCTGCCGGCCGCGGTGCTGGCCGGCGAGCCCAAAACGGGACAGAACGAGGCGGCGCCCTCTCTGGAGTTGCTGGAGTTTCTCGGTGCCTGGGAGACACCGGAAGGCCAATGGGTGGACCCCCTCAGTCTGGTCGGGGATGGGGACGGCAAGGCTGCGCCTGCAGCGCCGCATCCGGACCGCGGGGGTTCTTCACCGAAAGCAAAGGTGAAAAAAGATGATTAGACGATTGCTATTCCTGGTCTTGATAGGCCTGCTGCAGGGCGCTAGCGCGGACGAGTCCCCGCAACCCGTGCCCTGGGAGAATCTCAGCAGCGAGGAGCGCCAGGTGCTGAAACCCTTCGCCGGGCGCTGGAATGAATTGGAGCCGCAGCGACAGGAGCGGCTGCGCAAGGGTGCGCGGCGCTGGGGGCGCATGAGCCCCGAGCAGCGCCAGCAGATCCGTCAGCGCTTCCGGCACTGGCGCCAACTCAGTCCCGAGGCGCGCGAGCGGGTGCGCGAGCGTTACCTGCGCTTCCTGTCCCTGCCGCCGGAACGGCGCCGCCAGTTGAGTGAGCGCTACCGCCGTTTCCGGGCGCTGCCGCCGGAGCGCCGCCACGAGTTGCGCCAGCGCTGGCAGCGTATGGATCCCCAGCAGCGCCGCCGCTTCATAGACCGCCAGCTGCATCCCCGCGACCGTCACCCCCGTACCCTCAGGCAGGCGCCGCGCCATCGCAGCCGCTGAGCGGCGCGGCATCTCGTGTCAACCGATCCATGCCTGCTGCGTTATAACTCCTATCAAGCTGTTGTTATAACGTTACCCAAAGGAGTACGGCCATGTATGTGATGACTGGTAGCTTGCGATATTTTTTCCCGCTCTTGTTACTGACGCTGCTCAGCCTGCTGGGGGGCTGTATGGACGGTGGGCAGGATGGTGGCGGTGAACAGGGCGAGGTGGTGATCGGTCTCACCGATGCCGAAGGCGATTTTGCCTCCTATACCGTGGATGTGTTGTCCCTGACCCTCACCAAGGCCAACGGCGCGGTGGTGGAAACCCTGCCCCTGCAGACGCGCATCGATTTCGCCCAGTATACGGAGATGACCGAGTTCGTGACCGCGGCCACCATCCCGGCCGGTCTCTATACCAAGGCGGTGATGACGGTGGATTACAGCAATGCCGACATCCAGGTGGAGAATGCCGCCGGCGAGATCGTTCCTGTACCGCTGACAAACATTCTCGACGAGTCCGGCAATCCGGTGAGCACTCTGGAACTGGACGTCCATCTCGAGGATCGCAGCCGGCTGTTGATCGTGCCCGGCGTGCCCGCCCACCTGACCCTGGATTTCGACTTGGCCTCCTCCAACAAGGTGGCATTCGATGACCAGGGTGTTCCCACCCAGACCGTCTCGCCGGTGTTGTTCGCCGACGTGGATCTGGAGAAGCCCAAGCCCCACCGCCTGCGCGGCCTGCTCGATGAGGTGGCGCCGGACCGGAACCAGTTCAGCGTCATCATGCGCCCCTTCCGTCACCTGCTCTCGGTACGCGACCGCCATTTCGGCAGCCTGCGCGTGGTGACCGCTGACGAGACCCTGTTCGAGATCGATGGCCAGAGCTACCAGGGGAGCGACGGCTTGCGCGCCCTGGACGCCCTGCCGGCCTTCAGCGCCGTGGTGGTGATCGGCGAGATGCTGCCGCGGCCCCACCGTTTCAAGGCCCGTGAGGTCTATGCCGGCAGCAGTGTGCCGGGCGGCACCCTGGATGTGGTGCGCGGCAACGTCATCAAGCGCACGACCACCAGCGCCGGCGAGGTGCTGACCGTGAAGGGGGCGACCCTGATGCGTACCGACGGCAGCATCCGCTTCAATGACGAGGTCACGGTGCTGATCTCCAGCGGCACCCGGGTCACGCGCCAGCTGTCCATGGCGACCTTTGGGATCGATGACATCTCCATCGGCCAGCGGGTCATGATCTACGGCGATCTCCTGGAACAGCCCAACGATCTCTACATGCTGGATGCCAGCAATGGCCATGTGAGAATGCTGCTCACCACCTTGCGAGGTACCGTGGTGAATCCGCTGGCGGCGCCCCAGGCCGCCTATTTCATGCTCGACCTGCAGCGCATCGACCGGCACCGGACAGGGCTGTTCGATTTCACCGGCACCGGCATCGATGCCGCCCATGACGCCGATCCCCGCGCCTACGAGATCGATACCGGAGTCTTGGACACCACGGCCTTCAGCAGCGGTGAACCCTTGCTGGCCAAGGGCTTCGTGCGCCCATTCGGGCAGGCGCCGGCGGATTTCGAGGCCCGCACCCTCATCGGTGTGGGCGCCGTGCCCGCCACCCTGGCGGTCAACTGGCAGCCGCCTGCCGGCGATGCCTTCTCCTCCCTGTCGGCCAGCGGCATTACCCTGGACCTGACAGGCGCCGGACGTTTTCATCATCTGCGCCAGGGCGGCGTGGTGAGCGACCTGGCGGCGGCGGGCAGCGATCCCGTGCTGGTGCCGCCTGCTGATGGCGAAGGCCGTTTCCTCATCAGGCAGCGGGGGAGGGTGCAGCTGTACAGCCGCTTCGAGCGCTTCGTGGCGGACCTGGAGTCGCGGCTTGCCGCAGGGGCCGCCGTGGCCAGGGTCCGGGCGCGGGGGGACTATGACAGCAACAGCGTCAGCCTGAGCACAGGCTTGATCAAGGTCACCCTGGAATAATCGCTCCCGATTCAGGGTGCAGAAGGCCGGCGTTCTGCCGGCCTTCTGCTTTTTTGGGCTGTATCTGATTGGATTCAATAAGGAAACAGATAGTGTTTGTGGAAAGGTGAATACTTTGTAAAATACTCAACAACTACCTGCCCCGGCAGCGGCTGCTGTTGCCGCCCGGCAAACCATCACAACAACAGGAGTGGCATGGCCATGGACCGACACCTTCCCCTCGTTCTCGCGACAGTGCTGCTCCTTGCCCAGGCAGCGGCCTGGGGCCGTTCGCCGGCACCACCGGATGCCAATCTCTATATCATCTCACCGGCCCACGGCGAGGTCGTCGACAGCCCGCTGCGGGTCAGGTTTGGCCTGCGCGGCATGGGGGTGGCTCCGGCCGGCGTGGACAAGGCCGGCACCGGCCACCATCATCTGCTGATCGATGTGGATCAGCTGCCTTCGCTGCGGCAGCCCCTGCCCAAGGACCGGCGGCACCGCCATTTTGGCGCCGGGCAGACGGAGGTCCTGCTGGATTTGCCGGCGGGCACGCATACCCTGCAGCTGATCCTGGGCGACAAGGATCACATTCCCCATGATCCGCCCCTGGTGTCGGAGCGCATCGTGATCCACGTGAA
>CAYRLE010000049.1:5979-18967 GCA_964425105.1 uncultured Gammaproteobacteria bacterium | reverse complement strand
GAGCACCACCTTGACATGGTGGGGGTCGTTGGTTCGAGTCCAATCGCGCCTACCATATATATATGTAACAGGGAAATACCGGAAGCACTGTATTGCGCAGTGCTTTTTTTCTGGGCGCTGCAGGAATGCCTGCCGCGGCCGATGAGCATAGATCTGCAACACACGACGTAACTGCAATGCCTACCATAACCCTGCCGGACAACAGTCAGCGCCACTATGACCAGCCCGTCACCGTGGCGCAGATCGCCGCCGACATCGGTCCCGGTCTGGCCAAGGCGGCCCTCGCGGGGCGGGTGGACGGGCGCTTGGTGGATCTCTCCCATGTCATCGAGCGGGACGCCCAGCTGGCCATCATTACCGAGCGCGACCCCGAGGGGCTGGAGATCATCCGCCACTCCACGGCCCATCTGCTGGCCCAAGCGGTGAAGGAGTTGTTTCCCGAGGCGCAGGTGACCATCGGCCCGGTGATCGAGGATGGCTTCTACTACGACTTCGCCTTCGAGCGGCCCTTCACCCCCGAGGACCTGGCGGCCATCGAAAAGAAAATGGCCGAACTGGCCAAGGCGGACCTGCCCGTGGAACGCAGCGAGATGCCCCGCGAGGAGGCCATGGAGTTCTTCCGCAACATGGGCGAGGAGTACAAGGCGCGCATCATCGAAGACATCCCGGCCCACGAGGTGTTGTCCCTCTATCGCCAGGGGGATTTCATCGATCTCTGCCGCGGACCCCACGTGCCCAGCACCGGACGCCTCAAGGCCTTCAAGCTTACCAAGGTGGCCGGCGCCTACTGGCGCGGCGATTCCCGCAATGAGATGCTGCAGCGCATCTACGGCACCGCCTGGGCCAGCAAGAAGGACCTCAAGGCCTACCTGCACCGCCTGGAGGAGGCCGAGAAGCGCGACCACCGCAAGATCGGCCGCCAGCTGGATCTCTACCATACCCAGGAAGAGGCGCCGGGCATGGTGTTCTGGCACGACAAGGGCTGGGTCATCTACCGCGAGGTGGAGAACTACATCCGCAGCCTGCTGCGCGAGCGCGGCTACCAGGAGGTGCGCACCCCCCAGATCGTCGACCGCAGCCTGTGGGAGAAGTCGGGGCACTGGGAGAAGTTCAGCGACGACATGTTCACCACCCACGTGGAGAACCGCGACTATGCGGTGAAGCCCATGAACTGCCCCTGCCATGTGCAGATCTTCAATCAGGGGCTGAAGAGCTACCGCGATCTGCCGCTGCGCATGGCGGAGTTCGGCTCCTGCCATCGCAACGAGCCATCCGGCACCCTGCACGGCCTGATGCGGCTGCGCAACTTCGTGCAGGACGATGCCCATATCTTCTGCAGCGAGGACCATGTCCAGGGCGAGGTGTCGGCCTTCATCGATCTGTTGTTCCAGGTCTATGCCGATTTCGGTTTCCGCGACATCATCATCAAGCTCTCCACGCGCCCCGAGAACCGTGTCGGTGACGACGCCTCCTGGGACAAGGCGGAGCATGCCCTGGAACGGGCGCTCAACGACAAGGGCCTGGACTGGGACCTGCAGCCGGGAGAGGGCGCGTTCTACGGCCCCAAGATCGAGTTCTCCCTCAGGGACTGCCTGGGGCGGGTCTGGCAATGCGGCACCATCCAGGTAGACTTCTCCATGCCTGGGCGCCTGGGCGCCCACTATGTGGCGGAGGACGGCAGCAAGCAGGTGCCGGTGATGCTGCACCGCGCCATCCTCGGTTCCCTGGAGCGTTTCATCGGCATTCTTATCGAGGAATATGCCGGTCATTTCCCCCTCTGGCTGGCGCCTGTGCAGGCCGTGGTGATGAATATTACCGACAAACAGGCCGAATATGCCGCTGCCGTGGTGGAATACCTGAAAAAACAAGGGCTCAGGGTCAATTCGGACTTGAGAAATGAAAAGATAGGCTTTAAAATCCGCGAGCACACATTACAACGGGTACCTTATCTTCTGGTGACAGGGGACCGGGAGATGGAAAATGAGACAGTGGCCGTGCGCACGCAGAATGGCAAGGATCTCGGCACCATGACCCTGGCGGCATTGGCCGAGGGGCTGCATGCCGAGATTGCGGGCCGCGGCCGTCATGTTTGGGAGGGATAGAATATCGCTGCAGAGAAGCAACTGCGCTTGAACGATGCCATCACGGCGCCTCAGGTCAGACTGATTGGTGCCGATGGCGAGCAGATCGGGGTTGTGCCCCTGGAAGAGGCACAGCGACATGCGGAGGAGGCAGAACTGGATTTGGTGGAGATCGTGCCCAATGCCGATCCACCAGTGTGCCGGGTGATGGACTACGGCAAGTTCTTGTTCGAGGAGAACAAGAAACGCCATGCTGCGAAGAAGAAGCAGAAGCAGATCCAGGTCAAGGAGGTCAAGTTCCGGCCCGGCACCGATGAAGGCGATTATCAGGTCAAGCTGCGCAATATCATTCGCTTCCTGAGCGCTGGCGACAAGGCCAAGGTGACCCTGCGCTTCCGCGGCCGGGAGATGGCCCACCAGGACCTGGGGCGCAAGTTGTTGCAGCGCATCGCCAAGGATCTGGAGGAATACGGCACGGTGGAGCAGTACCCCAAGATGGAAGGCCGCCAGATGGTGATGGTGTTTGCGCCATTGAAGAAGAAGTGAGGTGTCAGCGGTGAGGCGTGAGGAGCGCGCCGCACCGCTGCGCTACAGAGAATTTTGATGATACTACTGAAAGGTTAGGAAAATGCCCAAGTTGAAAACACATCGTGGTGCGGCGAAGCGTTTCAAGAAGACTGCTTCGGGACGCTTCAAGCTGCGCCAGTCGCACCGCAACCATATCCTCACCAAGAAGAGCACCAAGCGCAAGCGCCAGCTGCGGGCGCCGGCTCTGATCAGCCCGGTGGATACCGATGCGCTGAAACAGATGCTGCCCTATAGCTGAGGAATTCAAGGAGTCAATCATGCCCAGAGTAAAACGAGGAGTCACCGCGCGCGCGCGCCACAAGAAGGTTATCGCCCAAGCCAAGGGCTACCGTGGCCGGCGCAAGAACGTCTATCGCGTCGCCACCCAGGCGGTCACCAAGGCCGCCCAGTACGCCTATCGCGACCGCCGCCAGAAGAAGCGCCAGTTCCGCAGCCTGTGGATCGTGCGCATCAATGCCGCGGCCCGCGAATGCGGCCTGTCTTACAGCCGCATGATGGATGGCCTCAGAAAGGCGGCCATCGAGATCGACCGCAAGGTCTTGGCGGATCTGGCGGTGTTCGACAAGACCGCGTTCGCTGCACTGGCGGAAAAGGCGAAGGCCGGCCTCTCTGCCTGAGCTGCCGCTGCGCGCCCGCGCGCGGTTGAGCAACGCAACAAGATAGAAGGGGAAGGGCCAAGGCCTTTCCCCTTTTCGTTTGACTGAAAGGGACCCATGAGCGACGTGTTGGAACTGGAATCTCTGGTAGAGGCAGCGCAGCGGGAGATCGCCGCCGCCACCGACTTGGCGGAACTGGACCGCCTGCGGGTCCATTATCTGGGCAAGAAGGGGCGTCTCACCGAGGTCCTCAAAGGCCTGCGCGACTTGCCGCCCGCGCAGCGCCCCCAGGCCGGCCAGGCGGTCAATGCCGCCAAGCAGCAAGTGCAGCAGGCCATCGAGGCGCGCCGCGAGGCGTTGGAGGCGGCGGCGTTGGCGCAGCGCCTGGAGGCCGAGACCATCGATGTCACTCTGCCGGGGCGCGGCCAGTCCTGCGGCGGCCTGCACCCCGTCACCCAGACCCTGGCGCGCATCGAGCGGCTCTTCGCCCAGGCCGGCTACCAAGTGGCTGAGGGGCCGGAGATCGAGGACGACCATCACAATTTCGAGGCCCTCAACATTCCCGCCAACCACCCGGCGCGGGCCATGCACGACACCTTCTATATCGATGCCCACACCCTGCTGCGCACCCATACCTCACCAGTGCAGATCCGGGTCATGCAGGAACAGCGGCCACCGTTGCGGATCATCGCCCCGGGGCGCGTCTACCGCTGCGATTCCGACGTGACCCATACCCCCATGTTCCACCAGGTGGAGGGCTTCATGGTGGATGAGGCGGTCAGCTTCGCCGACCTCAAGGGCATGTTGAGCGATTTCCTGCAGAGCTTTTTCGAGAAGTCCCTGGCGCTGCGTTTCCGGCCCTCCTACTTTCCCTTCACCGAGCCCTCTGCGGAAGTAGACATCCAGTGCGTGATCTGCGGCGGCGGGGGCTGCCGGGTGTGCAGCCATACCGGCTGGATCGAGATCATGGGCTGCGGCATGATCCATCCCCGGGTGCTGGACAACGTCAACATCGACAGCGAGCGCTACACGGGCTTCGCTTTCGGCCTGGGCGTGGAGCGCATGGCCATGCTGCGCCATGGCGTCAACGACCTGCGCCTGTTTTTCGAGAACGATCTGCGCTTTCTGCGGCAGTTCAATTGAACGGCGGGCGGGGCTTTTGAAGCAATAAACATGAGTGGTCTGGGTGAGGTGCATTGCGCCATTGAAGAAGTGATGAGTAATGAGTGATGCGTAATGAAAAAATCGCATTGCAAATCCATCACTCTTCACGCATTACTCATCACCAACCTCGATAGTAAACTGTATGACGCCTGACAAGATGCCTGTACTTTGTGCAATTGACCCTGAGGTACTATGAAATTCAGCGAACAATGGTTGCGTGAATGGGTGGATCCTCCTCTGGATACCGCCGCGCTGTGCGAGCAACTCACCATGGCGGGGCTGGAGGTGGAGGCCGTGGAGCCGGTGGCGCCCGAGTTCAGCGGCATCGTGGTGGGGCGGGTGCTGAGTGTCGAGCCCCATCCCAAGGCGGACCGCCTGCGGGTGTGTCGGGTGGATGTGGGTGAACAGACACTGAACATCGTCTGCGGGGCGGCCAATGTGCGGGCCGGGATGCGCGCGCCCACTGCCTGCATCGGCGCGCGGCTGGCGGACGGCAGCCGGATCAAGCGCAGCAAGCTGCGCGGTGTGGTTTCCGAAGGCATGTTGTGCTCCGCCCAGGAGCTGGGGCTGGCGGACAGCGCCGAGGGCCTGCTGGCCCTGCCCGAGGATGCCGAGTCCGGGCGCGACATCCGCGACTATCTGGGGCTGGACGACTGTGCCATCGAGTTGAGCCTGACCCCCAACCGCAGCGACTGCCTCGGGGTGGCCGGCATCGCCCGCGAGGTGGGAGTGATCAGCCGCTGCGCCCTGCATCCTGTGTCCACTGCGCCGGTGGCGGCACGCAGCGATGAACGCTTTCCGGTGACGGTGCAGGCCCCCGCCGCCTGCCCCCGCTACCTGGGGCGGGTCATCCGCGGCGTCGATCCGGCGGCGCAGACACCCCTGTGGATGCAGGAGCGCCTGCGCCGCAGCGGACTGCGCAGTATCGGCCCGGTGGTGGACGTGACCAATTATGTGATGCTGGAGCTGGGCCAGCCCATGCACGCCTTCGATCTGGACCGTCTCCAGGGGCGCATCGAGGTGCGGCTTGCCCGCGCGGGAGAGGCCATCACCCTGCTGGATGGCCAGCGCATCGAACTGGCGGAGGATGTCCTGGTGATCGCCGATGAGGCGCACACCCTGGCCATGGCGGGCATCATGGGGGGTGAGGACAGCGGCGTGGGCGAGGGGACTGGAGCCCTGTTTCTGGAGAGCGCCTTCTTTCATCCCGATGCCATCGCCGGACGCGCGCGCCGCTATGGCCTGCATACCGATTCCTCCCACCGCTTCGAGCGTGGCGTGGACCCGGAACTGCCGCAGCACGCCATGGAACGCGCCACGGCCCTGTTGCTGGAGATCGTGGGTGGCGAGCCGGGGCCGGTGCTGGAGGTGACGGCGCCGGAGCAGCTGCCGCAGCGGCCGGAGGTCGTGCTGCGCTCTCAGCGCATCGAGCGCCTGCTGGGCATGGCGGTGGCGGATGAGGAGGTCGGCGACATCTTCCAGCGCCTGGGCTGTGAGGTGGAGGGTGGCGCCGGCCAGTGGCGCATCACGCCGCCCAGTGCCCGTTTCGACATCGCCATCGAGGCCGACCTCATCGAAGAGGTGGCCAGGATCCACGGCTATCAGCAACTGCCCGCCAGCCGCCCCACGGCGGCCCTGGTGATCGACGCCCGGCAGTCCCGCGCCCAGCAGCGGCGCCATGCCGCGCAGCTGCTGGTAGACCGCGGTTATCAGGAGGCCATCACCTACAGCTTCGTGGCCCCGGAACTGCAGCGCCTCTTCGATCCCCGCCAGGCGCCCATCGCCCTGGCCAATCCCATTTCCAGCGACACTGCGGTGATGCGCACGTCCCTGTGGCCTGGGCTGATACAGGCCCTTATCCATAACCTCAACCGCCAGCAAAAGCGCGTCCGAATCTTCGAGTGTGGTAGCAAATATATAAAGCAAGACGGTGAAATAAAAGAATATTCTGTGATGTCTGGTGCCGTGACGGGAAGCCTCTATCCTGAGCAGTGGGGGGAGCCTGCGCGGCCGGTGGACTTCTATGACGTGAAGGGCGATGTGGAAGCGCTGTTGGCCTGCGCCGGCGGCGAACATGAGATCCGCTTTGCCGCCCGGCCCTCCCATCCGGCGCTGCATCCCGGCCAGTGCGCCTGCCTGCTGGATGCAGCGGGCACCGTCCAGGGCTGGTTGGGCGCGCTGCATCCCCGTCTCGCCCATGAACTGCAGCTGGAACAAAACGTTTTGGTTTTTGAGCTGAATTTTAATATCATAGCCGGGGGAGGGATACCGGTCTTTCACGAACTGTCGAAGTTTCCTGCGGTGCGCCGCGACCTGGCCATCATCGTTGCCGAGTCGGTGGAGGCCCAGGCGGTGGTGGACTGCGTCAGGGAGGTGGCCGGCGAACTCCTGCAGCAGTTACAGTTGTTTGACGTCTATCGCGGGAAAGGTATTGATTCAGGTAAAAAAAGCATCGCCCTGGGCTTGACCTTGCAGGATTTTTCGCGCACTCTTACCGACAGTGAAATAGACGCGCTCATGGAAAGGATTCTGGCGCATCTGCATGACAAGCTGGAAGCAACCTTGAGAGAATGAGCATATGGCACTGACGAAGGCGGATATGGCGGAAAAGCTGTTCGAGGAATTCGGCCTCAACAAGCGCGAGGCCAAGGAGCTGGTGGAGATGTTCTTCGAGGAGATCCGCCACGCCCTGGAATGCGGTCAGCAGGTCAAGCTGTCCGGTTTCGGCAATTTCAATCTGCGGGAAAAGAACGAGCGTCCGGGACGTAATCCCAAGACCGGCGAGGAGATCCCCATTACCGCACGGCGCGTGGTGACTTTTCATCCTGGACAAAAACTCAAAGCGCGGGTAGAGGCCTATGCTGGAACCCAGCAACAATGACGAACTGCCCCCGATCCCGGGGAAGCGCTACTTCACCATCGGCGAGGTCAGCGAATTGTGTGCCGTCAAACCCCATGTACTGCGTTACTGGGAGCAGGAATTTCCCCAGCTGTCGCCGGTGAAGCGGGCCGGCAACCGGCGCTATTACCAGCGCCAGGATGTCATGATCGTGCGTCAGATCCGTGATCTGCTGTACCACCAGGGTTTCACTATCGGTGGCGCCCGGCAGCAACTCTCCGGCGCCGAGATGAAGCAGGACACCAGCCGCAGCCGGCAGATCGTCCGCGAGATGAGAAAAGAACTGGAAGGGGTTCTCAAAATCCTGAAAAGCTGATCTAATACGCAGGCCGCAGCAGGCGGCCTGTTTCCGGAGCGATTTCCAAACAGCAGTTTTACCGAACACGGGGCGTAGCGCAGCCTGGTAGCGCACCTGAATGGGGTTCAGGTGGTCGGAGGTTCAAATCCTCTCGCCCCGACCATACTCGATGCCTTGCATCGCACTCCACGACATGACTTCTGCACCTTGTCGCCCGCCGTGGGGAACCGCAAATGCCTGTGGTTCACAGGGCAAATTCTGATAAGATAAGCGCCTTTCGACCAACTGCACGAGAGCGACAGGGTGATAGAGGAATTTCCGAGAATAAAGCGCCTGCCGCCCTATGTCTTCAACATCGTCAACGAGTTGAAGGCCAAGGCGCGCGCGCGGGGCGAGGACATCATCGATTTCGGCATGGGCAACCCCGACCAGCCGACCCCCGCCCATATCGTAGAGAAGCTGACCGAGGTCGCGCGCCGCGAGGACACTCACCGTTATTCCATGTCGCGCGGCATCCCGCGCCTGCGCCGCGCCATCAGCCGCTGGTACCGGGAGCGTTATCAGGTGGAGTTGGATCCGGAGGCGGAGGCCATCGTCACCATCGGCTCCAAGGAAGGGCTGGCGCACCTGGCCCTGGCCACGGTGGGGCCTGGGGATGCCGTACTGGTGCCCAATCCCGCCTATCCCATCCACCCCTATGGTTTCGTCATCGCCGGGGCGGATATCCGCCATGTGCCGCTGGTGCCGGGCGGCGATTTCTTCCACGAGTTGGAAAAGGCCATCAAGGATTCCTGGCCGCGGCCCAAGATGCTGCTGCTCAATTTCCCCTGCAATCCCACCACCCAGTGCGTGGACCTGGCCTTCTTCGAGAAGGTGGTGGCCATCGCCCGCGAGCACAAGATCTGGGTGGTCCACGACCTGGCCTATGCCGACATCACCTTCGACGGCTACCGGGCGCCGTCCATTCTTCAGGTGCCGGGCGCCAAGGACATCGCCGTGGAGTTCTTCAGCCTCTCCAAGAGCTATAACATGCCCGGCTGGCGGGTCGGCTTCATGTGCGGCAACCCGGTGCTGGTGGCGGCCCTGGCGCGCATCAAGTCCTATCTGGACTATGGCATGTTCACCCCCATCCAGGTGGCCTCCATCGCCGCCCTGGAGGGACCCCAGGACTGTGTTGCGGAAATCGTCGCCACTTACCAGCGGCGCCGCGACGTGCTGTGTGAAGGCCTCAATGCCATCGGCTGGGAAGTGGAGGTGCCCAAGGGCACCATGTTCGTGTGGGCGCCGATTCCCGAGGCCTATCGCCATCTCGGCTCCCTGGAGTTTTCCAAGAAACTGCTGGAAGAGGCCAAGGTGGCGGTGTCGCCGGGCATCGGCTTCGGCGAGTACGGCGACGACCATGTGCGTTTCGGACTGATCGAGAACGAACACCGCACGCGTCAGGCCATTCGCGGCATTCGCGCCATGTTCAAAAAAGACAATCAGCAGGCAGTTGCCATGGGAGGAAAGCCTTGAAGCCGGTTAAAGTAGGATTACTGGGGTTGGGGACGGTGGGCGGCGGTACCGCCAACGTGCTGGCCAGGAACCAGGAGGAGATCGCGCGGCGCGCGGGACGGGGCATCTACATCACCCATGCCGCGGCCCGCGAGACCTCCTTCCCCGACGTGGACACCTCAGGTATGGAGATCAGCGCCGATGCCTTCGCCGTGGTGGAACAGCCCGATATCGATATCGTGGTGGAACTCATCGGCGGCTATGAGCCGGCCCGCGAACTGGTGCTGCGCGCCATCGCCAACGGCAAACACGTGGTGACCGCCAACAAGGCCCTGATCGCCAAGCACGGCAACGAGATTTTCGCCGCCGCCCAGGAGCACGGCGTGATGGTGGCCTTCGAGGCAGCAGTGGCCGGCGGCATTCCCATCATCAAGGCCCTGCGCGAGGGACTGGCCGCCAACCGCATCGAGTGGGCGGCGGGCATCATCAATGGCACCGGCAATTTCATTCTCACCGAGATGCGCGACAAGGGGCGTGATTTCGCCGATGTGCTGGCCGAGGCCCAGGCCCTGGGTTATGCCGAGGCCGATCCCACCTTCGATGTCGAGGGCATCGATGCCGCCCACAAGCTCACCATCATCGCCGCCATCGCCTTCGGCATTCCCCTGCAGTTCGACAAGGTCTATACCGAGGGCATCGCCCATATCACCCGCGAGGATGTGGGTTATGCCGAGCAGCTGGGCTATCGCATCAAGCACCTGGGACTGACGCGGCGCACCAATCAGGGCATCGAGTTGCGGGTTCATCCCACCCTGATTCCCCAGCGCCGCCTCATCGCCAACGTCAACGGGGTGATGAATGCGGTATTGGTGAAGGGCGATGCCGTGGGTCCCACCCTCTACTACGGCGCCGGCGCGGGGCGCGAGCCCACGGCCTCGGCGGTAGTGGCCGATCTGGTGGACGTCACCCGCACCCTGACCTCAGACCCCGAGAACCGCGTGCCCCATCTCGCCTTCCAGGCCGATGCCCTGTCTGACATACCGGTACTGTCCATGGCCGAGGTGGAGACCGCCTACTACCTGCGCATGCAGCTGGTGGACCGCCCGGGCGTGCTGGCGGATATCACCCGCATCCTGGGGGACCAGGGCATCAGTATCGAGGCGGTGCTGCAGAAGGAGCCGGTGGGCGGCGCCAGTGACGTGTCGCTGATCATGCTCTCCCACCGCGTCCTGGAGAAACAGATGAACGAGGCCATCCGCCGCATCGAGGCCCTGGATACGGTGGAAGGCCAGGTGACCCGGATCCGCATGGAGTCCCTGGACAAGGACTGAACCGCCGCATCACCGCTAAGCATCCTAATATCACGAGGAACAACATCATGCCGTTTCGTCCCCGTTACACCGGACTGATCGACAAATACCGCGACCGCCTGCCGGTCCACGACGACATCCGCATCATCAGCCTGGGGGAGGGCAACACCCCCCTGATCCGCCTCGGCAACATCCCCCGCCTGCTGGGCAAAGAGGTGGACATCTATGTCAAATACGAAGGGCTCAACCCCACCGGCTCCTTCAAGGACCGGGGCATGACCATGGCGGTGACCAAGGCCGTGGACGAGGGCAGCCGCGCCATTGTCTGCGCCTCCACCGGCAACACCTCGGCATCCGCGGCCGCCTATGCGGCGCGCGCCGGGATCACCGCCTTCGTGCTCATTCCCGAGGGCAAGATCGCCCTGGGCAAGCTGGCCCAGGCCATGATGCACGGTGCGGTGGTGATCCAGATCAAGGGCAATTTCGACGCCGGTATGCAGCTGGTGAAAGAGGTCGGGGAGGAGGCGCCCGTCACCATCGTCAATTCCATCAATCCCTACCGCCTGCAGGGGCAGAAGACCGCCGCCTTCGAGATCATCGAGGAACTGGGTGCGGCGCCGGACTATCACTGTCTGCCGGTGGGCAACGCCGGCAACATTTCCGCCTACTGGATGGGCTACAGCGAGTACCAGCAGCACGGCGTGGTCAACAGCCGCCCGGTGATGGCGGGCTACCAGGCCAGCGGCGCGGCCCCCTTTCTGCGCGGCCAGCCGGTGGAGCAACCAGAGACGGTGGCCACGGCCATTCGCATCGGCAACCCCCAGAGCTGGGACAAGGCCTGGGCCGCCAGCAAGGAATCCGGTGGCTGGTTCGATGAGTTCAGCGATGAAGACATTCTTCAGGCCCAGAAACTGCTGGCGGACAAGGAGGGCATCTTCTGCGAGCCGGCCTCGGCCATTTCCCTGGCCGGCGCCATGCGTGACATCCGTTCCGGCAAGATCCCCGAAGGTAGCCGCGTGGTCTGCACCCTGACGGGCCATGGCCTGAAAGACCCGGATACGGCTGTCAAGCAGTGTCAGGGCCCGATGATCCCGGTGGAGGCCAAGCTGAAGACTGTCAAGAAGGCCATTCTCGACAACATCAGCTGACAGGCTCTGACCACATGCTCCCCCCCTTTGCCAAGGGGGGGCGCTCCACTCGGCTCTTTCCGGGCAGCAGCGCTCTTATTCTCCTGCCAAGAGTCGGGTAATTCCCATTGCCATCAATGAATTAAGTTATTGCCGCGCCTTGTCGATACCCCTGGAGTGGAGGTAAAACCAGCGACGAACAAGGTTTGCAAATGATGGAAGACTTCGTTCAGCGTTCTGCATTCCGCAGGAGACGTGGATAGCGCCCGATGGACCGCAGAATGACTTTCAATATTTCACAGGGCAGTCCGGGCAAGCGCCAGTCACTGTTGCTTGTCCTGCTGGTCATTGGTGGCGTCATCGTCTCCTTTGCGGTGTTTTCCTTTGTGCGCATCTGGGAGTTCAATGCCGCCAGGTCAGACTTCGAGTTGTTGGCCGAGGCCCATGATGCCACCCTGCAGAAAGAGATCCAGCTCAACCTGGATATCATCGAATATGTCTACAGTTTCTATCGTGGTTCCAATCATGTCTCCCGCTCGGAGTTCAGCACCTTCGTCAGCGGGCCTTTGGCGCGGCGCAGCGCCGTGCGTCAGCTGGGTTGGGTGCCGAGGGTCAGGGGACCTGACAGGGAGACATTCGTTCAGAGCTTCAGGGCGGAGGGCTATGACAATTTCCAGTTGACCGAGAAGGATCCGCAAGGCGCCCTGACCAGGGCGGGGAAGCGGGCGGAGTATTTCCCTGTGCAGTATCTTGAGCCCGCGGCCAGCGGGGCGGCGCTGCTGGGTGTGGACCTGGCCACGGATCCGATATACCGCAAAGCCATGTTCCAGGCCCGCGACAGCGGCAGGATCGTCGCCAGCGGGCGTATCGCCATGGATGACAGCGGCTATTATGGGATCGTGCTGGTCAAGCCGGTTTATCGCAAAGGCGCACTGCTGGACAGTGTGACAGCCCGTCGCGAGCACCTCCTAGGGTTTCTTACGGAGATGGTGGATATCAGCGCCTTGCTGGGTGAAGCAGTGGTTTCCTGGGGGATCTTCGAACTCGATATTACCCTCCTGGATGAGGCGGCGCCTCCTTCGGAACAGGTGTTGTTCCATTATGACGCAGAGGAGAAAGGGCCCAGCAACGTGGCTGATGACTCCATGGGGCTCTACTGGCGTTCCCTGGTCAATATGCCGGGCAGGGTGTGGGTGCTGGTCTTTCAGCCTGGGGAATCCTTCATGTTGTCCCACAGAAGCTGGGAATCCTGGGTATCCCTCTTTACCGGCCTGACATTGACCTTCCTTCTTTGTGCCTTGCAGCTCAGTTCCATCCGGCGCACCAATGAAGTAGAGAAGCTGGCGGCCGGACTGGTGGAGGTCAATGCTAAGCTAGAAAAACAGATCGCCCAGCGGCGTCGCATCGAGGAGCTCGTGAAACGCTCGCGCA
>CAYRLE010000049.1:0-5879 GCA_964425105.1 uncultured Gammaproteobacteria bacterium | reverse complement strand
GAAAAACAGATCGCCCAGCGGCGTCGCATCGAGGAGCTCGTGAAACGCTCGCGCAAGATGCTGCGGCTGGTGTTGGACACCATTCCGGTACGAGTGTTCTGGAAGGACCGCGAGCTGAACTATATGGGGTGCAATCGCAAGTTTGCCGAGGATGCCGGGGTGGCGACACCGCGTGATATCGTGGGCAAGGACGACTATCAGTTGGTTTGGCGCGACTGCGCGGATCTTTACCGCAACGACGATCGCCAGGTCATAGAAAGCGGCGAGGCAAAATACAATGTCGAGGAGCCGCAGATCGGCTCCGACGGTAAAAAGCTTTGGCTGCGCACCAGCAAGATCCCGCTGACCGACGTGGATGACCGGGTCATCGGTGTGCTGGGCACCTATGAAGACATTACCCAGCAGAAGCAGGCAAAAGAGGCCCTGCACAGGGAAAGCGCCGAGAAGCGGCGCATCGAACAGGCTCTGATCGAGGTTGCCAATGCCGTTTCCTCATCCACGGGCGACGAATTCTTCCGCATCCTGGTCAAGAACCTGACCCGCACCCTGGACATGGACGTAGCCTTCATCGCGGCCTTCGAGGAGGGCGACAGCGGCAAGGCGGAGACCCTTGCAGTCTGCATCGACGATGAAATCGCCGACAACTTCGCCTATTACATGGCGGGCACTCCCTGTGAAGAGGCGATGAGACAGAATGGCTATTACCATCCCCGGGGACTGGCGCAGAAATTTCCCCAATGCAGCCTGTTGGTGGATGTCGCCGCGGAGAGTTATCTGGGGACGCCACTCTATGACACCGCCGGCAATGCCTTGGGCATTGTGGTGGTCATGAGCCGCCGCGCTATGAGCAGCCGCCAGCCGGCCGAATCGATCCTGCAGATCTTCGCCAACCGCACAGCGGCCGAGTTGCGCCACAAACAAGCCGAGGTGGAGATCAGGGACCTGACCAAGTTTCCCAATGAGAACCCCAGCCCGGTGTTGCGCGTCAGTGAGGATGGCATGCTGATGTATGCCAACCAGGGCAGCACCCAGATCCTGGAGAGTTGGATTTGTGCCGTGGGAGAGACGGTGCCAGCGGGCATTCTCGAGCACTGTCACGAGGCCTTGCAGAGTAACCAGCCGCGGGAAGTGGATATCATCTGTGGCGAGCGCGAATACTCTTTCATGTTCGCGCCCAGCGTGGAGAACCATTATATCAGCATCTTTGCTCATGATATTACCGAGCGCCAGCATGCCAAGGCAGAAATGAGCAAGCTTTCGCGGGCCGTGGAGCAGACCGCTGAGTCCATCTACATTACAAATGCCCAGGGTGTCATCGAATATGTCAATCCGGCCTTTGAAAAGATCACCGGCTACAGCAGAGACGAGGTGCTGGGCAAAACGCCCAGCATCTTCAAGTCAGGCCGCCATACTCCTGAGTTCTACGAAAACATCTGGCAGACCATACTCGCAGGCAATGTGTACAGCGACATCATGATCAACCGCCGCAAGGATGGCACCCTCTATTATGAGGAAAAAAGCATCACCCCGCTGTTCGATGAGAAGGGGGAAATCAATCATTTCATATCCACCGGCAAAGACATCACTGAACGCATGCAGGCCGAGGAACGCCTTCACCATCTGGCCTATCATGACGTGCTGACCGATCTTCCCAACCGGGCCCTGTTTATGGACCGCCTGACACATGCCTTGACACGCCGCCACAGGGAGGGGAGTTGGATCGCTGTGATGTTTCTCGATGTTGATCGCTTCAAGACCATCAACGACACCCTGGGTCATGACAGCGGTGACCGCCTCTTGCAATGTTTTGCCCACATGTTGATGAACTGCGTGCGGGAAGGCGACACGGTGGCCCGTTTCGGCGGCGACGAATTTGCCATTCTGTTGGAAGATCTGGAATCCACGAAGGCGGCTTCCCAGATTGCAGACAAGATCAAGCAGGCCCTGTCCCGCCCGTTCAAGGCGGATGGGCAGGATCTCTATGTAACCACCAGCATCGGCATCAGCCTCTATCCCGATGATGGCGCGGATGCCGCTACACTGTTGAAACATGCAGATTCCGCCATGTACTGTGCCAAGGACGTAGGGCGCAACAATTATCAGTTCTATGCGGCGGACATGAGCGCCCAGGATATGGAACGTCTGAGCATGGAACATGGTCTGCATCATGCCTTGGCACGTAATGAATTCTTCCTTGTCTACCAGCCTCAGGTGGATGTGGTGAGCGGCCGGATCTGCGGGGTTGAAGCCCTATTGCGCTGGCAGTCTCCTGAACTGGGCCTGGTGAGCCCGGTGAAATTCATTCCCCTGCTGGAGGATACCGGCTTGATTCTGAGCGTTGGGGAATGGGTGCTGCGCACGGCCTGCCAGGCCGCAAAGCAATGGGGTGCTCTGTGCGACGAGCCCCTCCATATCTCCGTCAATGTCTCGGGCCGGCAGTTTTATGAGCCGGAATTGAATATCCTGGTGGCGCGGGTTCTGGAAGAGACCGGGCTGGATGCGCACTTGCTGGAGTTGGAGATCACAGAAAGCGTATTGATGCAGAATGACCAGTCCTCGCTGGACAATCTCGACGCCTTGCACCGGCTGGGTGTGCATCTTGCCATCGATGATTTCGGGACCGGTTACTCCTCGCTGAGCTATCTGAAGCGTTTCCCGGTGGACAGGCTGAAAATCGATCAGTCCTTCATCCGTGATATCACCACAGACCCCGATGATGCCACCATCGTCAGCGCCATCACGGTCATGGCCCATCGCTTGAACCTGACGGTGATTGCCGAAGGCGTGGAGAGGGAGGAACAACTGGAGTTTCTGCGGCACTGTTCCTGTGATGCCATGCAGGGCTATCTGTTTAGTAAACCACTGCCGGAGACGGAAATGCAGGCCCTGCTATGCAACACGCCACGCAGTTCGCAGCTGGAATCCCGGCAATAACAACGATTGCTGCTTCTCGGAGAATGAAAGCCCATGGAAAAATCTGCAATTGAAAAAACCTTGACGACCCTGAAATCGAAACGGGCGCAGGTCAGCGAGGCCTGGCAGAAGACGGGTAACCCGGCCCTGTTGCAGTTTCTGGTGGATGCCATGCCGCGGGTGGTGGGGGCAGAGCGCTGCAGCATTTTTATCCTGGATCCGGCCGATGGCCAGGTCTGGCTGCATTGCGGCACCGGCCTTGCTGAGAAACAGGTGACGGTGCCGGCGCAGGATTCCCTGGTGGGACGGGTCATCTCCCACGGCGAAGCGCTGTGCGAGACGGACATGGACAATCTGGTGGGGGCGCATGGGGTGGTGGACATGCAGACTGGCTTCGTTACCCGCAGCGCCCTGTGCGTGCCGGTAAAAGGGATCAGGCAGCAGCAGGTGACCGGGGCCATCGAAGTCCTGAACAAAAAAGGGGCGGCGGGTTTCGGTAGTGAGGATCGGGCTGTACTGGAGCGCCTTGCCAGCGTGCTGCAGTTGAATATCGAGAATATCTTCCTGCGCCAGGAGTTGAGCAAGATCTCGGAGGAAATCGATCGCAGGATCGGGCAGTTGGAGACCCGGCTAGTGGGCGATGAGTAAACAGTGATGAGTGATGAGAGGGGAGGGTTCCCCTTACTCATCACCATCAGCGATTGCCCAGTTCAGTTGCTGCTGCTGGCCAGCATCTCTTGCCAGTAACGGGCCTGCTGTTCATCCCGGCGCAGGCCGAACCAGCCTTCACTGTATCCCATCACCAGGTATTCCTGGGCCTCGCGGATGCCGTTCGCGGCGGCCTTGTGATACCAGTAGAGGGCGCGGCTTTCGTCCTGGTCGACGAACAGTCCGCTATGATACATGAGGCCTAGATTGAATTGGGCACGGGCATCGCCCTTCATGGCCAGTGGCAGCCACATGGAATAGGCGGTGCCGTAGTCGCCCTGGTAGGCGGAGTCATAGCCCTGAGTGTATTGGTCGGCATTGACGCTCAGGGTGGCCAGCAGCAGAGACAGTCCCAACAAGAGGGAGTTGCAGTAGCTTGTTTTGTGCATCGTGGATCCTCCGTGGCTTTTCCCGTCAACTATGCAGGAGGCGCGGGTTTTTTTATGAGAGCAGTTTCACATTTCCGGTAATCCCCCGGCCGGCATGCCGCGCCTGAAGTTCTCGACATCCTCGATGAGTTGCTCTTGTTCCGTTACCGGTTCCTGTTCCGGGTGGGCTTTGCCGTAGGCCTCGATGATCAGGCGCCCGCCGCGGGCGTCCGCGATCCACTGGCGGTAGAAGGCCTGCAATTCCTCCTTGCCGATGCGGCTGACCTGCTCGGCCAGCCGTTGCTGATAGTCGAAATCATAATGTTTCAGGGCCAGCATCTTGAAGTAACGGTGGCTGCGTTCATTGAGGGAGTTGTCCTTTTCCAGGATGTCATTGATCAGGCCGTTGCGATACTGGACGAATTCCTCTTTGCTCATGGCCGCCAGGAGTGGTGGGAATTCCTCGTGGAGGAAGGTCTCGATACGACTACGCAGTTGCGCTACAGACAGGCCGGGTGACTGGACGAGGAATTTCAGCCCGGGCCTGCGCAGCACGGTATGCGGACTGGCATATACCACATAACCCAATTGGTCCCGGGTGCGCAGCAGATAGAAGAAAGGGCCCTTGATGACGCGGTGCAGCAGCAGGATCCTGGCCGCACTTGCCGGGTCTTGCGCCATACCCTGATAGTAGACGAGGACGGCTGCATCCTCCTGCTCGAGGCTGAGGCGGCGCAGGTAGTCGTGGGCAGGTGGCAGCAGGGTGATGTGCAGGGGCTGCGCTTTAGCAGGCCGCCCGCGGGTGAAGAAGCGGGCGGCGATGTGCCTCCCCAGGATACGGGCCTCGTCGGGCGTGAGATTGCCGTGGCTCAGGACCTCGATGTGCAGTTGCGCCAGGAGCCGGGTAATGAAGTCGGCGAGTTGCTGGGGGGTGAGATTCTCCAGGGCGTCCAGATAGGTTTCCGGTGTCCAGCTGTGGTGATGGAGAATCGTTGCGAGTTCGCGGTTCAGCTGCAGATAGGGCCGGTCATGGCGGCTGTTTTTCCACAATTGTCGCAGCTGTTCCTTCTTGATGGCGAAGCGCTGCGGGTCGATGTGCAGTTCCAGCATCTGATCCAGCAGCAGGTCCAGCAATTGCGGCTGCTTCTCATCATAACCGCCCAATGTCAACAATATCCCACCATTGCCGGGGCTGATGCCATAGTGCAGGCCGGCGAGGGAGGCCGGGTAGGCAAGGGCATTGAGGCGGTCATTGACCAGCATCAGATAGAGGCGGGTGAGGATGCTGTGTTGCGCCGTGTCATTGGCCAGTGCCGTGGAGAGTGCCACGAAGACATCGGCCTTGGGGAGGTGGAACTCATCATCCTGTTTGTGCCACACCCGTAGTCCGCTCTCTTCGTGGATCAGCGCCGGGACCGGAGCGACGGCGGCCACGGTCTTGAGTGCCGCCTTTTCAGGGAGAAAGGGGTTGCGGCTGGGGATGGCCAACGCGGGATCGGGAGGGAGGTGTGCCCAATGTTGCAGCAGGGCCGGGGCGAGGCGGGTGATGCGGTAGGGGACTTGATAGCGGGTTTCCTCTTCACTGGTGGGCAGGCCCTTGGCAATGAGGGTGAGGCGCAGATTCTCCGGCACCAGACGAGAGAGCAGATCGTGGAGAAAGTCTGCCTGGTAGGCCTTGAATTCATAGGGGCCGCGCAGCGCCAGGTGGGGCGGGAAGCGATGCAGACTGCCTGCCAGGCGCCTGACTTCATAGCGGGCCGGGGGCGTCTCCCGGGAGCGGAAAGCCAGTTCGTTGATCTGGCGCAATTCGGCATAGATCCAGGGCTGAATGCCTTGGCGCCGGATCAACTCGATATACTGGAACACCAGCCCGGTAATGGTGCTGATGAA
>CAYRLE010000048.1:5235-19014 GCA_964425105.1 uncultured Gammaproteobacteria bacterium | reverse complement strand
GGGCCCTGCCTTCAGGACTCCTGCGCCTCGCCATGGGCGCAGATCTCCTCCAGGAAGTGCCTTCCGTAGCGCTGCAGCTTTTGCTCCCCTACACCAGTGATATCCAGCAGCTGCTGTGGGGTGGCGGGGCGCAATGCGGCCATCTCCTGGAGGGTGGCATCGTGAAAGATGACATAGGGCGGCACGCCCTGTTCTTCGGCGAGACGCCGCCGCAGGCCGCGCAGGGCTTCGAACAGAGGGTTGTCGACCGCGGGCAGTTCCTGGACGGTGCGCCGCCGCCGCGTCCTGCTGCGTTCCGGGCGGCGCGACTTGCGCAGTTCCAGGCGGCTCTCGCCGCGCAGCAGGGGGCGGCAGGCCGCGGTGAGGCGCAGGGCGCCGAAGCCCTCCAGATCCACGGCGAGATAGCCGCGGGCGATGAGCTGGCGGAATACGCCGCGCCACTCGGTGACTTCCAACTCCTTGCCGATGCCGAAGGTGCTGAGGCGGTCATGGCCGTTGTGGCGGATACGTTCGTTGTCGCTGCCGCTCAAGACCTCGATGAGATAGTTGACGCCGAAGCGCTGGCCAGTGCGGTAGACACAGGACAGGGCCATCTGGGCCGCTTCGCTGCCGTCCCAGGTCGCCGGCGGCTGCAGGCAGTTGTCGCAGTTGCCGCAGGGGGCCGCCAGCTGTTCGCCGAAGTAGGCCAGCAGGGCCTGGCGCCGGCAGCTGGTGAGTTCACACAGCCCCAGCATGGCATCCAGCTTGTGGTGGGCGATTTGCTTGTGCTGGGTATCGCCGTCGCCGCCCTGCATCATCTGGCGCAGGGTGATGACGTCCTGCAGGCCGTAGGCCAGCCAGGCGTTGGCCGCAGCGCCGTCGCGGCCGGCGCGTCCCGTCTCCTGGTAATAGGCCTCGATGCTCTTGGGCAGGTTGAGATGGGCCACGAAGCGCACATCCGGCTTGTCGATGCCCATGCCGAAGGCGATGGTGGCGACGATGATCAGGCCTTCCTCTCGCAGGAAGCGCTCCTGATGGCGACGTCGCACCTCGTCCGCCAGGCCGGCGTGATAGGGCAGGGCCTTGCGGCCCTTGTTCTGCAGCCATTGGGCGATAGCCTCCACCTTCTTGCGTGACAGGCAGTAGACGATGCCGGCATCGCCGGGATGCTCACTCTCCAGGAAACGCCACAGCTGCTCGCGGGCATTCTGCCCTTCGTTGAGGGTATAGCGGATGTTGGGGCGGTCGAAGCTGTTGATGAAGACCGCCGCATCGTGCAGGGCCAACTGTTCGATGATCTCCTGGCGGGTGCGGGCGTCGGCGGTGGCGGTCAGCGCAATGCGCGGCACCGCCGGATAGCGCCGGTGGAGCATGGACAGTTGCTGATATTCAGGGCGGAAGTCGTGCCCCCACTGGGAGACGCAATGGGCCTCGTCGATGGCGAACAGGGCCAGCGGCACCTGATCCAGCAGCTGCAGGGTGGCCTCATTCAGCAGCCGTTCCGGCGCCAGATAGAGCAGATCCAGTTCGCCAGCGCGCAATGCCGCCGTGGTCTGACGCTGTGCGGCCTCGTCCATGCTGGAATTGAGAAAGGCGGCGCGGATGCCCAGCTGGCGCAGGGCGTCCACCTGATCCTGCATCAGCGCGATGAGCGGCGAGACGACAATGCCGGTGCCCCGCCGCAACAAGGCAGGTATTTGAAAACACAGTGATTTTCCGCCGCCAGTGGGCATCAAGGTGAGGGCGTCGTGGCCTGCTAGCAGGGCCGCGATGATATCCTCCTGATGGTGGCGGAATTCGCTGTAGCCGAAGGTGCGTTGCAGGACCTCCTGCGCCGCTTCCAGGGTAGGGGCCGTCAGCATGGGGGCTGGGGAGCGCCTGCCGGCCATTCCTCTGGCCTGGCGGGTATGAGTGCAATGGAAACCCCGGCACGGCACGGGGCCACGCCGGGGTTGGCCTGATCGCGCGGCACAGTTCGTTCCTCCCTAGCGCATGGTGACGAATGCATCATCCTTAACGCCTCATCCATGACGTGCATTCACTAGTGAGCTTGAGATTCTGCACAATAAGTCATGGAATGCGCGACAAGATTTTTCTGAATGCAAGCTCATGATGGAATGGTCCCGAGTATCCGGCGATGATGGTGATGTGCTCACAAGGGCTCTTCCCCCTGTCTGTACGGCAGCATCATGGTGCTTGGGCTTGGCGCCTGTCAACAGGCGCTCGCAGCGCCACGCTTGCAGATTATCCACTACCCTGCGGGGGCGGTTCAGTCAGAGCATCGCCCAGCGCCGCGATCAAGGGCCCCAAATGCTGTTCATAGCGCTTCCATTTCTGCAGCGAGCCGCGATAGATGGGCTCACGCACCTGCGACAGGGAAGAGGTAATCACTGCGCGCTCCGTTTTGTGGAAATCGAGACAGGCCGGATGCCATGGCAGGCCGCAGAAATCCAGCAGGCGCCGCGTCTCGGTCTCCTGATCCGCCACCAGCGACTCATACTGGACATCGTGAATATAGCCCGGCAGCACCGTATGCCAATGCGCCATCAAACCGGCATATAAACGATAGTAATGCCCCAGTTCCTGTAAATCATAGGCATAGGGATGAGCGCCCGAAAAATGCAGGCGGTAGCAAGAGAGGCAGGTATCCAGGGGATGGCGCCGGCAATGGATGATCTTTGCGCGCGGAAACATCAGGCGGATCATGCCCAGGTAGCGAAAATTGCCCGGCATCTTATCGCTGACCCGTGCCGCAACGCCGGCGCGCGCCTTCAGCCGCGCAAGATATTCCAGGGCGCGGGCGCGCACCTGGGCGGCAGCCAGTTCCGGCACCTGGGCGGGATAGGCCTGCAGATTCAGTTCGCCATCGAAGTAATAGATGATCTGTTTGAGATCCGTCAGTTCACCGGCGCCGTGGACCTGCGGGTGGCTCGCCAATATCTGTTCCACCAGGGAGGTGCCCGAGCGCATCATGCCGACGATAAAGATCGGCGTCTGGTCCGTCACCCCAAAATCCTGGCGGCGGGCAAAAAACTTCCTGTTGAATACGGAGCGGATATCGCGGAAAAAGGCCTCCATCTCGGCGCTGTCATAGTGATGCTGCTTGCGCGCCAGGCGGTTGCCCTCCGCCAGAAAGCGAAAGGCATCGTCGTAGCGCCGCTGTTGTTCTGCGGCGCGGCACAAGGCGAAATCGAGGAAGCTCCGCTGCTCGTCCGACAAGGCACTCTGCCGGTGGAGGGCCTCCATCTGCTGCGCCTCGTCCGCGCTGAAGCGGTAGCTGCGGATCTGGGAGAGGGCATAGTAGACGGCGGTCAAGGCGGGATTGGCGCGCAGCGCCGTATGGAAGGCTTGCGCCGCCTCCTCGAAGCGCCCCAGCCCGGAGAGGGCGTTGCCAAGCAAATAATGGGCGTCGGCATGGTCCGGCTGGAGTCGCAGGGCCTGGCGGTAGGCGGCCAGTACCTCATCCATTCGTCCCCGCAGTTCCTCGACCTGCCCCAACCTGAGCCAGAGATCGACCCGCTCCCCCTCCAGGGCCAGGGCCCTTCTGAAGGCATCGGCTGCCTCCTCCAGTCGTTCCAGTTGAACGCAGAGTTCCGCCAGGCATTGCCAGACCCCGGCAAGCGCCGGTTGCAGCGCCAGGGCCTGCCGATATGCCCGGCAGGCCTCCACCAGGCGGCCCTGCAGCCGGCAGGCCTCGCCCATATTCACCCAGGCGCCGGCATGCTCCGGATGGCTGCGCAACAGGCGCTGATAGAGGATCGCCGCCGCAGCGTGACGACCCTCCGCCAGATGGATGTTGGCGAGGTTCATCAACGCCGCAGGGAAATTTTCATCGAGGGTCAGGGCATGTTCATAGGCCGCCACGGCCTCGCTGCTATCCCCTTTGGCGCGCAGCGCCTCCCCCAGGTTGCACCAGACATCGAGCGACTGGGGGCTGAGGGTGATGACACGGCGGAATCTGGCCAACGCCTCGTCCAGCCGTCCTAGGGCACGTAGGGCGTTGCCCAGGTTGAAGAGGCAGGCGACGTTGTCCGGGGCCTGCTGCAAGGCGCCCTCCAGCAGGGTAACGGCCTCAGCGTGATCACCTCGCTGCTGGGCAAGGCTGCCCAGCAGGTAAAGCGCCTGGGGGTGTCCCGGCCGGGCTGCCAGGGCCTCTCGATAACAGGTTTCCGCCTGCCGCAACTCACCAGCCTCTTGGTGCCGGATCCCTTGTTGCAGCTTCTGCGCCACTGTCTCTGCCCTCATGCCAACTCCTGCTGCGGATGTCCTATCGTAACCATGGATGGGGTGCCTGGCAATCCGGCCGCCCCTGGGGGAGGTTGCATTGGTCGAGGTCGAAGCGGGGCCTCGCTCTGCAGCATGTCGAGCTTTTAAGAAATCATTAACATTCGTGTGTTTTAATCTACATGTGGTGAATAAATAAAAATAGCGCCCCTATCAGCCCCTTGCCGGGGCTTTTATTTTTTCGCTTTCGGCCACTGCGCATTGACAGGGGGGTAGGAAGCTTGTAGTTTGCGGCGCTCACCTCTGATCACCAATCTTTATCATTAATCATTATTGAAGGCATACCCCCATTGAAAACTGTAGGATACACATTGTTAACCGCACTCATGATCACCCTGGTAGCCATGGTCGGTATGGCCGTCCTGATTGCGGTTGGGTATATGTGAGGCGCTAAACGCACTCATGCATCCCGCTATCATTTTGATCTCAGGATTAAGGGGAATCTATCGATGAAGAATATAAACTGGCTCTGGGTGATTTTTATCGTTGTTCTGTTGGCGGCGATTGGCCTTCTGCTGACCAATATCATCCTTGCGCCTTAAGGAACCTCTGATTAATTCATGAACCGGTGTCTGACGGCTGAAATATCCCGGCTCGGCGTTGAAAATCTTGGCAATAGCACGCTATTACCTGCGCTTTTCGCCTTGATCCGGAATATTTCATCTCGCCATCCATCCGGCCCAGAATTAATCAGAGGTTCCTTAAGAAATATAGCAGCCAAAACTATTGCAGATAAGCTGATCTGCAGCTTTCTCAACACCGCTGGCGGCGGTGGTTTTCAGAATCTTCCTGCATTTCGCCTGCCCTGGCTTTTCGAGCCGGCTTTGTTGTAACGCGCCACCGCAAACCAAGCTGCGCACCACCGCAAACCATGGGGGTTAAAAGCAGAAAACTTTTAACTCGTTGATAAATTATGGTGGCCAGGGACAGAATCGAATTGCCGACACGGGGATTTTCAGGGCTAGAATAATCAATAACTTACCAGCCATTCTGGAGCAGGGGGTGTTCGGTGCAGTCAGGGATTGTTTTGTTGATTCAAGAGGCTAGGTCAGGTTGGCGCAGGGAGGGGGAACTCAGGGGGTACCGGGAGTGTACCGAAAAGACATGCTCATCCAGTCAGCCGAAGCAAGCAAGCCCACTCTATAACGCTTGACGTTATATAACGCATTGCGTTATAAATGTTGCTGTGATCACGGGCTTCAGGGACCGGGAGACCGAGAAGATATGGGAAGGCAAAGTCTCACGCCGGCTCCCACAGGACATTCAGGCCATCGCCCGGCGAAAACTGCGTATGCTGAACAATGCCCACAAGCTGGACGATCTCCGTATTCCTTCAGCCAACCGGCTGGAGGCGTTGAAAGGCAAGCGCAGGGGCCAACACAGCATCCGGATCAATGATCAGTGGCGCATCTGTTTCGTTTGGTCCGCGCCCAATGCGCATGATGTGGAGATTGTGGATTATCACTAGGACAAGCCAATGAAGACGCTACCCAACATCCATCCTGGTGAGGTGCTGCTGGAAGAGTTCCTCAAGCCCCTCGGCATCAGTCAGAACAGACTGGCCCGCGCCATGGGCGTGCCACCCCGGCGCATCAACGAAATCGTTCATGGCAAACGCGCGGTGACCGCCGATACCGCTATTCGTCTCGCCCGTGCGCTGGGTACTTCCGAACAGTTTTGGATGGGATTACAGGCCGATTACGACCTGGAGGAAGCGCGCAAGGCGGCGCGGAGCGACTTGAAAAAGGTCGAAAATATCGCCGCTTGAGATTGGTGGCCAGGGACAGAATCGAACTGCCGACACGGGGATTTTCAGTCCCCTGCTCTACCGACTGAGCTACCTGGCCGGGTGATGGGTTCTTGACAGGTAGGGAAGGAAACCTTTATACGGTCTGCTTCCCAAATTCCGGTGCGAAGGCGTAATTAAAGCGGGAGGCAGCTTGTTAGTCAAGTGGGATGCGCTATCTTTCTGTAATTCTTTGCAAATGCCAGAGCGGGCGGTGGCGACGAAGAGCTGGTGTGCTCTGGCGCTGTTGCTGGTGTTGTTGACGGCTTGCGGTCGGCAGGAGGCGGGGCAGGCCGCGGCGCCGTCGGCGGCTGCCGGGGAGGATATGGTGCTGATCCCGGCGGGACCTTTTCTCATGGGCAGCAGCAAGCGCGACGAGGAGGATTTGCAGGCACGTTATGGTTTTGAGAAGCCGCTCTATGTCAACGAGCGGCCGCCGCATCGGGTGGATCTGCCGGCTTTTCTGATGGACCGCCATGAGGTTACCAATGGCGCCTTCAAGGTCTTTGTGCGCCAGACCGGCTATCCGGAGCCGCCGGTCTGGATTCAGAACGGCTACAACGTCTATGACGAGAAGCTCCGTGGCGCCCATGTGAGCAATCTGCGCTGGATCGCCAGCGATTATTTCCAGCTCGACCGCGATACCCGTGCCATGGATAAGGAGCAGCTGCTGGCGGCTCTGTTCGAGGTCCAGCACCAGCGCGATGTGTTGCCGGTAACCGGGGTGAGTTGGTTCGATGCCGATAATTTCTGCCGCTGGCGGGGCAAGCGCCTGCCCAGCGAGGCGGAGTGGGAGAAGGCGGCGCGCGGCGCCGACGGGCGGGAGTTTCCCTGGGGTGACGAGTGGCAGCCGGAGTGGACCAATACCGGGGCTGCGGCGCCGGGTGCGGAGGCGGTGATGGCGGTGGGTTCCTTTCCCCGCGACCGTTCACCCTATGGCATCATGGAGATGGGGGGCAATGTCTCGGAGTGGGTGGCCGACCGCTATGCGCCCTATCCGGGTTCTGAACTGCGGCTGGACGAGGCGGAGCGCGCTCACCGCGTGGTGCGCGGCGGCGGCGCCGGGGTGGGGCATTATTCCCTGAGCCTGTTCTTTCGCAGCGCCCGGCGCGCCCATGCCGAGCCGGCCATGCGCAGTACCGATGTGGGCTTCCGCTGCGCGCGGGACGCGAACTAGGGTCTCAGGCTTCCTTGTCTTCCGGAGTTTGCGGCGCCACGTAGCCTTCCGGCATGGCGGAGCCTTCGCCGAAGAAGAAGTTCTCCATCTCTTGCTCCAGAAACTGGCGCGCGCGCGGTTCGATGGGCGACAGGCGGTGTTCGTTGATGAGGATGGTCTGGTGGCGCAGCCACAGCTGCCAGGCTTCCTTGGAGACGTTTTCGTAGATGCGCTTGCCCAACTCACCGGGATAGGTGAGGTAATCCAGGCCCTCGGCCTCTTTGTCCAGTTTGACGCAATGGATCATGCGTGCCATGTGTTTTCTCCTCAGCAATTCTCTGTTGTCTGCAGGCGCTGCAGAATGCGTTTCACGGGTGTCGCCAGGGCCTGCTCTTGAAGTTGCGCCACATTGTACCAGACGTGCCTCCCCCCCTCCATGACGCTGCCGCCCATGGCCGCGAGGCGGGCGTGCAGGGGGGTGATGTGGAGGTGGAAGTGGGTGAAGCTGTGGCGCAGGCCTGGCGCGGCTTTCTGGATCTCGACGGCACAGCCCAGGTGCCGTTGGCACCAGTCCTGCACGGCCGCTCTCTCCTGCTGGGGATGGGGGCATTCGGGGAGGCTCCAGAGGCCGCCCCAGATGCCGGCGGGTGGGCGTTTCTCCAGCAGGATCTGGCCACTGGCGTTTTCCAGGATGATCATGGTGGTGTGTTTTTCGGGCAGTGTCTTGCGCGGCCGTGGCTGTGGGTATTTCTGTACGGCATCGGCGATGCGCGCCTGGCAGCGCGGCGCCAGGGGGCAGGCGCTGCAGTTTGGTCTACTGCGGGTGCAGAGCAGCGCTCCCAGGTCCATGATGGCCTGGGTGTAGGCGGCGACGCGGCGTTGCGGGGTATGGCGCTCGGCCAGTTCCCAGAGTCGGCGGCTGACGGCGTTGCGCCCGGGCCAGCCGGCCACGGCATGGAAACGGCACAGCACCCGTTTTACATTGCCGTCGAGAATAGGCTGGCGCTGGCCGGCCGCCAGCGCCAGGATGGCGCCGGCGGTGGAGCGGCCGATGCCCGGCAGTGCCTGCAGTTCCTCCAGGCTGAGGGGCAGGCGGCCGTGGTGCTGCCGGCAGATTGTTTGTGCCGCGCGGTGCAGGTTGCGGGCCCGCGCGTAGTAGCCCAGTCCGGCCCAGTGGCGCAGGACCTCGTCCAGGGGGGCTGACGCCAGGGCGGCGGCGTCGGGAAAGCGGGCCATGAAACGCTGATAATAGGGGATCACCGTGGCCACCTGGGTCTGTTGCAGCATGATCTCCGAGATCCATACCTCATAGGGGGAGGGCTGCTCCTGCCAGGGCAGGTCCTTGCGGCCGTGGCGCTCGAACCAGCGCAGCAGGCGCCGGGCGAACCAGACGCTCTGCTCGCCGTCGGGCAGAGCCACGGGGGCTTTAGAACAACTTCTTGAAGGTGTCCTTGAGTTGCTGCTGCAGTTCCTGGCCGAGTTCATCCTGTTCCTTTTGCAGCTGCTTTTCCAGCTTCTTCTTGATTTTCTTTTCCACCTTGCGGCGCAGCACGCGGCTGATGAATGTCTTGTCCACCTGGAATTTCGGGTTGTCGAGATTGCCGCTGATGCGGATGGGGATGTCGAGGCCTTTCAGCTCCTCCAGAGTCTTGCCACCCTGCCCGCTATCGCTGCGCACCAAGCGTGCCTGGAGCAGGTAGTCGATACGGCGCTGCAGCAGGTCTGCCTCGCCCTTGCCCGCCACCCGCAAAAAGGGCGAGTTCATGCGCAGGTCATCATTACGCACCCGGTTGCCTGCAATATGGAGGGTGGCCTGGAGATCCGTGAAATCGGTGGCCTTGGGCTGGTCATCGGCAGGCAGGGGCTCGCCTTTGGCCACTGCCATGACCTCGCGGATCAGGCGCGCGAGATTGATACCCTTCAGGGCGCCATCACGGAAGGTCAGCGTCACAGTGCCCTTGAGGCGGCGCTGGACTTCCTCCAGGGTCTGGCCGCCGCTGCGCAGGCGGATTTCGGCATCGCCTCGCGCCACCAGAATATCGTTGCCCATGTAATCCTTCAGCAGCGGGCCGGTCTGCACCCCCTCCAGTCGTTCGTGTACCGTGAACAGGGGGGCTTCGCCGCGCGCATCAAGTAGCATGTCGCCTTGGTAGCGGCCTTCATAGAGCTTGGCGCTGAGGGGCTTGAGACGGATCACCCCATTGCGGGCCTTGATAGTGGCGGCCAAGTCGCTGATGTGCAGGCCGGAGACGCGCAGGCTACCGATGGCCAGCCTGCCCTGCAGGTCGAGGCTGCGCAGGGATTCCATGGGCAGTGCCAGGGCACCGGCGGTGGCAGCCCCGCCGGGCGAGGCGGGCGGCGCTGTTGTTTCTTCTGTTGTCGTCAGATAGCGGTCCAGATCGAGTTGGTCCAGGTCCGCGGTAAAGCGCAATGCAGGGCGGCTGAAGTTTGTCACCCGCAATTCCCCCTTCAGGGTGAAGGCCTCATCCAGTTGGGCCTCCAGGTCTTCCATGGCCAGCTGTTGTGCCGCGAGGTTCGCATGGAGGTTGCTGCGCAGCACTATCCGGGTTTTGGCTCTGGGCAGGATGGGCCCCTGCAGCGCCGCCTCGATGCGGAACTGCTGGGCGCGGTAGTCCTGCTGCTGGGGGTCGAGAGTGAGTTTGCCGCCGAAGTTGACCCGTCCCTCCAGGGCTGGCTGGCTGCTGCTGAGGTGAAAGCGGCCACTGAGATCAAAAGGCTGCTGCAGCGTGATGGGCCCTGTTTCCAGGCTGATCTCATCGAAGACGTAGTGTTGATCGCTGCTGCGGTCGCTCCAGCGCAGGGTGGCGTTCTCCAGTGCGATGCCACCGATGGCCAGTGCCCCAAGGGACGGCGGCAGGGTGCCTTTCTCGGGGGCAGTGGCCTTGGGGGGTGGGGTTTCGGCAGCGGCCAGCGCCTCCCAGTTGGTGCGTCCCTGCTCGTCGGTTTCCAGGTTCAGTTCCAGGCCCTGCAGTGTGATGCGGCTTACCTGCAGTTCGCCGCTCAGCAGGGGCAACAGGCGGGCCTTCACAGCGGCGCCGCCGATATGTGCCAAGGGGCGGCCGTCGGCAAAGCCGGGCGGGTTGTGCAGGGTGACGGCACCCAGTTCCACGCCGATCCATGGAAACAGAGAGAGCTTCATGTCGCCTTCAATGCTCAGGTCCTGGCCGGTCCGTGTCTTTACCCAGGACTGGATATCAGTCCGGTAGTCATTGGGATCCACCAGCAATACCACGGCGGTTGCCACCACGATGATGAGCGTGGCAACTAAGCCGATGATATAAATAAGTATTTTCAGAGGGCGGGGAAAATGCATCCTGCTATGATAGAGCAATTGCCGGGGATTGCCAGTGCCGGCGGCCGGGGCGCGGGGCCCGCGGGTTTGCGAGAGGGTGGTCGAGATGTGTATTCTAATTGCCAGAATCCGCCACCTGGATGCTCATGACCTCGTGAATCGGCAGGCAAAAGTGAGAGAAATGACGGAACAACAGTCGCGTGCAATCAAGATCAGCAATTCCAACGGCCAACAGACAACGGGCACTCTGAGTTACATGGTTTATACCAAGCAGCAGCGTGTTGCCCGCGCCGCCAAGACCCTAGGAATCTTCTGGGGGCTGGCAGTGGTGACTCTTTTCATCCCCCTGGCCCATTTTGTGCTGGTGCCGGGATTTTTCATCGCCGGTCCCATCGTCGCCTACCTGCGTTACCGGGTCACGGAAACTGTGGACAAGGCCAGTGGTGAATGTCCCACCTGCCATGAGCAGATCACCGTTCAGCTGGATGCCTCCGATCAACTGCCCAAGTGGACCTATTGCTCCGCCAATAATGATCCCATTCAGTTGTCGGAGGTCTGAGGATGCGAGCCATTTTTGCACTTTTTCTGCTGCTGGTGATGTTGGTCTCCGGCAGCGCCACCGTCGCCCTGCTGCTGCATGTGTTCGGGGTGATCGGCTAGTTTTTTGAGGACTGAGGGGACAGGTTTCTAAATAATGAAATTACAGAAAGATATTTTGGGAGAGCAGGTATGAGTGAATATTGTGTAGTGGTATGCAACGGCACCCGGGCGCGCTTCTTCACCCTGGAGCCGGTGACGATTCCGGAAGTGGAATCGGGCCCCAATCTGGTGGAGCGCAGCGATCTGGTCAATCCGGAGATTGACGTACCCGGCAAGGAGACCTGGACCGACATGAAGAGCGGCCGCAATACTGCGCCCGGTGATGGCCCTGCGCACGGTTATGACGACCACCGTGACGATCACGAGGATGAATTCATGCGCCGCTTTGCCGAGGATGTGGCCAAGCAGGCCGCGGCGCTGGTACAGAAAAACCAGGGGGAACACTTGGTGATGGTGGCCTCCAACCGCATGCTGGGCTTTTTGCGCAATGCCCTGCAGCTGCCGCCCACTCCCCAGGTGGAAGTGAAGGAACTGGCCAAGGATTTGAGTAAATTCAGTCCGCTGGAGATCCATGAGCATCTCAGCGAGGCAGGGCTGCTGCCGACACGCAAGAAGGTGGCAGTCTGAAGAGCGGAGAGCGGGCGGGTCTGGAGCGGGTGATGGGAATCGAACCCACGTTCTCAGCTTGGGAAGCTGATGTTCTACCATTGAACTACACCCGCGACGCCGCCTATTTTCACCTCTCGCGCCGCTCAGGTCAAAATTCTCTGATCAGCTCCTGCGTCATTTGAGCAGAGGAGCGGCGCTTGGAAATCTTTCTCAACGGGGAGTGCCGTGAAGTGGCGGAGGATATCACCATCTCCCAACTTCTGGCGCTGCTGGACATGCAGGGGCGACGGCTGGCGGTGGAGGTCAACGAGGAGATCGTCCCGCGCAGCGAACACGACAGCCATCGCCTGCAGCCCGGTGACCGGGTGGAGGTGGTGCAGGCCATCGGCGGCGGCTGAGGGTCGGCGCCGCCGTTTCGCCATTTCTCCGGGCAGCGCTATAATCGTCGCCCCCATCAATATTCGGAATGCAGTTCATGAGTCAGGAAGCAACAGTCACAGACCAACCCTTAGTGATCGCCGGGCGCGAATATCGCTCGCGCCTGCTGGTGGGCACCGGCAAGTACCGCGACTTCGAGGAGACCCGCCGGGCCATCGAGGCCAGCGGCGCGGAGATCGTCACCGTGGCCATTCGCCGCACCAACATCGGCCAGCAGGCCGGCGAACCCAGTCTGCTGGAGGTGATCCCGCCGCAGCGCTACACCCTGCTGCCCAATACCGCGGGTTGCTACAGCGCCCAGGATGCCATTCGCACCTGCCGCCTGGCCCGCGAGTTGCTGGATGGCCATGACCTGGTGAAGCTGGAGGTGCTGGGGGATGAAAAGACTCTGTTCCCCGACCTGGTGCAGACCTACGAGGCCGCGGAAGTGCTCATCAAGGAAGGCTTCAAGGTGATGGTCTACACCAACGACGACCCCATTGCCGCCAAGCGCCTGGAGGACATGGGTTGCGTGGCGGTGATGCCGCTGGCGGCGCCCATCGGCTCCGGACTGGGAATCCGCAATCCCTACAACATCCTCACCATCGTGGAGAATGCCCGGGTGCCCATCCTGGTGGACGCCGGCGTGGGCACCGCATCGGACGCCGCCGCGGCCATGGAACTGGGCTGCGACGGCGTGCTCATGAATACCGCCATCGCCGGGGCCCGCCAGCCGGTGCTCATGGCCTCTGCCATGAAAAAGGCCGTGGAGGCCGGGCGCGAGGCCTTTCTGGCGGGGCGCATCCCGCGCAAGCGCTTCGCCAGCGCCTCCTCGCCCCTGGATGGCACCTTCTTCTGAGAGCGCTTCTGAGTCGTCCGGCCCTTTCCGTTCCATGAGACAGCAAGTGCCATTGCGCCGGGTGCGCAGTTTCGTGCGCCGCGAGGGCCGCATGACCCCCGCCCAGCGCCGCGCCCTGGACAGCTACTGGCCGCGCTACGGCGTGCAGGTTCAGGACAGCCCCCTGGATCTGGACAGCCTGTTCGGCCGCCAGGCGCCGCGCATGCTGGAGATAGGCTGCGGCATGGGCGAATCCCTGCTGGCCATGGCGGCGTCCCATCCCGAAAACGACTATCTGGCCATCGAGGTCTATCGTCCCGGCATCGGCACCCTCATGCGGCGCCTGGCGGAGGCCGGACTGGACAACGTGCGCATCGTCAATGAAGATGCCGTCTTCGTGCTGGAGCGCATGCTGCCTGCCGCGGCCTTCGCCGCCGTCTATTTGTTCTTTCCCGATCCCTGGCCCAAGAAGCGTCACCACAAGCGGCGCATCGTCCAGCCGCCCTTCATCCAGCTGGTGCACGGCCTGCTGCAGCCGGCGGGGATCCTGCACATGGCGACCGATTGCCAGGACTATGCCGAGCACATGCTGGCAGTGCTGGAGCAGGTGGCGGGTTTTCGCAACATGGCCGGTGCAGGATGCTGCGCAGAGCGCCCCCCCTGGCGTCCCCTCACCAAATACGAACAGCGCGCACAGCGCTTGGGGCATCGGGTGTGCGATTTGATCTTCGAGCGCCAGTAGCCCATAGGGTGGGCGGTGCCCACCAGCTCGTAGTAATGAGTAATGCGTAATGAGT
>CAYRLE010000048.1:0-5135 GCA_964425105.1 uncultured Gammaproteobacteria bacterium | reverse complement strand
GTTACCGCCATGCTTATCCTAAACTGCAGGGGTAGAGGGTCCCAGGCTCAGGGACGGCGCATGAGGATCAGCAGGCCACGCTTGCCGGTGGTGGCTGTGGTCTCCTGGATAGGCAACACCAGCAGTTCGCCACCCCGCGCGGCGAAGCCGTTGCCTGTGCCCAGGCCGGTGAGGCTCATACTCAGGGTGCCATCGACGGCGTTTACGCTATAGGTGCCCGTATAACTGTTGCTGCCGGTGGCTGTGGTCACGGCGCTGCCGTTGCCACCAGACGCAGCCGCCACGTCCATGGTGGCGCGCTGGAAGTAGAGATTGCCGCTGGTGACATTGCCCGCGCCGTCGAAGTTGAAGCTGCCGTAATTCACCTCCGAGTCGACGAAGGCGGTGCCGGTGCCCTCGGTGAAGGTGGTGATCATGGCCACGGCATTATAGGTGCCGATAATTTTAGCTTGAGTAATGTTCACTTCTTGCAGTGCCGCGAGGGCCACGCCGCGGCCCTCCCCCGCGGCACCGCCCATCATGCCGCTGCCGCCGCCCATCATGCCGCCGCCCGTGCTGCCGCACTGGGCATTACCCATGCCCATGTTACCGCCGCCGCCCATGCCGCCGCCGGCGATCCAGGAGGAGAAGGCCAGCAGGGATGACACCTGGCCCTCGGGGACCTGGAGGCGCATGCCCTGCAGGAAATCCCCGCTGCCCATGCCGCCACCCATCATGCCGGCGGTATCGCCCAGCGGCGCCAGGACGTCGCTGCCCGGCAGCACCTGGTAGACGCCGCTGATGGTGTCGGCGCCGCTGCTGCTGGTTACCGCGTAACTGCCCAGGTCCACGGTGAGGGTGGTGACGGTGCCATTGCTGGAGGACAGGGGGCTCTGGGGGTTCAATGGGTCGCCGTTGGTGGTGCTGGAGTCGAAGAACAGGGTGATGCTGCCAGTGGCGCTTGAGAAGCTGCTGCCACCACCACCCATCATGCCGCCCCCGCCGCCGCCCATGTAGTTGGCGGTCCATACCATATTGTAGTTGCCGCTGACCTGTGGATTGGCGTTGAGAGCCTGGCTGGGAGGAAGATTCTTGGCGAGGAAGCCGATGCGCAGGCCGCGGCCGATGCCACTGGAATTGCCGTCGATGCCGGCGCGGGTGTTGGTCATGGGATAGATCAACAGGCTATTGTCTGCGGACAGGGCGCCCACCACGGCGCCACCGCCCTGGGCCGGTGTGATGGTCACTTGGCCGGTGCTGGCGGGGACAAAGGCATCGCCGACAACGCTGTCGCTGTCACAGAAGTAGGAAGCGGCGCTCAGATCGTTGAGCACCAGCAGGCTGAATTCGGTGCCACCTTTCACCCGTTGGGTGCTGCGCTCGAAGCCCAGGGCGCCATCTACGGCGCGGTGGTCGATGCCCGCAGAGGCGCCGTTCAGCTGCGGCGGCGGCACCAGGGTGGTGGTCTCACCGGTGAGGGCGTAGTTGTTCTGGAACAGTGCCGAGACGCTGCCCGGCGCGCCGTAGCCGGCGGTCATGTCGCTGAGGATGGCTCCGGCCTGGGCGCGCACGGTGAGCACGGCATCCTCGAAGGTGGGGGCAGTGCTAACATCGATATCCATGCCGTTCACCAGGTCCACCAGGGCGGCCACCTCCTGCGTGCTGTAGTTGCCCAGCACTGTGCCGCTGGCGATGATCTCGTCGACGATACTGCGTACCACTGACTCGGTGGCGGGAGTGATGTCGGTGCTGGCCTGCGTGACGATGGCGCGGGTGAGGGTTGGCTCCCCAGGCAGGCGTACTGCCAGGTCGCTGGAGGGGGCGAGGGTGGTGGCAAAGGTGTAGTTGCCGGCGCCATCGCTGGTGGTGCTGGCGATGACCGCGGTGACATTGCCCTGGCTGTCCAGGCGCACCAGTTCCACGGTGGTGTTGGCCACCGGTACTAGGCCAAGCACATCGGCGCTGGCGCTGGCGATGAACAGATTGCCAAGCCGTACTGCCAGTGCAGGGGGCCGGGAACTGGCGACCTGCTGCGCAGGCATCATGACAACACCACTGATGTTGGTAGCATTTTTTCCACCTCCCCCGCCGCTGCAGCCGGCCAAGATGGCCAATAGCAGGTAGCTCAAGAAGGTGGTGCTTAAGGGCGATTTCATCATTACCGATACTCCTGAGGTCAGGATCACCGGCTTGAGGTCACTGCAGAGAGTGATTGGGGGCTGCCGGGCAGGGTGCCTCGAGAGGCCCGGAACTCTGTATTGCGCTGTTGTAAGCTTGGTGGCAGAAATATGGCAGTCTGCCGGGTGTCACCCGGTACATCCTGGTGTCTGTGATTACGCTGGTCATCCGTGACTGCGTGGGCTTTCTGGTGGTAAGCCACCCTTAGGCAGCAGGGGGCGGTACAGCGGTGTCATACTGACATTTGCGGTAGCTTCCGCAAAAAAATCCCTCTCTTTGTCGCCTGTTCAACCGGTGATGAATGCCTCTTAAATTTTTTGAATATATTTGGTTTTGCTTATTATGAACTTGAAATATTACCATAATCAGGGTGGTTTTTGAAAGTGCCCGCGCGTGAGCAGGAGGCAATGAGGAGGCGTAGCTGTTTCCGGTATTTCTTTGTTTGCACGAAAATTTATTGTCAGAGACCGGCTGGCCCGAGGCAGTGGATCAAGGCTGGCGCATCAGTAACAGCAGGCCACGGCTGCCGCTGCCGACGGCATTGCTCAATATGGGCAGGGCCAGAAAGTCCCCGTTGTTGGTGACGAAACCGGTGCCGGTGGTAAAGCCGCCGCTGAGGGTGAAAGTGAGGGTGCCGTCTACAGTGTTCACGTTGTAGCTGCCGCTGTAGGTGCTGGTGCCGCTGCTGGTGCTGACCGCGGTGGTGACGCCATTGATGGCATCGGTGGTGTTCAGGGAGCTACGTTTGTAGCGCAGGGTGCCACTGCTGATGGCGCCCAGGCCATCAAAGGTGAAGGTGCCATAGTCGATTTCACTGTCGATGGTGGCGGTGCCTGTCCCCTGGGTCAGGGTGGTGAGCTGGGCCACGACATTGTAGGTGCCGCTGATATTGGCCGTGGAGAGGCCCACTGTCTTGGGGGCTGCCAGGGCCACGCCCCGTCCCTCACCATTGCTGGCGCCCATCTGCAGGCCGCCACCACCCGTGGTGCTGCCGCTGCCACCGCTGCTGCAGTTGGAGATGCCCATGTTCATACCGCCACCGCTCCCCATCTGGTTAGCCGTGATGTAGAGGCCGAAGGCAGCCAGGGGAGAGACAGTCGCGTTTGCGGCTGGGTCGAGATGGAGGCCCTGCATGAAGTCGGCGCTGCCGCCGCCGCCGCCCAGCAGGGTGGCAGGGTCGCCCAACTGGGCGACGATCTTGTTTTGGGGCAGCACTTCATAGACGCCGTTGACGGTATCGGTGGTGTTGGTATTGCTGCTGACGGTGCCGGTGGCGATGTCCACGGTCAGGGCTTCGATGACCGTGCTGCTGGAATTGAAGGCGTTTCTGCCGTCTATATCCGGGAGGTTGATGCCGCCGTCATAGTTGAGAGTGGCGCTGCCGGTCAGTGTGGTCAGGCTGTTGGCGAGGGGGTCCATGTGGGTGGCCGACCAGATGAAGTTGAAGTCTCCCTGCAGCAGGGGATTGAGGTCGGCTCCCGTGGTGGGGATTTTCGTCCCCTGGCGCATGGCCAGCTGCAGGCCACGGCCGAATCCTGACCCCAGGCCGTCGATGGCGGCGGTGAAATTGGTGGTGGGGTAGATCATGAAAGAGGCGTCTGCTGCCATGGCGCCGGCCACGGCGCCGCTGCCGTCGGCAGCGATGATGGTCAGCTGGCCATTGCTGGCCGGGGTGAAGCTCACTCCAAAGGCGTCACCGAAATCACAGAAGAAGCTGGCGGTACTGAGATCGCTGAGGATGATGGAGAGCTGGCCGAAGTTGCCATTGGCCAGCTGGCCGGTGGATTTGAAGCCGAAAGCGCCGTCGATCATACGATGGTCGATGCCCGCAGAAACGCCGTTCAGCTGCGGCGGCGGCACCAGGGTGGTGGACTGTCCCACCACATTGTAATTCTTGCGCGCCAGGGCATTGCTGACGCCGGCAGCGCTGTAGCCCTTGACCATGCCGGTGAGCAGCGAGCCGGCCTCGCTGCGCACGGTATTGACGGCGTCGTTGAAGGTGGGGGCGGTGCTGACGTCGATGTCCATGCCGTTCACCAGGTCCACCAGGGCTGCCACCTCGCCTACGGTGTAGTTGCCCAGGGTGGTGCCGCTGGCGAGGATCTCGTCCAGGATGCTGCGCACCACGGCCTCAGATACCGGCGTGATATCGATGCTGCTGCCGCTGACCAGGGCGCGGGTGGGGCTGACCTCGCCGGGCAGGCGTACCGCCAGATCGCTGGCGGGGGAGAGGGTGGTGATGAAGGTGTAGTTGCCGCTGGCGTCACTGGTGGTGGTGTCCAGGATGGCCGTGATGTTGCCCGCATTGTCTATGCGCACCAGTTCCACCGTGGCGTTGGGTACCGGGGCGAGGCCGATGACATCGGCGTGCAGGGTGGGGATGAAAAAGTCGGCAAGCTGCGCCAGGGGGGTGCTGGCGGGGCGCAGGGCCACCTGCTGGGCGGGGAGTCTGACCACGCCGCTGATGATGTTTTCGCTATCGTTGCCGCCGCCGGAACTGCAGCCACCCAGCGATAACAATGAGATAAGCAGCGCCAAGGGCAGGGAAAGATATTGTTTCTTCATGCTTTAATATTTCGTCATTGTGACGGCAAAGCTGATTGCCGTGGTGGCAGCGGGTCAATTCGGCTGGGGCGGGCATCTTGAATCTCGTTGGCAGCTGCCTTGAGTGTGGCAACTCAGGGCGGTGATGGGACTCAATATTGCGCGCCAGGCAGTTGTTCTCCAGCGTCTTTGTTGCTGCCGGTGGCTTGAGGATCTTCCCTGAGGACGTCGATTTGTTAGACAGCGTTCCCCAGCAAGAGTTTCCCCTGCCCCTGGCAGCTTGCCGAGGCGTTCTGCCGAAATTTGCCAGGACGTTGTTTAGTAAAGGAACCTCTGATTAATTCATGGACCGGTGCCTGACGGCTGAAATCTCCCGGCCCGGCGTTGAAAATCTTGGCAATAGCACGCTATTACCTGCGCTTTTCGCCTTGATC
>CAYRLE010000047.1:16874-19305 GCA_964425105.1 uncultured Gammaproteobacteria bacterium | reverse complement strand
CATTGGACTTTCCCTGAGCGACTTCAAGCTGGGTTCCCCCCTGGGGCCACGCTTTGTCGGTCTTCATCAGTATCAGAGTATTCTTCACGATGCCGGTTTTCTGCGGGCTCTGCTCAACAATGGTTTTTTTGCTGTGGTGGTGGTTCCCTTGCAGACCGTGCTGGCGTTGGGGCTGGCCCTGTTGCTCAAGCGCCAAGCAGCGGGCGTAGTGCTGTTTCGCACCCTCTTTTTCATGCCCGTGGTCTTCCCCATGTCTCTGCTAGCCGTGATCTGGATCCTGATCTATGCGCCGGGTCCCCAGGGGATGATGAACGCCTTTCTCTCCTTGCTCACCCTGGGTGGCTGGCAGGCAAAAGACTTTCTGCACGATCCCCTATGGGTGATGCCCGCCATCATGTTCATGTCCATCTGGCAGGGGGTGGGCTTTCAAATGGTGATCCTGTTGGCGGCCCTGCAGAATATTCCCGCCGAACTCTATGAAGCGGCGCGTATCGATGGCGCCGGGCCCTGGCAGCGCTTTCTTCATATCACCTTGCCTCAGCTGCGCAACGCCCTGCTGTTCGTGGTGCTGGTGACCACCATCCTGGCCTTTCGCCTCTTCGACCAGATCCAGATCATGACCCATGGCGGACCCAACGATGCCAGCACCACGGTGATCTTCGAGACCGTGCGCACAGTCTTCGAGCGCCAGCAGCTAGGCCGCGCTGCAGCCATGACCGTGATCTTCTTCGTCATCGTGCTGGCCGTCACGGCCCTGCTGCGCCGCTGCTTCCAGCACGGAGATGGACGGTGAACAGGCTCACGACCTGGCTGTTCTATCTGCTGCTGCTGACACTGGCGCTGCTCTACCTGGCGCCCATTGCCATGATGGTGATGGCCAGCTTCAAACCCGACCCCAGGGTGCTGAGCGAAGCCGGCTCCCTGCGGGCCTTTCTGCCGGAAGATTTCTCATTGCAGAATTATCATGATGTCTTGCAGCGTGTTGCCTTTGCCCGTTATCTGTTCAATTCCTTGTTCATCACGGTGACGGTGGTCGGCGCGGGCCTGCTGGTCAACGCCCTGGCCGGTTACGCCAGCGCGCGCCTGGAATGGCGCGGACGCAGACTGTTCTTCACTGTCGTCACGGCCTTGCTGATCCTCCCCTTTGAGGCCATCGCCGTCCCGTTGTTCTATGAAACGACCCTGCTGGGCTGGCGCGACACCTATCTCGTTCAGATCGTGCCCTTTATCGCCAATGCCTTTTCCATCTATCTGTTCCATACGTTCTTTCTCGGCCTGCCCCGGGAACTGGAGGAGGCCGCGCGAATCGATGGGGCAGGGACCTTGCGCATTTTTTTCTCCATCATCGCACCCAATGCCAAACCGGCCTTTGCCGCGGTCGCGGTGCTGACTTTCCTGACGCAGTGGGGCGCCTTCCTCTGGCCCCTCATGGTGACCAGTGGGCCGGCGGTGCGTCCCCTGCCGGTGGGTATTGCAGAGTTCTATACCCTGCCGCCCCTACAATGGGGAGACATCATGGCCTTTGCGGTAATGATGGTAACGCCGGTGCTGGTGGTATTCATGTTCTTTCAGCGCTGGTTCGTTCAGGGCATCGCCGCCACGGGAATCAGACAGTGAGCACTATTGAATTCCGCCAGGTCAACAAGATCTATGGCGATGGCAGCCATGCCCTGCATGACCTCAATCTGGAGATCCGGCAGGGTGAGCTGCTGGTGCTGGCCGGCCCGTCGGGTTGTGGCAAGTCCACCTTGTTGCGCCTGCTGGCGGGACTGGAAGAAATCACCAGCGGTGACATTCTCCTCGATGGCCGCCGCATCAACGGCCTGGAACCGCAGCAACGCAACGTGGCCATGGTGTTCCAGAATTACGCCCTCTATCCCCATATGACCGTCGGCCAGAACATGGCCTTTCCGCTGCGCATGCGCAAGATGCCGGAGCGCCAGCGCCGCCAGCGGGTCGAGGAGGTTGCCGCGTTGCTGGGGCTGGCGGACCTGCTGGAGAAGCGTCCGCAGGCACTGTCCGGTGGCCAGCGCCAGCGGGTCGCCATGGGGCGGGCGCTGGTGCGCCAGCCGGCAGTGTTTCTCATGGACGAACCACTCTCCAACCTGGATCCCAATCTGCGTCTCCAGATCCGCATGGAGATCGCCCGTCTGCAACGGACCCTGGAAATCACCACCCTCTATGTCACCCACGATCAGACCGAGGCCATGGCCCTGGCCGACCGTCTTGCCGTACTGAGGGCAGGCTCCCTGCAACAGGTGGCGCCGCCGCTGGAGTTGTACGAACGGCCGGCGAACATCTTCGTCGCGGATTTTTTCGGCATGCCGGGGATGAATATCCTGCCGGTCATCGTGCGACAGGCAGAGCGCCAGTCACTGCGCCTGGAAACGGCGGGGGGCATGCTGCAGCTGCCCGGCAGCCTGTGCCAGGA
>CAYRLE010000047.1:5245-16774 GCA_964425105.1 uncultured Gammaproteobacteria bacterium | reverse complement strand
GCCGTATTGCTGGCCCTGGGAGGCTGCGGAGGAGGCGGTGGAACCTCCGGCACCACAAACTCTGCCACAGGCGTATCGGGCTATACCTTGCCCACGGAGATTTCTGCGGTGCCCACCTCCAGCGGCAGCAGCGCCGTTGCGGTGAGAAGCACGGGTCTTTATTCGCTGCTCAAGGGCCTGTCCGTGGCGCAACTGCCCAGCGACTCGGACTACAATACGACCCAGACAAAGAAGTATGTCGAGGAACGTGCCCTCGAACAGTTCGCCATCATCGAAACCATCATCAACGCCCTGGCGCAGACCAACTACGCGCTCCCTGAAAACATCAATCAGGGCCCCTATACCGCCATCGTGTCCTGGGAGGATGAACAGGACGGACGCCAACTCAAGACCCTGCAGCCCTGGGTGGTGGACTCCAAGATGATTACTGAGAACGGCACCCCGGTGAACCAGGTGCAGGCCTGGATCGAGGAACCGGACGAGATGAATCCCGGCCAGCTGCGCACCATCAGGGCCGAGTTCAAGATCTACCAATCCGCTACGGTCAATGCCGATGGCTCCTATCGCGACTATGGCGAGTGGGACCTCAATGTCAGCTTCAATGCCGACAACTCCAATTATTTCGTCGCCACTTCACGTATCGATAGTGCCGGTGTGAATACCATCATGATCAACGAATTCGGCGCCGGGGGACCGGCGGCCGTACCTATGAAGGGCATTCTGGTGCGGGCCGGCGACAACGGTTACGGCAAGGTCTCCTATCCCGACTGGGACTGGTGTTGGCAGAACGCCACGGGGCCAAACTGCACGCCGCCCAGCAAGTCGGCGCAATACGCCTACAACACCAGCTACCTGGTGGTGGACGATGACACCGGCAACGGCACTGGCGATGCAGTCTACAAGGACCGCAACCTTGCCAATGCAGTGGAACTGACCCATCGTTACGGTCTGTTCTACAGCGATGCCGACAGCAGCGCCGGCATCGCAGCCGGTGACAATCTGGAAAAGCACAAGAGTTTCGGTTTTCCCGTGACTTTCACCGATAGCACCGGCCTGCAGCGCCACGCCTATTATGGCGCCTGGCAGGGGCGCCACGAGATCTGGGGCGGTGAAGACCTCAGCGCGGGCGACACCGTGACCCGCGCCGATCGCGGCCCCAACGACCCGGTGCTGACCTATACGGTATCCAGGGCCTTTCCCGGCACCCTGACGCGGCGCGCCCTGGTGGCCGGCTCCCTGAACGACATCCAGGGCATCCCCGTGGAAACCTTTGTCAACGACCGCTATGATCTGTTCTACAATGGCACCGCTGGTGCCTGGCAGTTCTGCACCGGCTACATCGACTGGGGGGGCATGGCGCCGGTATGCCGGGACTTTTCCAGCAACGCCGACATCGGTTTGAGCACCTTCAACGATTTCGGCAAGCTGGTGGTCGGTGAGGCGGACCGCAAGATGGTCAACATCTCGCGTTGGGATCCCAACGCTAACAGCGGCATGGGGGCGATGGTGCAGTATGTCTATCTCGATGCCGATCCCGGCAGCAGTGCCGTGACCTACAGCGGTCCCGGATTCTACACCGCGCAACCCGGTATGAACGGTATGGAACCCAGCGGCAGCATCTATATGCCTGCCGATGGCGATCAACTGGGGATAGATATCGGTGGTTCTCTCTATATCCAATATACCGGTGATTTCACCGGCAGCAAGACAGGCTGGGTGGAGAAGAAGCTACTGAGCTTCAGCGAAGAGAACTGGACGCCGGTCTTCGATGATACCGCCGATGTGGATTTCAGTCCGGCCCGCGACGGGGAGTACTATATTCACAACAATGGCGCGAATCTTATCGTGCGGCGCATCGCCGATAGCGACGCGGCCAGTTCCTACGATGTGAAGATCGAGCTCCAGACGGCGGCCAACCCTGCCAATATCACATCGCTCCTGCCCCCCGGCACTGCCTATCTGGCGGCGCCCTGGCAGTCCGATGTGCATTTCTCCCTGGTGACCGATCCCGCCGACAGTAATTTCATGAATCTGATCTATCTCAGCGACGATCCCGCCACACCCGAGGATGAAACCGCCTCCGTGACGGTACTCACCAGCGGCACCTGGGGCCTGCAGGCCTACAACAGCAGTGGTCAGCCCCTGCAGCAGGATGGCACGGCGGTGGCGGTGGATGTCTACGGCTTTGCAACGGATCCTGCAGCCACTCCCGCCGAATACAACTGGGAATATGCGGCCGGCGGCGGCTGGGGCAGCCAGCGCTACTTGATGAGCGATGCCTCCAGCTATGTAATCCTGGCGGATCCGGTCCAACTCGCCCCCCTGACCGTGAGCAATGGGGCCGGCGTCAGCAAGACCCTGATGCTGCAGTTCGACGGCTGGATGGCTGGTCTCCCCGACATGTATGCGGAACTCGCCAAAAACGATTTCCTGATGACGCAGCAGATCAGCGACAAGGTCATCAACATACCGGCCGGCACCCTGGTCACGGATGCCGGTGATGGCACGACCTACTATGTAAAACCGTTGGAAACCAGTGTCTTCCTCAAGGAAGTGCCTGCCAGCACCAGCGGTGTGCCCAGCCTCGCCGACGCCAACGCGGTGGATCTGGCCACGGTGCCGGGTTTCACCGATCATGGCATGGGCGCCAAGCCACAGAATACCGTGGTCAAATACTCCGAGGGCAAGGCGGTGAACTGATCACTCTGAGCCTGCAGCAATACCATGACGGGGGTGCTTTGCACCCCCGTTTTTTATAGGCACTGTCCAGCGGAGCATTTCAACAGTTTTCCGCTCTCCGACTTGTGTCGCTGCTTGAAACCCCATTGCCCGGGTCTTCCTTGTATAATGTCCTGTTCAATCATGGAACGCATGACGCCACAAGACCTCGACCATCTCGAGGGACAGATCCTTTCCTGCATGGGGCGCGAGCGCGCGCCCTTGCGGCGCCGGCTGGCCGTCTTGCGCCGGCGCCTGCAACAGGGCAGGGCGGGCGGGCGTGAGTACCGGACCCTGGCGCAGGACATTGCCGCTTCTCGACAAAGCGTTGCGCAGCGCCGTAGCGTGCTGCCCTCATTGCGATTCCCGGCAGAACTGCCGATTACCGGACACCGCGCGGAGATCGAGCGGGCCATTGCCGCCCATCAACTGGTGATCGTGTGCGGGGAAACGGGATCGGGCAAGACCACCCAGCTGCCCAAGATCTGTCTGGCCATGGGACGCGGCACCGCAGGGCTGATCGGCCACACCCAGCCCAGGCGCATCGCCGCGCGCAGCGTGGCGCGGCGCATCGCCGAGGAGTTGGGGGACGGCGGCGGCCAGTGGGTGGGCCACAAGATCCGTTTTCAGGACCACACCCGCCCCGAGACGCGCATCAAGCTGATGACCGACGGCATGCTGCTGGCGGAGATCCAGTACGACCGCCTGCTGGAGGCCTACGATACCCTGATCATCGACGAGGCCCATGAGCGCAGCCTCAATATCGACTTTCTGCTGGGCTATCTGAAACAGCTGCTGCCGCAGCGCCCGGACCTGAAGGTGATCATCACCTCGGCGACCATCGACCCGAGCGGCTTTGCGCGCCATTTCGGCGGCGCTCCCGTCATCGAGGTCTCGGGCCGCGGCTATCCGGTGGAGATCCGTTACCGGCCAGCGGAGGAGTACACGGATGGCGATCAGCAGATGGCCATGCTCCATGCCGTGGATGAACTGGCACGCGAGGGTCCCGGCGACATCCTGATCTTTCTCAGCGGCGAGCGCGACATCCGCGATACCACAGAGGCCCTGCGCAAGCACCATCCGCCAGGTACGGAAATCTTGCCTCTGTATTCCCGTCTCAGCAGTGCGGAGCAGGACCGGGTATTCCGCCCCCATCAGGGGCGGCGCATCGTGCTGGCCACCAACGTGGCCGAGACCTCGCTGACCGTGCCCGGCATCCACTATGTCATCGACGGCGGGCGCGCCCGCATCAGCCGCTATAGCCACCGCAGCAAGGTCCAGCGCCTGCCCATCGAGAAGATCTCCCAGGCCTCCGCCAAGCAGCGCGCCGGCCGCTGCGGACGGGTGGCGGCCGGCATCTGTATCCGCCTCTACAGTGAGAGCGACCATGACGGGCGCCCGCTGTTCACCGCCCCGGAGATCCGGCGCACCAACCTGGCCAGCGTGATTCTGCAGATGAAGTTGCTGAACCTGGGGGATATCGAAGACTTTCCCTTCATGGATCCGCCCGACGGCCGTTTCATTCGCGACGGTTACCGCTTGTTGCATGAACTGCAGGCCCTGGACGGTGAGGGCCGCTTGACCCCTGTGGGGCGGCAGATCGCAGCCCTGCCACTGGACCCGCGCCTGGGGCGCATGATAGTGGCGGCCAGCCACTATCACTGCCTCAGGGAAATCCTCATCATCGTCAGCGCCCTGTCCATCCAGGATCCGCGCGAGCGGCCAGCCGATAAACGGGACGCCGCCGCCGAGGCGCAGCGCAGATACCAGGACAAGCGTTCCGATTTTCTTGCCTGGCTCAAGCTCTGGGAGGAGGTCACAGAACAGCAGCGCCACTTGTCCAACAACAAATTCCGCAAATTCTGCCGCAGCCGCTTTCTTTCTTATCTGCGCCTGCGCGAGTGGCGCGACATTCATCATCAGATCCTGCAGCAGGCGAAGGGCATGGGGCTGACCCTCAATCAGGCGCCGGCCCACTATGCCGACATTCACCTTGCCATCCTCAGTGGCCTGCTGGGACAGGTGGCCATGAAAGGGGAGGAGGGGGAATACCTGGGCGCCCGCAACAACAAGCTGACACTGTTCCCCGGCTCGGCACTCTGCGCCCATCCCCCCAAGTGGATCATGGCCGGCGAACTGCTGGAAACCACGCGCCTCTACGCCCTCCATGCCGCGCGCATCGAGACACAATGGATCGAGGAGCTGGCCGGCCATCTGCTGAAACGTGACTACTATGAACCCCACTGGCATCGCAAGCGGGCCCAGGTGATGGCCTTCGAACGCGTCACCCTGTATGGCCTGGTCGTCAATGCCCGGCGCCGGGTGGCCTATGCCCGGCTCGATCCCGCCACCGCCCGCGAGATTTTTCTGCAGGCCCTGGTGAACGGAGAAGTGAGCGCCCACGCCCCCTTCATGGCGCACAACCTGCATCTCCTGGAGGAGATCACCCGCCTGGAGAACAAATTGCGCCGCCGCGATCTGGCGGATGAGAAACGCCCACTCTACGATTTCTACCGGGAACGGATTCCTTGCGAGATCTGCGACGGCAGGAGTTTCGAGCGCTGGCGGCGCCGCGTCGAGCGCAGTGATCCACGCTTCCTCTATGCCGAGCGGGAGCAGATCATGGCGGGACTGGAGGGTGCTGCGCCGGAGGCGAGCCTGCCGGACAGCCTGCTCATGGACGGACTGCGCCTGCCGCTGGAATACCACTTCTCACCGGGCGAGGCCCAGGATGGCATCACTCTCATTGTACCCCTGGCGGCACTCAACAAGATCTCCCCCCACCCTTGCCAATGGCTGGTGCCAGGCCTGCGCCAGGAAAAAATCTTGGCCCTGATCAAATCGCTGCCCAAGTCACTGCGCCGCAATTTCGTGCCGGCCACCAATTTTGCCAGCGCCTGCCTGGAGGCCCTGGATCCGAGTCAGGGCCCTCTGCTGGACGCCCTCGGCGATCACCTCGAGCGCATGACCGGGGTGACGGTACCCCATGATGCCTGGCAGCCCCACAAACTGCCCGCCCACCTGCACATGCATTTCCGGGTCGTGGACGAAGCAGGCCAGACCCTGGCGCAAGGCGAGGATCTCAGCGCCTTGCAGCAGGAACTGGCAACTGCCGCCGGCCAGTCCTTCGACAGGCTGCTGGAACAGGGCCAGGAACGGCGTGCCATCACCTGTTGGGACTTTGGCGAACTGTCGGACAAGGCCACCATCGAGCACAACGGCCTGACGCTGGAGGCCTATCCCGGCCTGGTTGACGAGGGGGACAGTGTCGCCCTGCGCATGTTCGACACCGCCGACAAGGCACGACAGGAGAGTCGTGCCGGGCTGCGCCGCCTCATCATGCTGCAGCTCGCTGAGCCGCTGCGCCACTTGTCCACCACACTGGACAGCGAGATGAGAAAAGCATGCCTGCACTACGCGTCCCTGGGGCCCTGCAACGAGTTGCGCCGCGAGTTGCTGGCGGCCATCATCGATGAAGTATTTGTCAGCGCCCAAGCCCTGCCCCGCAGTGAGGCGGATTTCAAGACGCTGGTGGCGCAGGGCAGGGAAGGGCTGGCCGCTCAGGCACAAGCTTTCTGCAGACTGCTGACAGAGATTCTGGAGAGCTATCAGCAGTTGCACAAAGCACTGCGGCGCCCACTGCCACCGGCCTGGCTGCCTGCCGTCAGTGATATGCGCAGCCAGTTGGATCATCTGGTGTGGCGGGGCTTTGTCAGTGCCACGCCGCGGCAGTACCTGCAGCATTACCCACGCTATCTCGAGGCCGTGGCCAGGCGTCTCAGGAAACTGGAAGAGGACCCCGCCCGGGACCTGGTGCGGCTCAGGGAGATCAAGCCCATCTGGGAGGGCTACCTGCGTCAGCAGCGCGATGCGGCGCAGCGTCACCATGACGAGGATCGCTGGCTGATAGAAGAACTGCGGGTGTCGCTCTTTGCCCAGGAGTTGAAGACCGCAGTCAAGGTTTCCCCGCTGCGCCTGGCGCGCTACGCCTGAGCAATAGCCGCGACCCCATTCCTCGCCGTGCTATGATGATGCGGGACGGCGGGAGGCTCTACCATCTTAAAGAAAAACCCCTTAGTGTCCGATAACTTAGGTGGGCAGCGGGCGAGCGGACACGTCAGGCTCCGCGTCTGATCTGCCCCGGCCATGTGACCGATATCAAATAATCTCTCTAAACAATAAGTTGGAGGTTCAGACCTGATGCAGCCTCAGGATCTCGTAAAGGGTTCGATCAAACTCGTTTCACTGCCGGAGATCTTCATCAAGATAAATGAAATGGTCGACGACCCCGCGTCGTCCGCATCTGACGTCGGCCGCGTCATTACCCAGGACCCCGCCCTCACTGCGCGGCTGCTCAAGATTGCCAACAGCCCCCTGTACGGCTTTCCCTCGCGCATCGATACCGTGTCGCGTGCCATCACCATCATCGGCATGCGCGGCATCCGCGACCTGGTGCTGGCCACCTCGACCATTGGCATCTTCTCGCGGCTATCCACTGATTTCCTCGATATGAGCAATTTCTGGCGCCACAGCATCTACTGCGGGGTTCTGGCCCGACTCCTTGCGGGGCAATGCAATGTCCTCCATGTAGAGCCCTTTTTCATCGGCGGCCTGCTGCACGATATCGGGCAGCTGATCATTCTCAACAAACTGCCGGAAATGGCCCGCGAGGCTCATCTGCGTGCCAAGGACAGCGACCTGCCACTGACCGAGGTGGAGCGGGAAGTCATCGGTTTCGACCATGCCCAGGTGGGCGCCGAACTGCTGCGCTTCTGGCGCCTGCCAGTCAATATCCTGGATGCCGTGGAATTCCATCATCAGCCGGGAGAGGCCAAGGATGCCCCCGTCAATGCCGCCCTGGTACATATTGCCAACCATTTCGCCAGCCAGGCATATCCTCTGGCCACCCGCGAAGACAGTCATGAGTCGGAAACAGCAATGGAACTGCCCATCGATCCCGTGGCCTGGACCATCTCCGGCCTGAACAATGAAATTCTCAACGAGATCATGGAAGAAGCACTGATCCAGTTTCAGGCCATGCAGAACCTGTTGCTCGCCAAGGCCGCCTGAGCCACACCTCCGCAGGCCACAGACCTCTTTCTTGCTCCTTTGCGGCGCGCCCCCTTGCAGATTCAGCGAGGGTGCGCTGCAATAGGGCCATGCTCATCTTCCATAGGGCCTTGCGCCGCTACGCTTTCCTGCTGGTCACCCTATGCCTGGCATCGCCCGCCATTGCCGCTATTCCCCGCCAGGCGGGCCAACTGCCCGTCCTCGCGGCGGCGCCGGGACGGTTTCTGGTGGCCACTCCCGCCATGGCTTTCAATTATTTTCGGGAAAGCGTCATCTTGCTCACCCAGCACAACCGCGGTGGCAGCATAGGTATCATCATCAATCGTCCCACCATTCTTTCCATGGCCGGGCTGCTGCCCGAATACAGCCGCGGGCGGGGATCCGCCCCCCTCCTGGAAGGCGGCCCTGTCCAGCCAACACAACTCTCCCTGCTGATGAAGAACAAGAGGATGCCTCCATCCTTGGCCGGCAGTGGCGGCCTAGCCTTCATCTTCGGCACCCGGCCGGTGCTGAACATCCTGCCTGCCATTCCCCCTTCTGCAGATTTCCGCATCTACAGCGGCTACTGTGGTTGGGCGCCGGGGCAATTGCAGTCCGAAATCAGGCGCGGCGCCTGGCTGGTCATGGAAGGGGATGCTGCACTGGTTTTCGAGACTTACCCTGATCTGCTGTGGCAACGTATGCTATGGCGCGTACGCGGAGGAAGGGAATAACCATTGCATTCCCCTTTGTAAAAGGGGAGAGGAGGCACAAGCCCTGTATTTCAAGTCTTCCTTGGATGGGTTAGACTGAAACACAGGCCAAGTCATGCATGCTGACCGATAAGGAACAACAACCATGCAACGGGATCTGATCAGGCAATTCCTGTATGACATGCTACTGGCGCGGCAGTTCGAGCAGATGGCGGCCGAGCAGTATATCCAGGGAAAGATCGGCGGCTTTCTCCACCTCTATCCCGGCGAGGAGGCCGTGGCGGTGGGTTCCCTGCGGGCGGCGGACCCCGGCGACTATGTGGTCAGCACCTACCGCGAGCATGTTCACGCCCTGGTGCGGGGCATTCCGCCGGGAGCCGTCATGGCCGAGCTATTCGGCCGCAGAGATGGTTGTAGTAGCGGCTATGGTGGTTCCATGCACCTCTTCGATGCCGAGCGCCGCTTCCTGGGCGGCTATGCCATCGTCGGCGAGACCTTCCCCATTGCCATCGGCGCCGCCTACTGGCTGGCCATGAACCAGGAGCCGGACTGTGTCCTGTGCTATTTCGGCGACGGCGCCGTCAACCAGGGCACCTTTCATGAATCGCTCAACATGGCGGCGCTGTGGAAACTGCCGGTGCTGTTCATCTGCGAGAACAATCATTACCAGATCGGCACCGAGATCCACCGCCATTCGGCAGTGGTGGAGGTCTATAAGCGTGCCTGCGCCCATGGCATGGAGAGCCGGCACATCGATGGCATGGATGTGCAGGCAGTCTATGAGGCGGTGCGGGAGGCCCTGCGCCATATCCGTGCCGGCAACGGCCCTTGTCTGCTGGAATGCGACACCTATCGTTACCGCGGCCATTCCATGGCGGATGCCGGAGCCTACCGCAGTGCCGTGGAGGTGGCGGAACTGCGGGCGCGCGACCCCATCACGGTGCTCCGCACACGGGCGCAACGGGAACGGTGGCTGGAACAGGCAGAGATCGCCGCCATCGAACAGGAAGTGCATGCCGTGGTGGAGGAGGCCGTGCGCTTTGCGGAACAAAGCCCGCCCCCCCAGGATCTCCATCGTGATGTCTATGTCAGGCCGCTGGACCTCTACAACGGGGCAGGCAGATGAAACGGCGCAGAAACGAGAACATGGGGCTGATCGAGCCCGTCGCCCCGAAAGCGGAAATGATGGTCTGGGAGGCGCTCAATCTGGCCCTCGACCAGGCCATGGAGCAGGACGACGCGGTCTTCGTCCTGGGAGAGGACGTAGGGCTCTACGGCGGCAGCTACCGCGTCACACAGGGCCTGTACGCCAAGTACGGTGAATGGCGGGTGCGGGATGCTCCCATCTCAGAAAACAGCTTTACCGGCCTGGGGGTGGGCGCCGCCCTGGTGGGCGGGCGGCCGGTGATCGAGATCATGACCGTGAATTTTGCCTATCTGGCGCTGGATGCCATCATCAACATGGCGGCCAAGATCCGTTATATGTCCGGCGGCCAGTTCCGGGTCCCGCTGGTGGTGCGCATGCCGGGGGGGGTGGCCAAGCAGCTCGCCGCCCAGCATTCACAACGCATTGAGCATGCCCTGCTCAATGTGCCAGGGCTGAAAGTGGTGGCGCCCGCCACGCCCCAGGATGCCTATTGGCAGTTGCTGCAGGCGGTGCGCGAGGATGACCCTGTCATTTTTTTGGAACATGAACTGCTCTATTTCAGCAGCGCTCCTTTCGATCACCAGCGCCCTGCGCCGCCGCTGCACAGCGCAGCCCTGCGCCGCAGCGGCGGGGATATCACCCTGATCGCCTGGTCGCGGATGACGGCAGTTGCCCTGGAGGCAGCACAGCGCCTCGATGAGGAGGGTATTGCGGCGGAAGTGATCGACCTGCGCAGCCTCCGCCCCCTGGACCTCCCGCAGTTGCTGGATTCACTGGGCAGGACCCACCGCGCCCTGGTGATCGAGGAAGACTGCCTCTTTGCCGGTGCCGGCGCTGAAATCGTGGCAGCCCTCACGGAGCGGGCTTTTTTCCAGCTGGATGGCCCGGTAGCTAGGCTTGCTGGCGCGGATGTGCCTACGCCCTATAATGCTGAACTCGAGACCAACTCCATCCCTGCCACCCAAAGCGTCGTGGAGAAAGTGCGCAGCATGCTCAAGTCGCCGCCGGCCAGCTAGACTATAGCCATGAAAAGTGTGCGCGTACTCGGCAGTTGACAGCCGCACGGATTGTGCGCAGGATATTTCCTAAGGCTTTATATCAATGAAGAGGCAGAAGAGAAGACCTTGTGGCCTTGACTAATTACCAGGAGATCATCGACGCCCTGAGTGGTTCTGCCACCGTGGAAGATATCCACGACGTGTGCTCCGAATTCTGTCGTCTCTATCAGTTCGACAACTTCATCTACGGCGCGCGCATCCCGACATCCTTCAGCAAACCCTATTTCATCTATATCAGCGGTTATCCTAAAGAATGGCGGGATATCTACAACAGCGAAAGTTATGTGCGCATCGATCCCACCGTCCATTATTGCGCCAGCCACATCACCCCGGTCACCTGGGAGCAATTGCATCAACAGACCGCGGAGAACAAGCTGGTCCGTGAGTTCTTTGGAGAGGCCTGCGGGTTCGGCCTGGTCAGCGGGGTCAGCTTTCCGGTGCACAGCGCCCGCGGCGAAAGCGCCATGTTGAGCCTTTCCAGTGCCGAGAGGCAGAACAGCGCCCGCGGCAGGATCCAGGAGAGCACGCCCTTCGGCCAAATGTTCACCGCCTATCTGCATGAGGCGGTGCGCCGGGTGTTCGCCAAGGAGATCCTCCCCCTGACCAATGTCCAGCTCACCGCGCGCGAACAACAATGCCTGCTGTGGTGCGCCGAGGGCAAGACCACCTGGGAGACCTCGCAGATTCTCGCCATCTCCGAGCGCACCGTCATCTATCACATCCAGAATGCGACGGAAAAGCTCAATGTCACCAACCGCTCTCAAGCCATCGCCCGCGCCGTCGCCATGGGACTGATCACTCCGCAGTTCAGCTGAGCTCCTTCTCCCGGCTTCCCGGGCCTGTT